>NZ_JADOUT010000002.1:0-364915 GCF_015752345.1 Arthrobacter sp. CAN_A212
CCTCCGCGCTCGGTGATTCGTGTTCAGTCATCGTCACAATGATTCTCCAATCAATCAGCAACCGCATCCCTTACACAATCAATCTGACACCCTCGGCACCGGACACCATGGCCTACCTGACAGCGTTGCTCCCGGTGAAGGAGGCCGTCGCGACCTACGCTGTGTTGACGCGTCACGCTGACACGGTCCGGGGTACCGGTGACCCGAGGTCTCGGGGTCAGGTGATGGCCGATACCCTCGTTGAACGCGTCACCGGTGTCCCCGGTGGGATCAGCCGGGTCGAGTTGCAGCTCATCATGACCGACCGTGCCCTCTTCCAGGGCGACAGCGAACCAGCCAGGATCCCCGGCTACGGCATCGTCCCCTCCAGCTGGGCACGCAACCTCCTCCAGGCAGGAACACCGACCAGCCCAGCAACCAGCCGAGCAAACAGCCAGGACAATCCGGCCGGCCCACTAACCGGCGAGGGCAGTCGGATCAGCCCAGCAACCAGCCAGGACAATCTGACCGGCCAAACCAGCCCAGCAGATTCGACCGGGTCAGGACCAGCTGGCGGCACTGGCACTGGCCGGAAGGATCAAAGCCGGTCGGGGCAAGGAGGTTCGGCTTTCGACGTCTGGTTACGTCGCCTCTACACGGCACCATCGACCGGGGATTTGGTGGCGATGGATTCCACGGCCCGGCTCTTTACGAAAGCGCAACGCCGGTTTATCACCGCCCGGGATGACACCTGCCGGACCTCGTACTGCGACGCACCGATCCGCCACATCGACCACATCATCCCGTGGCACCCGGGAGGACCGACATCGATCACGAACGGGGCAGGACTCTGCGAAGCGTGCAACCACACCAAAGAACACCCCGGCTGGACTGTAGCCCCCGCACCCGGACCGAGACATCAGCTCAAAACCACCACCCCCACCGGCCACACCTACCACTCCACCGCACCACCATTGCCTGGAGCTGGAGCTGGAGCTGGAGCTGGAGCTGGAGCTGGAATTGGAGCTCGAGCTGGCGCCGAGCCGGGGAGAGCCAAACCAGCTATTCGGCTCGAATCCGTCACGCTAGGTATCCGACGCCGACGGATACGGAAACGCGGAAGCCCTCAACCCGGAGCGGCTTGAACCCGGTGCGGCCCAACATCCCCGATACTGACAGAGTGCTTGCCGAATTCACCTCGCCCAAAGGCACGATCAAAGCGGTGAACGAACAGCATGGGGATGACCATCGGGTGAAACTGGGTCGCAGGATTGCGGGACGGGACTGTGAAACCTACGTGCCGCAGAAGGTCCGGTAGGTTCCGAAGTCCTCAGGTGCGCCGGTAGCGTAGCGTTCCAGTCCGGGGCGGCTGTCAAAAGGCGCGGTGACCGCTTCCAGGAGGCGTCCGAGTGGCTCCAAATCGCCGTCCGTCGCCGCCGCGAGAGCTTCCTCCACCAGATGGTTGCGGGGGATATAGACGGGATTGGTCCGATCCATCGCTGCGGAATCCGGACCCAGAGCGAGCCAGCGGTTCAGCCACTCATCCAGACCCTGCTGGTCGCCCTCAAACAGGGCGTGTACCGGACCGGCGTCGCCCCGTGCCGCAGCCCCGAGGGACCGGAAGAAGGAGGTGTAGTCGGCGCGAGAGTCCTGCAGCAGGGCCAGGAGCTGATCCACCAGCGGCAGCACCACCGAATCAGCATGGTCGGCGGCGAACCCCAGTTTGGACTTCATCCCGGCTGACCACGCTGCACCGTACTGATCACGGAACCGGCCGAGGGATTCGGTGGCCAATGCGACGGCCTGCTCCTGGTCATCGTCCAGGAGGGGCAGCAACGCCTCGGCGAGCCTGGCCAGGTTCCATTCGGCAACCACCGGTTGGTTGGCGTAGGCGTAGCGACCGGCGTCGTCAATGGAGCTGAACACTGCTCCGGGATCAAACCCGTCCATGAACGCGCACGGTCCGTAGTCAATCGACTCCCCGGAAATGGTCATGTTGTCCGTATTCATTACCCCGTGGACAAACCCGACGAGCATCCATTGGGCCACCAGGGAAGCCTGGGCGGCCTGGACTGCCTCGAACAGAGCGAGATAGGGGTTGGCGGCGATCGCGGCCTCGGGATAGTGGCGGCTGATCGCGTGATCGGCGAGGCGGCGGAGGAGGTCGACGTCGCCCATTGTCTGGACGTACTGGAAGCTGCCTACCCGCAGATGGCTGGCCGCCACCCGGGCCAGCACGGCACCGGGCAGGAGCGTCTCCCTGCGGACGGATTGTCCGGTCGCCACCACGGCAAGGGATCGGGTCGTTGGAATACCGAGGGCGTGCATAGCTTCGCTGACGATGTATTCACGGAGCATCGGTCCGACAGCGGCCAGCCCGTCGCCGCCGCGGGCGAAGGGCGTGCGCCCCGACCCCTTGAGGTGGAGGTCGTAGCAGTGGCCGCTGGGGTCAGTGAGTTCCCCGAGCAGGAGCGCCCGACCATCACCGAGACGAGGAGAGAACCCCCCGAATTGGTGCCCGGCGTAGCCTTGCGCCACCGGGGTTGCACCTTCGGGCACCTCGTTACCCGTCAGGAGCCCGAGGCCCCCGGGTGTGCGCAGTGCAGAGACGTCGAACCCCAACTGCGTAGCGAGAGGTTCGTTCAGGACGAGCAACCGGGGTTCAGGCGTAGTCTCAGCCTGCCAGGGAACCGCCAACTCGGGCAGTTCCCGCACGAAGCGGTTGTCGAGTGAAAGTGCCAGCTCGGGTGTAACGCTCATGGTGTGAGCCTACAGGGCAAGGTCCGCCGGCGGTGCGGGGCAACCCGGGCTCTAGTCATCGGACACTTTCCGGAGCGCTGCGGCCTCGGCTGCCTCCCGGTGCTGGCCGAGCCACCACGCGACGCCAATGGTGATCACGGCGGAGCATAGGATCGGCAGCAGCCAGCTGAGCCAGAACAGATCCGGGTTGTAGCCGAGCCCGGTGAACTGCACGATCACCCAGGCCGCCAGTCCCGAGGCGAGGGCAACGACCGGTAGCAGCAACGTGTTGTAGTGCTGATGGTGCCGGTTGGCGAACCGCACGGCAAGGCCGAGCACCAGCGTCACCAGGGTGACCGCCAGGAGCGTTACCATGCCCGACCCCGCCTATGGTCCCTGTGGACCGTTCCCTAGAGGGCCCCGAAACCTACCCGACGCGACTCTTCGGCGCCGATTTCCACGTAGCCGAGAACGTTTGCCGGGACAATGACGTGGCGGCCCTTGCTGTCTGCCAGCCGGAGCTCAGCGCCGCCGTTCATCGCCTTCGCCACAATGTCCGCAACCTCGTCGGCGGTCTGTTCGGACTCGAGAACAATTTCCCGGTTGACGTTCTGGATACCAATCTTGATTTCCATGGCGGTTCCTCCTGCTATAGCGGTAAGTGGGTGGTTATTGCTTGCCCTCACTGGAACTTACTCTAGATTTCCTTGGGGAAGCGACTGATTCCGCGCCAAGCTAAACGGTAAATCAGCTCGCTTGCCACATCGATGTCCATGCTGCCGTCTGTCTCAAGCCAGTAGCGCGCGCTGACCTGTGCCATCCCGGCCAGACCGTGCCCCAGCAGGGTCGCTTCCAGGTGGGACAGGCGGGTGTCCTCGGCGATCACGCCGGCGATCGCGTCGGCAAACCGGGCGTTGAACTCTTCGAGTTTGCCGCTGACATCAGGGTCGTTGAACAGGTCGGATTCGAAGACCAGCCGGTGGGCCTGGCTGTCCTGGGCGATGAACTGGAAGTAGGCCCGCATCGTGGCGTGGACCCGGAGCTTGTTGTCGGTGGTGGACTGCAGAGCCTCCACCAGCAGGGCGGTCAGCTCGGCGAGGTGGCTCTCCAGCAATGCCAGGTATAGCTCCCGCTTCCCCGGAAAGTGCTGGTACAGCACCGGTTTGCTGACTTTCGCCACCTCTGCGATCTCGTCCATCGCCGCACCGTGATACCCGTTGGCGACAAACACTTCGTGGGCGGCGCTCAGCAGTTGGCGTCGTCGCTCATCCCGCGGTAGGCGCGTCGATTTGCCGCCTGTCGGTACTTCTGCGCTCACAGTTCGTCTGGCTTTCGGTCGAGGTGCGTCCCGCGGTGGGGCCGGGGAGGGTAGCCTCCAGTTTACCCGCGGGTAACCTCGTTGGTCGCGCGACTGGCCCCCGGGAGTTTGCCGGGCATACATTTAAGGCATGAGCACAAACGGCCAGGCTCTGGCCCCCCTGGTCGGCCCGGATGCCACGCTGACCAAGGAAGAGACCGAGCGCTATTCCCGCCACCTGATCATCCCCGAGTTCGGGATGACCGCGCAGCAGCGACTGAAGAACGCCCGGGTGCTGGTCATCGGCGCGGGAGGCCTGGGCTCCCCAGCGCTGCTGTACCTCGCCGCCGCCGGGGTGGGGACCCTCGGGATTGTCGACGACGACGTCGTCGACCTTTCCAACCTGCAACGCCAGATCATCCACGGGGTCTCGAACGTCGGTCAGTCGAAAGCGGAGTCGGCCGCACAGCGCATCGCCGAATTGAATCCGTTGGTCACCGTCGTCAAGCACGAGGTGCGGCTGGACAACAGCAACGCGGTGGACATTTTCTCCGGCTATGACCTGATCCTGGATGGCACCGACAACTTTGCCACCCGCTACCTGGTGAACGACGCCGCAGAGATCCTGGGAAAGCCCTATGTCTGGGGTTCCATTCTTCGGTTCGACGGTCAGGTGAGTGTGTTCTGGGCCAAACACGGCCCCAGCTACCGTGACCTGTACCCGGATGCGCCGCCGCCCGGATCCGTTCCGTCCTGCGCCGAGGGCGGGGTGCTCGGTGTCCTGTGCGCCCAGATCGGCTCGGTCATGGTCAATGAGGCAATCAAACTCATCACGGGCACGGGGGTTCCGCTGCTGGGCAGGGTGCTGATCTTCGATGCACTGGAGATGAGCTGGCGTGAGGTGCGGGTCCGCCGCGATCCCGACGCGGTGCCGGTCACCGAGTTGATGGACTACCAGGCGTTCTGTGGCCTGCCGGCCGTCGGCGACGCGACCGGCGATGCGGCGTCGGAGAACCCCATACCGTCGGTAAGCGTCACCGAACTGGAGCAGCTGTTGCGCGAGCGGGGGAGCGGGCAGCGTGACTTCGACCTGATCGACGTCAGGGAACCGGGCGAATACCACATCGTCCATATCGACGGCGCTACCCTCATGCCCAAGAACTCGGTGCTCTCTGGCGAACTCACGGTCAGCGCGGACCGGGACGTCTACGTGCACTGCAAAGCGGGTGGTCGATCGGCGGACGTAGTCCGGCACCTGCGGACCGAGGGACATTCGCGGGTCTACAACGTGGACGGCGGAATCCTGGAGTGGGTCAAACAGATTGAGCCGGAGAAGCCGGTCTACTAGATAGGGGTGCGGTTATCCAGTGCCGGTGGCGGGTGGATCCTGCCTCACCGGGCAACCGGCGTCGCCTGACTGGTCGGCCGGGGCATCCAGATTGATGCCGTACAACGCTTCCAGCGCTGCGGCGTAATCCTGTTGGCGGCCGTCAGCGGCCAGTTCCCGGGCGCGGACCGTCGGCACGTGCAACAGTTGGCGGACCATCCGGCGCAGAGCGAACTCCACTTCCTCAGCGGCCGCCGTGCACCCGTGCTGGGCCCGGACCTTCTGCATCTCGGATTCCAGTACCTGCTGCGTGTGCTTCCGGAGCGCGACAATGGCGGTGTCCATTGCGCGTGAGTCCTGACGGTCCTGGAAGTTCTTTGCGGCGTCGATGACGAGGGTGCTTGCCTGGCCGAGGGCCGCTGCCTGCTCGCTGGGTGCCGCAGCCCGGACCGATTCAAGGGTGATCAGTTCAACGTTGTGCAGGGACCCGACGGCCGGGTCGAAATCATGGCTCAGCGCGAGGTCGACGATGATCAGGGGCTTGTCGACGCCGGCCCGCACCCGTTCGACGTCGTCGGCCCCAACCCGGTTATCGCTGCCGCTGCAGCCCACGACGATGTCGGCGTCGGCCAGCGCGGCCGGAAGTGTTTCGGAGGTCAGCGCGACCCCGCCCCGGGTGGAGACGAAGGTTTCGGCGCGATCGGAGGAGGAGTAGACCGAGACGCTGGTGCAGCCTTTCTCCTTCAGCAGTGCCATGGTCGCACCGGCGTAGGCCCCGGTGCCGAACACCACCACTGACTTGTCAGTAAACTCGCGGGTCAGTGACAGGTCCGCCGCCAGCTCGAGGGCTACCGACACGATGGAGCGGCCCTGGCTACCCAGCGCTGTCTGCGCGCCGACGTCCTTCGCGGTGCGGGAAGCTTCCTGGAAGAGCTGAACCAACGGTCCGCTGGTGGTCCCGTTAGCCTGGGATTCGATCAATGCCCGTCGCACCTGGCCGGCGATTTCCCGTTCCCCGACGACAGCAGAGTCAAGACCCGCCCCGACGGCGAAGAGGTGGCGGGCAACGTCCTCGCCCGTACGGGTAGTGAAGGCCGAGGAGACCCAGCTTTCGGGCAGGCCCGACAGTCCGCTGATGCGGGCGATGACGGTGGAGCGTGCAGCCTCCACATCATCGGTGGACGGGGCATCGCAATAGATTTCGAGGCGGTTGCACGTGGCCAGGGTGACAGCGCCAGAGACCGCCGGGCCGTCAGCGAGCACAGCGGATGCGACCTGGTCGGCGCCGACACTGAGTCGGGCGACGGTTTCCAGATCCACATCGGAATGGGTTGCAACCAAAGATAGTAAAACCACAGCCCCATCAGCATAGCGAAATCTCCTTCCTGCGCTTCAATAGGTATGCCTAAGTTCCCCGCCAATTCGGTGATCGTGGCGGGTGAGATTCACCACCCTCCATCGGCTGTGGCCAGCGGAGGCAGGCGGACCGCTCAACGTCGGCGACCGGTGGGTTAACCCAAACCGTCTGAACTTGGGCACAATCGAGATATGACTTTGAGTGCAGCACACCCCCTGGTAGATGGCCGGACTTCTTCCTCGCCTCTGATCTCGGCCTACCGCGGTCAGCGGCCCAGCCGTCGTCCGGTGTGGTTCATGCGCCAGGCCGGACGGTCCCTCCCTGAATACCGCAAGCTGCGGGAGGGGACAGCGATGCTCGACTCCTGCCTCGACCCGGCCATGGCCTCGGAGATCACTCTCCAGCCGGTCCGCCGGCACGACACAGATGCGGCCATCTTTTTCTCCGACATCGTCATCCCGCTGAAGCTCGCCGGTGTCGACGTCGACATCGTCCCGGGGATCGGTCCCGTGCTCGGCGCCCCGATCCGCACTGCCGCCGACGTCGCGGCGCTTCCGGAGCTTACCGACGAGGCACTTGAACCAATCCGTCAGGCGGTCGCACTGACCGTCGCTGAACTCGGCAGCACCCCCCTGATCGGGTTCGCCGGTGCGCCGTTCACCCTCGCCGCCTACATGGTCGAGGGCAAACCCTCCCGCGACCACCTGGGTCCGCGCACCATGATGCACTCCGATCCCGAGACCTGGGGTGCGCTCACCCGCTGGGCTGCCGATGCGTCGGGTAAGTTCCTCCGGGCCCAGCTGGAAGCCGGCGCCAGCGCGGCGCAACTGTTCGACTCGTGGGCAGGGTCCCTCGGTCTGGCGGACTACCAGGCGCACGTCGCCCCGGCCTCCGGACGTGCCCTCGAGTTCGTGAGGGGTCTCGGCGCACCCCTCATCCACTTCGGGACCGGTACCTCGGAGCTGCTGGTCGCCATGCGCGACGTCGGCGTGGACGTGGTGGGAGTGGACTACCGGCTACCGCTCGACGAGGCCAACCGGCGCCTCGGCGGCACGGTTCCCCTGCAGGGCAACATCGACCCTGCACTCCTGACGGCGCCGTGGGAGGTGCTCGAAGCACACGTTCTCGACGTCCTCAAGGCAGGGTCGGCTGCCCCGGGCCACGTGGTGAACCTCGGCCACGGGGTACCACCGGACACCGATCCCACCGTTCTGACGCGCATCGTCGAACTTATCCACTCGGTGGAACCGTAACCATGCCGCACCGCACCACTGTTTCCCGCCAGCCAGCGGCCAGGACCGTCGTCGTGGTCGGTGGCGGAATGGCCGGGCTGGTCGCTGCCCGCGAGCTGGCGGAGCGGGGCCTGGACGTGACTGTCCTTGAGCGCTCGGCGGGTTTCGGCGGTTGCGTCGCTGACCATGAGGTCGCCGGGCTGCGGCTGGACAGTGGTGCCGAGTCCTACTCCACCCGGTCGGAGACCGTCCCGGCGCTGGCACGTGAGCTGGGCCTCGGAGATCTGCTGGTCACGCCCAACCCGGTGGGCGCCTGGATTCAGTTCCCCGGGAAGGATCCGCAGCATAGCGCGATGCCGTTGCCCCGCAGCGGCATCCTGGGTATTCCCGCAGACGTGCTCGACCCGGACATTGTCAACGCTATTGGCCGCGCAGGAGCGCTGCGGGCATCCCTTGACCGGGTGCTGCCCCTCGGGAGCCTGTACAAGGACGACGGCGTCAGCCTCGGTGAGGTGGTGCGCGCCCGCATGGGAGTCGACGTCCTCGACCGCCTCGTTGCCCCAGTGGTCGGCGGAGTATTCTCGGCGGACCCCGACGACCTGGACGTCGATTCGGTGGCGCCGGGCCTCCGCAAGATGATGAAGAAACACGGGTCACTCGGTGCCGCAGTGGGTGCCATGCGTGCCGCTGCGCCAGCCGGATCAGCGGTTGGTGGACTGAGCGGAGGAATGGCCCAGCTCACCCGGGTGCTGACCGACGAATTACGGGCCGCCGGAGTCCACCTGCGCCCCGGGAGCGAGGTGCGCAACATCGCCCGTTCCGGGACCGGCTGGACAATCACGACGAGCGTTTCCACCAGCACGGAATCCACCAGCACGAATCACGCCAGTGCAGAAGTTTCCAGCACGGAATCCGACGCGGAGTCCACGGTGAAGGCCGACGCCGTCGTCATGGCAGTGGATGGGCCCGGCGCCGTCGACCTGCTGGGCGACGCGCTGCCGCGCCTCCTCGCCGACCGTCCCCGGGCCGTTCCCGGCGTTGCACTGGTGACCCTCGTGGTCGACGTCCCGGAACTCGACGCGCATCCCCGGGGGACGGGGGTTCTGGTGGCTGCCGGGGCCGAGGGCGTCAGCGCCAAAGCCCTCACCCACGCCACCGCCAAATGGCAGTGGCTGGCCGACCAGGCAGGGCCGGGCTCGCACGTGTTGCGACTGTCCTATGGCAGGGCCGGGCAGGTGGGGGAGGAACTCGCCGACGACGACAGCCTGTACCGGCAGGCGCTCGCCGACGCGTCGGCCCTGCTCGAGACCCCGATTGCCGATGACGACGTGGTGGGGTGGAAGGTGGTCCGCTGGAACGGAGCCCTCCCGCACGCGTCGGTGGGACACCGGGACCTGGTGGCACGGGTTCGTGCCGCCGCCGCCGCCGAACGGAACCTGGAGATCACGGGTGCCTGGCTGGCGGGCACCGGCCTGGTCGCCGTCATCGACGATGCACGGGTCCGGGCGACAGCGCTGGCCGACCGGCTCACCTAGCGGTCGGCAACGTGGCCGCATTGTGATGTTCGCGACTTTCTACGCGCAGTAGAACCTTTGAATTTCGGTTTGCTCATTGCGGCGGGGCAGACTAGTACCATGAGTGAGCAAACCCGCACGGAGCACACGCAGAATTCCTCGACAGCCACCGACGGCGACGCCGCGGTAGAGCAGTACTTCACCCTGTGGACGGTGTTCAAACGCAGTGCCGTCACGCAGCCCTCCGCCACCGGATCTCTCGATGAGGTAGTCACCTCCCTCGACGCTGACGGTGTGACACTGCGCGGCTTCTATGACGTGTCAGCGATGCGTGAGGATGCCGACGTCATGGTCTGGCTCCACGGGTCCAAGCCCGAAGCGCTGCAGGCAGCGGTCCGCAAGATCCGTCGGACCACCGAGTTCGCAGCCGCCGAGATCGTCTGGTCGGCAATGGGAGTCCACCGGGCTGCCGAATTCTCCAAGAGCCACTCGCCGGCCTTTTCACGAGGCGTGGCGCCGGCCGAATGGGTCTGCGTCTACCCGTTTGTCCGCTCCTACGACTGGTACATCCTGCCATCGGAAGAACGCCGAGAAATGCTGTACGACCACGGCTTAAAGGGCCGCGACTACCCGCAGGTCCTGTCCAACACCGTCTCCTCGTTCGCCCTCGGCGACTGGGAATGGATCCTGGCCCTTGAAGCACCCGAACTGGTTGACCTCGTTGACCTCATGCGCCACCTGCGTGAGACAGAGGCCAGACGCCATGTTCGTGACGAGATTCCCTTTTATACCGGACGGCGGATTGATACCGCCGGGATTGCAGAGGTGCTCCTATGACCGCACAGGCATTTCACCCGCTCGACGGTGTTGACGACAATGGCAGGATGGCGCCGAAGGACTACGACGCTATTGTGCTCGCCTCCTTCGGCGGACCCGAAGGCCAGGAAGATGTCATTCCGTTCCTCCGGAACGTGACCCGGGGCCGCGGTATCCCCGACGAACGGCTCGAAGAGGTCTCGCACCACTACCGTGCCAACGGCGGCATCAGCCCGATCAACGCGCAGAACCGTGCGCTGAAAGCGGCGATGGAGGCCGAACTGGCCAGCCGCGGGATCGACCTGCCGGTGTTCTGGGGCAACCGCAACTGGGCCCCGTTCATCGCTGACACGCTGCAGGAGGCGTACGACGCCGGCCACCGCCGCGTGCTGACCGTCACCACCAGCGCCTACTCCTGTTACTCCAGCTGCCGCCAGTACCGCGAAGACTTGGGGATGGCCCTGGTGGAAACCGGCCTCGACGGGAAGCTCGAGGTGGACAAGGTCCGGCAGTACTTCGACCACCCCGGCTTCGTTGAGCCCTTCGTTGAAGGGGTGACCGATGGCCTGGCCGCGCTGCGCCGGAAGCTCGCCGACAGCGGGGAGGCCGATGCGCCGATCCACATCCTGTTCGCGACCCATTCGATTCCCACCGGTGACGCCGACGCCGCCGGACCCCGGGTCAACGGCGAAGCCGACGGCGGCCCCGCCTATGCCGAGGGTGCCTACGTGGCCCAGCACCTGGCCACCGCGCAGGCGGTTCTGGACCGCATCCCGACGTCGGCCAACGTCGACTGGTCGCTGGTGTACCAGTCGCGCTCCGGAGCGCCCCATGTGCCGTGGCTTGAGCCGGACATCAACGACGCCATCAAGGACCTCGCCGCTGCTGGCACCAAGGGCGTCGTGATCGTGCCTCTCGGATTCGTCAGCGACCACATGGAAGTGAAATGGGACCTCGACACGGAGGCCCTGGAGACCTGCGCCGATCTGGGCGTCCTCGCTGAGCGGGTGCCGACCCCGGGAACCCACGAGAAGTTCGTCGCCGGTCTGGTAGACCTGATCTGCGAACGGACCGTCGACAACAACATCACCGAACGGCCCGCCGCAACGAACCTGGGACCCTGGTTTGACGTGTGCCGGCCCAACTGCTGCGCCAACCGCCGGGGGCCCAAGCCCACGGTGTCCGCCGCCGACTCGACGGTCGGTGTACCGGGGGCGGTGCCGGGCGCGTGACCCAGCCGCTCCGGGTAGGCACCCGCGCCAGCGCGCTGGCGCTCACCCAGACCACCACGGTCGCCGAGCGGATCAGCGACCTGAGCGGAGCGCAGCACGAACTGGTCCGGATCCGTACCGAAGGGGACGTCCACAAGGGATCGCTCACCCAGATCGGCGGGACCGGGGTGTTCGTCGCCGCGCTCCGGGACGCGCTGCTCGCTGACCGCTGTGACCTTGCGGTCCACTCCCTGAAGGATCTGCCAACCACCCTTGCCGACGGGTTGACGGTAGCTGCCATTCCGGAACGCTCCGACACCCGGGACGCGCTGTGCGCCCGCGACGGACTGACCCTGGCCACCCTGCCCGACGGCGCCACCGTGGGAACCGGGTCGCCCCGCCGGGCGGCACAGTTGCGGGCCGCCCGGCCGGGCCTGGACGTCATCGACATCCGCGGCAACGTGGATACCCGGCTGGCCCGGGTGGCTGGGCTGAGCGAATCGGGACCCGGGGACCTGGACGCCGTGGTACTCGCAGCCGCCGGGCTGCTCCGACTCGGCCGCGATTCCCACATCACCGAACTCATCGACCCGGCCGTCATGTTGCCGGCACCCGGCCAGGGTGCCCTGGCCGTCGAATGCCGGACCGGCGACGCCGGGGATTCACCGTTCGCCGCGGCCCTGCACGACTACGACCACACCCGGACCCGGTTGGCGGTCACCGCAGAGCGGGCCGTCCTGCGCCGGCTCGAGGCGGGGTGTAGTGCCCCCATCGGGGCGCTCGCCACCGTCAACGACGGGGTCCTCGCCCTGCAGGCAGTGGTGTGCAGCCTCGACGGGACGAAACTGCTCCGTCTGGCGCGCTCGGGACGGGACCTGTCCGTTGACGGCGCCGACGCGCTGGGTGTGGGGCTCGCCGAGGACCTGCTCGCTGCGGGCGCCGCCACCATCGCGCCGTTGACCGCTCAATGATCCCAGCCCCGGCCTCCGGTGCGCTGCCGCTTGATGGTGTCAGCACTGTGTTGCTGCGCGGGGCAGACCAGGCAGGGCCGATCGTTGGGGAACTGACCTCCCGGGGGGCGACGGTGAAGCTGCTGCCGCTTATTGACTTCGAAATTCCCCAGGACACCGCACCGCTTGATGCCGCCCTGGGTAGCCTGCGCGAGGGCGGGTATCACTGGCTCATCGTGACGAGCAGCACCACGGTCCGCGCCCTGAAACAGCGCTCGGCCCACCTCGGTTTGGATCTCCCCGGTGGGATTCCCCGCCACACCCGCATTGCTGCAGTCGGGGAGGCCACCGCCAGTGCCCTGGCAGCCGAAGGCTACCGGGTGGATCTGGTGCCCGGGCGGTCCGGCCAGGAGAGCTCGGCGTCCGGGCTGGCCGTCGCCCTGGGCATGCTGCCACCCGTCGGCCGTGTCCTGGTCCCGCAGGCCGACCTCGCGGCTGACACCCTGGAGCGTTCGCTCAGGGAACAGGGCTGGGATGTGCTCCGGGTCATTGCCTACCGAACGGTCGCTTACCCGGCGGTGGCTGCACAGCGGCTGACCACCGAGATTTCGCTGGCCTCCGAACGGGGCGTGCCGCGACCGGCGTCAACCGAGACCGAGTTGGATCCGGCGGGTTTTTGGGCGGCCGTGGCCGACGGTGCAGTCGACGCGGTGGTGTTCACCTCACCGAGCACCGTCCGCAGGTTGAGCGAGCAACGTCCCGGACCCAGCGGTAAGGATTTTCCGGCCGGGCTCGCCGCCGTCATGATCGGTGCCAGCACAGCTGCGGAAGCGGTGCGGTGGGGCATCCCCGTCGCTTCCGTGGCCGTCGAGCCGACCCCCGCGGGAATCGCCGACGCCGTCGCCGTCGCCATCGCGGGACCACTTCCAATCGTGACAGGCTAAGTGCAAGAGAGAAGGAGCACCATGAGTTTCCCCCAACACCGGCCCCGTCGGTTGCGGACTACGCCGGCGCTGCGCCGCCTGACCGCCGAGCACCGCCTCAGCCCCGCCGAGCTGGTGCTGCCAGCCTTTGTCAGGGAGGGCCTCACCAGCCCCCACCCTATTTCGTCGATGCCCGGGGTAGTACAGCACACCACCGACTCCCTGAAGCGCGCCGCAGCGGAAGCTGTCGGATTGGGCGTTGGCGGAATCATGCTGTTCGGTGTTCCCGCGCACCGCGATGCGACCGGCAGCGCTGGCCTGGATCCGGACGGCGTGCTGAACCGGGCGATCGCCGATGTCCGCGCCGAGGTGGGCGATGATCTCGTGATCATGAGTGACGTGTGCCTGGATGAATTCACCGATCACGGGCACTGCGGTGTCCTGGCCGCTGACGGCACTGTCGACAACGACGCGACGCTCGCCGTCTACGCCGAGATGGCCGTCGCCCAGGCGGACGCCGGTGCCCACGTCTTGGGGCCGTCGGGGATGATGGACGGCCAGGTCGCGGTCATCCGGCAGGCCCTCGAGGAGGCGGGACATCAGGAGACGGCCGTCCTGGCCTACGCCGCCAAATACGCTTCGGCGTTCTACGGCCCGTTCCGGGAAGCCGTGGACTCCCAGCTACAGGGCGACCGGCGCACCTACCAGATGGATGCCGCCAACCGCCGCGAGGCACTCCTCGAGGTCGAGTTGGACCTCGAAGAGGGTGCTGACATGGTGATGGTCAAACCGGCCATGAGCTACCTCGACATCCTGGCCGACGTCGCTGCGCTCTCCCCGGTGCCGGTCGGGGCCTACCAGATCTCCGGCGAGTACGCCATGATCGAAGCCGCCGCAGCCAACGGGTGGATCGACCGCCGCCGGGCCATCGAAGAATCGGTCCTCGGCATCAAACGCGCCGGGGCAAACATCATTTTGACCTACTGGGCCGCCGAACTTGCCGGCTGGCTGAAGGAGCAACACTCATGACCGTTTCAGAAGATCTCTTCGCCCGCGCGCAGACCCTCATGCCGGGTGGTGTGAACTCGCCAGTCAGGGCCTTCGGGTCCGTCGGCGGCACCCCCCGCTTCCTGGTCTCCGCGAAGGGCCCGCACGTGATCGACGCCGACGGCACAGAATACGTCGACCTGGTCTGCTCGTGGGGGCCAGCGCTGCTCGGACACGGCCACCCGGCGGTGTTGGATGCGGTGCACCGCGCCGCCGACAACGGTCTATCCTTTGGAGCTTCGACCCCGGCCGAGGCTGACCTCGCGCAGCTGGTGCAGAATCGGGTGCCCGCCGTGGAACGGTTGCGGATGGTCTCCACCGGCACCGAAGCCACCATGACCGCTGTTCGGCTGGCCCGCGGCTACACCGGACGCAACCTTATTGTGAAGTTCGCCGGGTGCTATCACGGTCACCTGGACTCGCTGCTGGCCGCCGCTGGGTCCGGCGTCGCCACCCTGGCGTTGCCCGGCTCGGCCGGGGTCACCGCGGCCACCGCAGCCGAGACACTCGTCCTGCCCTACAACGACCTTGCCGCCGTTGAGGCGGCGTTCGCCGACCACGGGGATTCAATCGCCGCGGTCATCACCGAGGCAGCACCGGCCAACATGGGTGTCGTCACGCCGGGCCCCGGCTTCAATGCCGGCCTTGCCAGGATCACCGCAGCGCATGGCGCGCTACTCATTGTCGACGAGGTTCTCACCGGATTCCGGGTGGGTCCGGGCGGGTACTGGGGCCTCACCGGTGGCGCGGCCGACACCGCCGAGGCCTGGACCCCCGACCTGCTGACCTTCGGAAAGGTGATCGGTGGCGGACTCCCCGCTGCGGCCCTTGGCGGCCGCGAAGAGGTGATGAATCACCTCGCCCCGCTCGGCCCCGTCTACCAGGCTGGCACGCTGTCGGGCAACCCGCTGGCGATGGCCGCCGGAGTCGCCCAGCTGACCGCCGCGACGCCGGAGGTCTACCGGCAGATCGACTCCGCGTCGTTGGCCCTCTCGACGGCACTGTCCACCGAACTGGACCGGGCCGGGGTAGATCACTCCATCCAGCGTGCCGGTAACCTGTTCAGCGTGGCCTTCGGTACGTCGTCGGGCGGTGTGCACAACTACGCTGACGCGCTGGCGCAGGAGGCCTACCGGTACGCTCCGTTCTTCCACTCAATGCTGGACTCCGGTGTCTACCTGCCGCCGTCGGTGTTCGAGGCCTGGTTCCTGTCCTCGGCGCACGACGACGCCGCCCTGAACCGGATCTACGATGCTCTGCCCGCCGCCGCGGCGGCCGCTGCGCGTGCGACGCCGGAGAGCTGAAGCTGACGCAGACACCAAAGAACCCCGCACCGAGACGATGAGCGCTCTGGGTGCGGGGTTCTTTGGCGAAGGCCCTGTCTAGGAAGCCGGTGCGACGTCGCCGCTCGGCCACTGTTCCTCAATGTAGGCCTTGACCTCGGGGGAGTGCAGGAGTTCCTCCAGCTTGTCGATCCGCGCGTCGCCCTCCGACGCGGTGTTCCACGCCAGGAAGTTTGCGTACGGGTTGCCGTCCAGCGACTCCACCACCAGTGCATCAGTGGTGCTCAGCCCGGCGTCGAGGATGTAGTTCCCATTGATGATTGCCAGGTCAACGCTGGGATCCTGCAGGTCGTTCAGCAGCAACTCCGGCTGGTTCTCGATAAACTCCAGGCCCATCGGGTTCTGCTCGTCGGACAGCGCGAGCACTGACGCGTCCTCGGCAATGTCCTCCAGCAGCCCGGCATCCTGCAGCAGGGTCAGCGCGCGGGCCTGGTTGGATGGATCGTTGGTGATCGCAATACGTCCACCCTCGGGGATCTCAGCGACGTCCCCGTGCTGCTCCGAAAAAGCGGCGTACGGTTCGATGTGGACACCCTCACCATGGGCGAACTCGTAGCCCTGGCCCTCGACCTGGCTCTCAAAGTACGGCAGGTGCTGGAAATAGTTGGCATCCAGATCCCCGTCGCTGAGCGCGATATTGGGGGTCGTGTAGTCGTCGAACTCGGTGATCTCCAGGTCGAGCCCTGCGTCCTCGGCGAGGTTCTCGTCGACAAATTCGAGGATCCGGGCGTGGGGTTGCGGGCTCGCGCCGACGGTGATGGTCTGAGGGTTTGCCGGGTCCAGCGAGGAGACGACCTCGGTATCGGCTGACCCTCCACAGGCGCTCAGGGCCAGGGAAGCAGCGACACCGGTAATGGTGAGGGTAAGTAGCTTGCGCAACAGAGTTGGTTTCCTTTCGAGATGACGTGCAAAAAAGATTCGTGACCGGGTGGGCTAGCTGCCGACCACCTGGACAGCGGCCCGACGGCGGAGCCGCCTGCCGCTTCCCGCAGTCGCGGCCGAGCGATGATCAACGCGGCGCGCGGCTGCGTCGCCGGCAAGCTGGATGGCCTGCACAATGAGCACGATGATGACGATCACCACCACCATGACCGTGGTGTCGAACCGTTGCAGGCCGTAGTTGTAGGCCAGCCGTCCCAGCCCGCCACCACCGATGATCCCTGCCATCGCTGAATAGCCGACCAGGGTGACCAGCGTGGTGGTGAATGCGGCAATCAGGCCAGGAAGCGCCTCACGAAGCAGGACCTTGCTCACCACCTGCATCCGGGTAGACCCCATCACGAGCGCGGCATCGATCTTTCCGCTGCTCACATCCCTCAGCGACGTTTCGACCAGGCGTGCGAAGAACGGGATGGCTCCGATGCTCAACGATACTGACGCCGCGACCGGCCCGATCGAGGTGCCGGTCAGGAGCCGGGCCAGCGGGATCAGGGACACCATCAGGATGGCGAACGGAATGGAACGGGTGATGTTGACGACGACGCCGCTGATCACCTTATTGGTCAGGGGCATCGGCCGCAGCCCGTCGGGGGCGCTGGCGGAAAGGAAGACACCCAGGGGTAGCCCGATCAACAGGGTGAAGAACCCTGAGATGCCGACCATCTGCAGGGTCGCTGCAAATTCCTCGGGCAACGCGCGGGTAATGCCCGGGTTGGTGAACAGCTGATCAAAAAATTCCATTACGCCACCTTCGCCGAGACGCCCTGGGACTGCAGGTACTCGAGCATCTCGTCGATGGGCGCCAGTTCCCCGACTTCAATGCGGAGCCGGCCAAACCGGCTGTCTGCAAGCGTCTCCACACTCCCGGCCAGCACATTGATCCTCTGATCGAACTGGCGGCCAAGATCGGACAGTACGGGCCCGGAGGCGACCTCACCGGCTAGCAGCAGTTCAAGCACTGGCCGGTCACCCGGCCGGTGCGCCGGTAACGGCAGGAGGGCCTGCGACAGCTTTCCATCAAGCTGGGCGGCGACGTCCCGCAGTTGGCCGTGCTCCACGACGCGTCCATCCTCAAGCAGGGAGACCGAATCGCAGATCCGCTTTACGACATTCATCTCGTGGGTGATGATCAGCACAGTCAGCCCGAGGGTGTCGGTGAGATTGTGGATCAGGTCCAGGATGTCATCGGTGGTCGTCGGATCGAGGGCTGAGGTGGGCTCGTCGCAGAGCAGCACATCCGGGTCGGAGGCCAGGGCGCGCGCAATCCCGACCCGCTGTTTCTGGCCGCCGGAAAGTTGTGAGGGGTAGGCATCGGCGAAACCGGCCAGGCCCACCAGATCCAGGAGCCGTGCCACGGTGCTGGCGATTTCGGCCTTCGGAGTCTTCACCAGCTCCAGCGGATGGGCCACATTCTGGGCGGCTGTCCGCGAATCCAGCAGGTTTGCATGCTGGAACACCATGCCGATCCGGCGTCGGGCGGTGCGAATCTGGGAATCGTGGACCGCGGTGAGTTCCCGGCCGTCGATCGTCACCGAGCCGGAGGTGGGACGGTCGAGGAGGGTAAGACACCGGACGAGCGTGGACTTTCCGGCACCGGAGTGCCCGATGATGCCGTGGATCGACCCTCGCGGCACTGTCAGGGAAACGCCGTCCAGGGCGGTGATGGTGCGGGTGCCCTGCCGGTAGGTCTTGCGCAGGTCGGAGACGGTGATCATTGGCCCTCACGGTTGCAGGTGCGCCCCAGGACCTGTTGGGATCCCGGTGGCGGGCGCGCTGGCCAGCGCCCAAGCCATCTTCACACGCATGAAAGATGTGACTGAACTTTAGTGCTACGCATCACGCTGACGCCGTCGATGGGGGATCTGGGTCCCTATCCTCGAAGAATCTTCGATGGGCCTCGGGTGGTGGTGCGGCGAAGTGGGGACGACGGGGCCCGGTGGCTAGGAGGCGATCGCCGGCCAGCGCCCTTCGACGACTGCCGACGGGTTCTCGCGGCGGAGGTACTCCTGGAAGCTTTCAGCCTGTCGCGCCGCCCACACCACCTGCGATGCGTGCAGCGCATCAGCCGGGTGTTGCAGGTGGGGGAAACGAACAGCCAGGACCGCTGCCACCTGCAGCGTGGCCAGCACATCGGCGGCCGAGGTGTGGGCGTTCTGAAACGGCACCCCATAGTGCTCGCACATGGCCGTCAGGGTCCGTTTGCCGCGACGGAAGCGATCCGCCTGTTTGTCCATGATGTAGGGATCCAGCACGGGGAACGGAAGGGGCACTTCCACGCCGTGACGTGAGCCTTCGCGGGCCAGCACAGTGAAGTCATAGCGGGCGTTGAAGGCGAGCACCGGGATGCCCGCCGCGAACAGCCGCCCGAGGACTGCCGAGATCTGGCCAACAACCTGCTGTATCGGGTGACCGTCCCGGCGGGCTCGTTCGGTACTGACCCCGTGGATGGCTGCGGCTTCGGCGGGAATCTCGACGCCGGGGTCAGCCATCCACTCGTGCTGTTCCAGCACCGCCCCGTCGCCGTCGACAAGCAGGATCGAGGCGGTCACGATCCGTGCCTGCTGCGGATCGCGTCCGGTGGTTTCGAGGTCAAATGCTGCGCGTGGGTGGTGGTGCCAACTGTCCATACCTCAAGACGCTATCGGTCGGCTATGACATTTTCGGGGAGGTTCCTCCGGCTAGGCTGGAATTCATGCGCGGGGACTTTGCTGAGGCGGTGTACGAGGTGGCGGGGCTGATTCCCGCCGGCCTGGTGTTGTCCTACGGGGACATTGCCGAACTCCTGGAAATGTCCGGCCCGCGCCAGGTGGGGGCCGCGATGTCCCGATCCGGGGACGGCTCCCCATGGTGGCGGGTTATCCGCGCAGGCGGGCAGCCACCCCGCGGCCTCAGCGCACGGGCGCTGCCCTGCTACGAAGCAGAAGGCACCCCGCTGCGCAGCAGGGGGTCGGACCGGGCACCGTCCCCAGACGGGTACTCGATCGACATGCGGGCAGGGCGCTGGCAGCCGACAGCCCAGGAGCGGGCCATCCTCGACGGCATCCGCGACCGCCTCGCGGCGTACTCTGACCCGGCTGCGGACGTCACGTCAGTGGAAGTCATGGCAGCGGAGAAGACGGCGTCGAAAATGTCAGTGGCCCGTGATGAGCTGGTGCCATGAATTCGATACCACGGCTGGTGACGGCTCCGGACGCCGCGGCGCCCGCATCAGCACTACCCCAACTCAGCCCCGAGCAGCTCCGGGTCGTTGAGCTGGGTGCTGGCAGTGGCCCGGTGCTGGTCCTCGGCGGTCCAGGAACCGGCAAGTCAACTGTCCTGATCGAGTCGGCCGTGCGCAGGATCAACGAGGAGGGCCTCGACCCGTCGACAGTGTTGGTGCTGGCACCCTCGCGCCTGGGCGCCGCGCGCTTGCGTGATGCATTGACCGCCCGCCTGAACCGGAGTCTCAGCACTGCGCCGGCGAGGACCTGGACTTCCTACGCCTTTGATCTGATCCGTAGGGCACGGATCGCCGGCAGGATGCCGGAGCTGGTCCGCAGCCCCCGGCTCCTCTCGGGCGCTGAGCAGGACCTCATCATCAAGGAACTTCTGGACGGGCACAATCGCCCCGGGGCCACCGCGCTGGGCTGGCCGGACGGGCTGTCCCTGGCGCTGGGAACCAGGGGTTTCAGGCAAGAGGTCAGGGAGCTCTTTGACCGGATCAGCGAATACGGAATGGACCCGGCCGAGCTGGCCGATCTGGGACGCCGGTTCGACCGGCCCGACTGGACGGCGGGCGCGCAGCTGTACCGCGAGTACCGCGACGTCGTGGACCTACGGATGCCCGAGGCCTTCGACCCGGCCGGAGTGCTGACCGCCGCCCGGCACCTGCTGGAGTTCGATGAGGAGTTCCTCGATCAGGAGCGTGCCCGCCTGCGGCTGATACTGGTGGATGACTACCAGGAGTCCAACGCAGCCGTCCACGCATTGCTGACCCTGCTGGCCCGGGACCGCGACGTGCTGGTGGCGTCCTGCCCGGACACGGTGGTCCACGGATTCAGGGGTGCCCGCCCGGAGCTGACGGGGAGACTTGCCGCAGACCTGACGGGCACCACCGAACTCCACACCGTTGCGCTCACAGCCTCCCACCGGTTGTCGGGTTCACTTGCCAGTGCCTGGCAAAACGTCGCCTCCCGTATCTCGGTGGTGGGCGGCGCCCCGGTGTACCGGACGCTCGAGCCTCCTACCCCAGGCACAGGATCTGTCCTCGCCGCGGGAGCGGCAAAGGTATCAGCGCACCTGGTCGATTCCTCCTTCCACGAATTGCGGTACGTTGCCCAACGCATCCTTGAGGCACAGCTGTTCGGCGGGCGAAGCCTGGCCGACATCGCCGTGATCGTGCGGACCGGCGCACAGGTGAACGAGTTCCAGCGCTACCTGACGGGCCAGGGCATTCCCGTGAATGTCCCCGCCGCCGAGCGGGCCATCCGTGACGAGCCGGCGGTGAAGCCGCTTCTGGACCTTTTCGGCGTGGTGCTGGGTCAGCTCCACCTCGACGCCGAGGTGGCCGTTTCACTGCTCTGCTCGCGGATCGGGGGAGCAGGGACCCTGGAACTTCGTCGGCTCCGCCAGAGTCTCCGCCAGGAGGAAGTGGCGTCCGGCCGCGGACGTACCAGCGACGAACTGCTCGTGGAAGCCCTGACCGATGCCCGGCTGCTCGGCACCGGGCTGCAGGGCGGAACGGCGGCGCGGCGGATCTGTCGCATGATTGCCGCTGGAACCGCTGCGCTCGACGCACCCGGTGCCAACCCCGAGACGGTGTTGTGGGCTCTCTGGGAGGCCTCCGGGTGGTCCACCAAATGGGCCGACGCTGCGGTGGCGGAAGGGCCGTCGTCGGTCCGGGCGGACCGTGACCTCGACGCCGTCGTCGCACTTTTCCAGACCGCTGAACGGTTCGTCGACCAGGTCCCCGGTGCTCCGCCGGCACGATTCCTGGAATATCTGACCAGCCAAGAGCTTCCCATGGACACGCTGGCGCCGCGTGCCCAAAAGCAGGAGTCGGTCGCCTTACTCACTCCGGCCAGCGCTGCAGGCAGGCAGTGGCCAGTGGTTATCGTGGCGGGTATCCAGGAGGGGATCTGGCCGAACCTGCGGCTGCGGGGGGAGCTGCTGGGGTCGGGGGAGCTCACAGCGCTGATGGACCATGGAGCCGACTTCCGGCGGCACCGCGACCCGTTGATCCTGATGCAGGACATTCGCTTCGATGAACTGCGAAGCTTCTCGGTCGCCGTGTCACGGGCCGCCGAGGAGCTCATCTGTTGCGCTGTCGCTTCAGATGTCGCGCAGCCGTCCCCGTTCCTCGACCTGGTGGATCCGCTCCCGCCAGGGCAACTGGAGCGTTCCCGCACCGAGGTCCAGCGGCCCCTGACGCTCCGGGCCCTGGTGGCCGAACTCAGAAAGTATGCTCAGCAGGCTCCCACCCACCCCGACCTTGCAGCCGAAGCGGCGCGCCATCTGGGATCCATGGTCAATCATTCGCCTGCTGTACCCGGTGCCCATCCGAACGGGTGGTGGGGCCTGTTGGACCTCTCCACCACGTTGCCCGTCGCGCCGGTGGACCAACCGATTCCGGTGTCTCCCTCCAAGGTCGACGCCGTGTTGAAGTCACCGCTGAACTGGTTCGTCTCAGCCGCCGGTGGTGAACCGACGATGGACTTCGCCCGATCGCTGGGGACGCTGGTCCACGGGATCGCCCAGGACTATCCCGAGGCGACCGGAAACCAGTATGTCGAGGAGCTGCAGCGGCGGTGGCCATCCCTGGGAATGAAGGAGAATTGGGAAGGGAAGATCGATTTCGAACGGGCCGAACAGATGGTCCGGAAGCTCGCCGGCTACGTCCTGATGATGCCTAAGTCGGGCCGGTCGCTGGTCGGGACAGAGGTGGACTTCGAGGTCGATCTTGAGGTCGCTGTCGGGGACGAGCAGCGTGTCGCGCGGCTACGGGGACAGATCGACCGCCTGGAAATAGATGCCGAGGGCCGTCTGGTCATTGTGGACCTCAAGACGGGGAAATCCTCGCCGTCCCAGACGGACCTTCAACAGCACCCCCAGCTTGCTGCCTACCAGGTGGCCTTGAACGAGGGGGCGCTGGCGGGTGGGCAGGCCGCCGGATCCGGCGGTGCGGCACTGGTTCAGCTCGGCACCACCCGCAAGGAGGCGGGAGTTCAACAACAGCCAGCACTATCCACCGACGACCGGTGGGCGAGGGAAATGATTGAGGAGGCAGCGGGTCTGATGTCCGCAGCGCAGTTCGACACGATCCACGATCCGAAACGCTCGGGTCACGGCGGATCGGGGTGCAGGCTCCCCGAGATCTGTCCGCTGTGCCCAGAGGGTCGGCAGGTGACCGAATGACCAGCCCGGTGGCCCCGACGAGTGTCACAACCCCGACCCCTGCCGACAAAGCGCCGGAGAGTCGCCCCACGCCGCGGTTCTCCGCCCGGGAGCTCGCCGAATTGCTGCACCAGGACCCGGACTCCCCGGTGCAGTACCCGACGCCCGACCAGGTCACGATCATTGAGGCACCCCTCGAACCGCTGCTCGTGATCGCGGGTGCCGGATCGGGCAAGACGAAGACAATGGCTGACCGCGTGGTCTGGCTCGTGGCGAACGCTCAGGTACGTCCCGAACAGATCCTGGGGGTGACCTTCACCAAGAAGGCGGCGGGGGAGCTGTCCACCCGGATTCGGCAGCAGCTCGCCGCCCTCTACCCGGCGCTGCACGCGGCCGGCTACGACAACGCCGACGAGGACCGCCTGGATCCCAGTGTCTCCACCTATCACTCCTATGCGAACGCCATCGTGCAGGACTACGGGCTACGGATCGGTGTGGAACGGGACTCGGTGCTGTTGGGGGCGGCACAGGCCTGGCAACTATCCAGTGCTGTGGTGGAGGCCTACGAAGGGGAGTGGGAACACTTCAGCGCCACGAAGTCCACCCTGGTGAAGGCTGTCCTGTCGATGGCCGGGGAATGCGCTGAGCACCTGGTCACCCCCGCGGAGGTGCGGGGGATTCTTCGGGAACAGATCGCGGCCGTGGGCGAGCTGGAGTACGCGGCAGGTACGTCCCGCCGCCCGGCCCAGGCGGTATCGAAACTGTTGGACAAGCTGCGGACCCGGATTACCGTCACGGAGCTGGTCGAGCATTACTCCGACGCCAAGCACTCCCGCAGGCAACTCGACTTTGGAGATCTGGTGGCACTTGCGGCCCGGATTGTCAGTGACATTCCTGAGGCTGTCGAGATGGAGCGCCGCAAGTTCAAGGTGGTGCTGTTGGACGAGTTCCAGGACACCTCGTTTGCCCAGATGGTGTTGTTCTCCAAGCTTTTCGGGGACGGGCGGGCAGTCACCGCAGTGGGTGACCCCCACCAGTCGATCTACGGGTTTCGGGGAGCGTCGGCGGGCCAGCTCGGCACCTTCCGCCACACGTTCCCGCTGAGTGTCGGTGAGGGACTCCGTCCGTCACCGGTGGCCAATCTTTCGGTCGCCTGGCGCAACGGGACCAGTATCCTCGCTGCAGCGAACACCGTCGCCGCGGAACTCAACCAGACCCCCAGCTGGCTCCGATCCACCACGCTGTTCGTTCCCCCACTCGCACCCAAACCTCGGGCAGGCGTGGGCCAGGTGTATCTGGGCCGGTTTCTCTGCGAAGCGACAGTGGCACATCAGGGTGGCCCGCTTCCCGGTGAGGCAGCAATGCTTGCGGACCAGGTGGTCCAGCACCGGCGTCGAACGTTCGAGCGCGGCGGGGACGGCCGCCGGCTCAAACCAACCGTGGCGGTGCTCTGTCGCGGGCGTCGGCAGTTTGAGCCCATCAGGGCCGAACTTGTTCAGCGCGGGATCCCCGTCCAGATCATCGGGCTGGGCGGACTGCTCCGCACCCCCGAAATTGTGGAGGTGCTGGCTGTCCTGAGGGTACTCGGCGATCCGGACCGGTCGGACTCGCTGCTCCGGTTGCTCTCCAGCGCGCGGTGGCGGATCGGTGCCGCAGACATCATGGCCCTCGGGGACTGGGCCAGGCAGCTGGCCAGACGCAGACTTTTCTCGGCGACCGGCCAGGGTTCCGGCGCTGAGGCAGCGCCCGGCTCGGGGGCCGTCAATGAGCCGAACGAGACGGTGGTCCTGCCCGACACGGTGGTCCTGCCCGACACAGTGGAAGCGGGCAGCCTGGTCGAGGCGGTCGACCAGCTTCCGCCGAGCGACTGGATCTCGGGAAGCGGCCGCGGGTTGAGCGCCGAGGGTCGTACCCGCCTGACCCGGCTCCGCGATGAGCTGCGGGTTCTCAGGGATTTCGTCGGTGATGACCTCACCACCCTGATCAACGAGGTGGAACGCCGGATCCTCCTCGACATCGAGGTGGCCGCAAAGCCCGAGGTCGGTATCCACGAGGCCCGGCGGAATCTTGATGCATTTGTCGAAGCGGTGGCCGGGTTCAGCTCGACCGCCGAACGGGTTGACCTCGCGGCCTTCCTGGCATGGCTTGAGGCGGCTGACGCCGAAGAGGACGGCCTGCCCGTCACCCAGTTGGAGACCAACCGGGACGCCGTGCAACTCTTGACGGTGCACGCAGCGAAGGGGCTGGAATGGGACGTCGTGCTCGTCCCGGGCCTCAACGAAGGGTCCTTCCCCAGTGGGTCGGACTCCCGGTGGAGCAGCGGCGATTCGGCGATCCCCTGGAATCTCCGTGGAGACGCTGCCGAGCTTCCACAGTGGGATTGGGAACAGCCTGACCAGGTGTCCTGGATCGCCAGTGAGAAAGACTTCACCGGGGAGGCCCGCTACCACGCCGAGAGGGAAGAACGCCGGCTCGCCTATGTGGCCTTCACCCGAGCGAAGTACGTCCTGGTCTGCACCTCGGCGGCATGGGGTGGGGGTCGGACCAAACCCACGCCGCCGTCGCCGTATCTCACCGAGCTGCGGGAACTCGCCGAGCAGCGTGAGCCTGGCTTCACTCTCCTGAACTGGCTGCCCGAGGAGGATGAGGGGGACACGAATCCAGCGAACTCAGTGCTGGCGCGGGCTGCGTGGCCCGCGGATCCCCTGCGTTCGCGGCGGCAGGGAGTCGAGACAGCTGCGTCAGCGGTTCTCGCCGCAGCTGCCGAGCAGATGGCAGGTACGGGCCCGGACGCCGCCGGTACTGACGCCCCATCGCAGACCCCAGGCGGCCGCTGGGCCGAGGAAACCCGGCTGGCACTCGCCCGGCATTCGCGCCACGTGGTGAGTTCTGCCGTGGAACTGCCCGCGCATATATCGGCGTCGTTGCTGGTGGAACTCTCCGACGATCCAGCCGCCGTCGCACGCCAGCTTCGGCGGCCGGTACCGCGGCGTCCCGGAATGGCCGCGCGTCGTGGCACTGCCTTCCACTCCTGGATCGAGGAGTACTACGGTAAGAGCGGCATGCTGGACCTCGGCGAGACCCCGGGCGCGGACTCGCACATTGACGAGGCGCTCGATCTGGAGGAGATGATCAAGACGTTCAAGAACTCCATCTGGGCGCAGCGGGTGCCGGTGGAGCTTGAAGTGCCGATTGAAACGAAGGTGGGTTCCCTGGTGGTCCGGGGCCGGATCGACGCAGTGTTCAGCGACGGCGATGGCACCTGGGAATTGGTCGATTGGAAAACCGGTAACCCTCCGTCGCGGGAGAAACTCGCTGTCCGATCGGTGCAGCTAGCGCTCTACCGGCTGGCCTGGGCACGGCTGAAGGAGGTTCCCCTGGAATCGGTCCAGGCAGCGTTCTACTATGCGAGCACGGACACCGTCATTCGTCCCTACGACCTGGCTGACGAGGCGGGACTGGAGGACATCATTCAGCGGGCGACGGCCGAACCCCGGGCTCCCCACAAGGGGCCGGCCCGGCGGGCCACACGAGGCTAGTCGGACTTGATGATGGGAAGCGCTGAGGTTTCGGTGTCCTCGGCGGGAACCCGGGACGCGGAGACTGTATTCCGTGGATTCTCCTCAGCGAGATCCTGCCCGGGGTGCACCTCGGCAACGAGTTCCTCGGGGGTGGTGCCGGCGAGGTGGTCCTCGTCCGAGAGTTCGCCGTCCCGGGGATCCCGCCCGTCAACGCCGTCGTCAGATGTTTCCCCGTCGTTGTAATCCTCGCTGTCGTCGAAACCGTCAATGTCGTCGAAACCGTCAGTGTCGTAACGGTCACTATCGTCGGTGCCGCCGGTAGGGTCCTGGTCTGCCGCTGCCCGGTTGGCTTCCTGGGCTGCCAGGTAGGCGGCGGCCGATGCTTCCTCCGCCTGGAGGTCGCGGTCGAGCGTGGCCATCATGTCCTCCGCCTCGGCGATCATCTCGGCGTTGTCCATGGCCACGCCGCGCACGAGCCACTGCGCCAGGGCGAACTCTGCAGCCAACGCGGCACGCCGCATCAGGTGCGGGTCGGCGGGGTCGGCACGGGCCGAGAGATAAGCGTCGTGGACGTCGACGGCGAAACGCGGGTTCGTGGCGGCCAGGAGCCAGGCGAAATCGTCCGCGGGGTCACCCACCCGAAGATCGGTCCAACCCGTCACGGCGCTCACCCGGCCCGCCGAAATCAGCAGGTTGTCCTCATGCAGGTCCCCATGGACCACAGTTGGGTGGAACCGCCACAACGTGACGTCCTCCAACGCGTGTTCCCAGCGCCGCAGGAGGTGGGCGGGGATCCGGCCGGTGATGGCTGCCTGGTCGAGTTCGTTCAGCTTCCGCTGACGGAACTCGTTTGCCTCGTAGCTGGGCAGATCAGCGTTGTGGACCAGCAGCGGCGGAAGATCATGAATGACGGCGAGGGTCCGTCCCAGCTCGCGGACCATCTCGGGGCCTCCGGCGGCGAGGCCATCGAGCTCGCGGGGGGACCCCTCCAGATGGGCGTACACGAACGTACACAGCTCGCCGTGCCGCAGGGTTCCGGCGATGTGGGGCACCTGGAACGGCAGTTCTGCCCGCATTGCGGGGGTGAAGGCCTTCAGCGCCTGAAGTTCGGTCTCGAGCCTCATGGAGGCGTCCGGGTGCTTCGGTGACCGCACCCGCCACTGCTTCCCCGAGTCATCGACCAACAGCGCCGACTCGAAGTCTGCTGCATCGTCCGGGACGCCCGCCACCCCGGTGGGGGTAAGCCCGGGTACGGCGGCGCTGGCAATCGCGGCGAGTTCCATGGGTGTCCGTTTCACATCCTCAACGGTAGGGCTGACACCCCCATAATGGGGTGGTAACGGGCGGCGAGTCGTCAGAACCTCGTCCACCGTCCGCCGAAAAGCCCTGTGAAATGTGTTTTGGGGGAGCAAGAACGTACCGTAGAACCATGAGTGAAACCCTCCGGATCCCTGCACTGCCATCCTTCGGAAATCTCCCCCTGGCACGGGTGTCCCTGGACCGGGGCGGTGCCCTCCGGTCCGACCCTGCGCTCCTGGATGAGCTGTGGGGAGCACCCGGCACCCGGGTGATGTTCATTGCGGGGGGCCGGTCACCGGTGGTTGGCGGCCAGCTGATGCTGAAGGATTCGGCTCAGGTGGAGCGTCCGGACACGCCCATTTATCTCGGCAGGACACTCACGGATGAGCCCGACCATGGCGGTGTCACCGAAGGCACCCATATTCTTTTGGCGGTTCTGGACGCGGTGGACCCGGACATCCTTGACGACGGCGGCTGGGTGGGCCTGCGCGAGGCCGCGACTCTCCTGTCTGGTCGGGACGCAGGTATTTTCGTCCAGGCGGCCGCCATTGCCAACTGGCATGCCAAACACACCCACTGCCCCCGCTGTGGCACGCTGACCGAGGTTGTTGAGGGCGGGTGGGTGCGTCGCTGCCCGACCGACGGCACAGGCCACTACCCCCGGACCGACCCGGCTATCATCGTCGCAGTTGTCGACGACGACGATCGGCTCCTGCTGGGATCGGCTGCTGCCTGGCCGGAGGGAAGGTTCTCCACCCTCGCCGGGTTTGTTGAACCGGGTGAATCACTCGAGGGCGCGGTGATTCGTGAGGTCGCCGAAGAGTCGGGGATCGAAGTGCATTCGCCGCAGTACCTCGGTTCACAACCATGGCCCTTCCCTGCCTCCCTGATGCTGGGTTTCATCGCTACGGCCGTGAATACCAATCAGGTGCCCGACGGCGTGGAGATCATGGACGTCAGGTGGTTCACCCGCTCAGAACTCGCGACAGCGGTGCGCGACGGCGACATCAGCGTCCCCACGGGGGCGTCGGTCTCCCGGGCACTGATTGAGCACTGGTACGGCGGTCCCCTCGATGAGTCCGTCGCGGAGGGTCAACCATAGGCATGGAAACAACTCTCGAAGAGAGGATCCTGGCCGGCCTCGATGACGAACAGCGCACAGTCGCGTCCACCCTCACCGGGCCACTGTGTGTTCTGGCTGGTGCCGGTACGGGCAAGACCAGGGCCATCACCCACCGGATCGCCTACGGCGTCCATACCGGGGTCTACAAACCACAGCAGGTGCTCGCCGTCACCTTCACGGCACGTGCCGCTGCTGAGATGCGCACCCGGCTTCGCGACCTGTCCGCCCAGGGGGTGCAGGCGCGGACGTTTCACGCCGCCGCACTTCGCCAACTCCAGTACTTCTGGCCCACTGCGGTGGGCGGCCCGCTCCCGGCCCTCCTCGACCACAAGGCCCAGCTGATCGCTGAGGCCGCCCGACGGTTGCGGCTTTCCACCGACCGTGCGGCGATCCGGGACGTAGCGGCAGAAATTGAATGGGCCAAGGTCTCGATGCTCACCCCCGAGCGGTACACAGTGGCGGCCGCCGGCCGGGTGGAACCCGCCGGCATGGACCTCACCACCGTGGCCCGAATCTTTGCGGGCTACGAGGACCTGAAGATCGACCGCAATGTGATCGACTTTGAGGACGTCCTGCTCATCACAGTGGGCATCCTGCAGGAGGACGAGAAGGTCGCGGCCACCGTGCGTGCCCAGTACCGCCACTTCGTGGTTGACGAATACCAGGACGTTTCCCCGCTCCAGCAGCGTCTGCTCGACCTGTGGCTCGGTGACCGGCGTGAACTCTGTGTCGTCGGTGATGCGAGCCAGACGATCTACTCGTTCACCGGGGCGACATCGCGTCACCTGCTCGACTTCACCGGTCGGTACGAGGGAGCCCAGGTGGTACGGCTGGTCCGGGACTACCGGTCCACGCCCCAGGTGGTCCGGCTCGCCAACAACCTGCTTGCGGCCCGGACCGCGGAAACCGGTAGGCATCCCGGTTCGTCCAGCTGGTCGACCCCGCTGGAACTGATCGCGCAGCGGCCAGCCGGTCCTGAGCCCTCCTTCACCGAGTGCAGTGATGATGAAGCCGAAGCGGCCGAGGCAGCACGCCGGATCGCCGCGCTGCTGGACAGCGGGGTGCTGGCCAGTGAAATCGCCATCCTCTACCGCACCAACGGGCAATCCGCAGCTTATGAACAGGCGCTCGCCAGCGCCGGGATCGGGTACCAGTTGCGCGGCGGTGAACGGTTCTTCGCGCGCCGGGAAGTCCGGGACTCGCTGCTGCAACTGCGCGCCGGTGCACGGACTGCCGGGTCCGACGACGTCCCCCAGCTGGTCCGCGACATCCTGGCCAGCCTTGGGTACACAGCCGTAGCGCCGGGCAGCTCGGGTGCCGTCCGGGAAAAGTGGGAATCGCTCGCCGCGCTGGTTGCACTGGCTGACGAGCTTAGCGAGTCACGGGCGGCGGACGGGTTCACCCTGCAGGACTTCGTTGCCGAACTTGAGGAGCGGGCCGCAGCCCAGCACGCTCCCACCGTGCAGGGGGTCACCCTGGCCTCCCTCCACGCCGCAAAGGGCCTTGAATGGGACGCGGTCTTCCTGGTGGGACTCAGCGAGGGCCTGATGCCGATCTCTTTCGCTGATACGCCCGAAGCGGTCGACGAGGAGCGCAGGCTCCTTTACGTTGGTATCACCCGGGCGCGGGAGCACCTGGCTCTGTCCTGGTCGACCGCGCGCACCCCGGGCGGGCGCGCCAGCCGGAAACCTACCCGCTTCCTCGACGGGCTGCGCCCCACCGCCGATGGCGAACGGGTCTACCGCACTCCGAAGGCCAGGCAGCCACGCAAGGTATCGGCCCCGTCCACCTGCCGGGTGTGCGGGAAGGTGTTGGGCTCCGGGTCCGAGCGGAAGATCGGCCGCTGCGCTGACTGTCCGGCAACCTACCAGGAAGCCACGTTCGAGGCGCTGCGAGCCTGGCGCCTGGAACAGGCGCGTGAGAACGACGTGCCAGCGTTTGTGGTGTTTACGGATGCCACGCTGGTCGCCATCGCCGAGGCACGACCGGAAACCATCGAGTCCCTCGGCGGTCTCGCCGGGATTGGGCCGTCAAAGCTGGAGAAGTACGGCGAGTCAGTCCTGGGTATTATCGCGGACAGCAACTCCTCATGACCGCCGCGCCTGCCGATGGCTGGTCGCCGGGGACCGGCAACCCACCCGTTGAAGTCCGACGCTCGGCGCGCCGGCGGCGCACTGTGAGCGCGGACCTGCGCGACGGCGTCGTCGTCGTCTCTATCCCCGCCCACTTCAGCGCCGCGCAGGAGAGGGAGTGGGTGCACCGGATGGTCACCAAGCTCCAGTCCAAATACCAGCAGGCGCCCCGGCCGGAGGATGGCGACGGGGCCTCCGGGTGCGCGGATGAGCTTCTGCAGCGGGCGGCCGGTCTGTCGCGGGACTACCTGCAGGGTAGGGGGCAGCCCCTGAAGATCGGGTGGGTGAGAAACCAGAACTCCCGGTGGGCCTCGGCCACTCCGTCACGCAGGACGATCAGGCTGTCCCACAAACTGCAGGGCATGCCCGACTGGGTGGTTGACTATGTGATCCTGCATGAGATGGCACACCTGATCGAACCGTCCCACAACAGGGCCTTCTGGCGGCTGCTGGAGGCCTACCCGCAGACGGAAACAGCGAAGGCCTTTCTTGCCGGTGCGGCCTTCGCGGCCAACCACGCGTTGGTTGGCCGCTAGGCAGCGACCCGGGTGCCCGGCCGAGGCCCTGCCAGAGCTCTGTCAGGGTGAGTCGTCAGCGACGACGCCGCGCGGCGTCGAGCCAGTAGTTGCTGAAGCCAGCATCGGCCGGGTCGATGTTGGTACCGGGGGGAACAATCCCGTCGATCCGGTCAAGGGCCGCGTCGTCGAGTTCCAGGGCCGCCGCGTCGAGCAACGATTCGAGCTGCTCCATAGTGCGGGGCCCGATGATCGCGCTGGTGACCCCCGGATGGCGGAGGACGAAGGCCAATGCGAGGTGCGTCAGGGGCACCCCCAGATCGTCAGCCAGTCCGCCCAGGGCGTCGGCCGCCTCGAACTTCGCAGCGGTGACGGGGTTGGTCAGGTCGAAGGGATCCTTTTCGGAGCCACGCCTCGTCGCTGGGAGGTCCTGGCCCTTGCGGTACTTCCCGCTCAACCAGCCACCAGCGAGCGGGCTCCACACCAGCGTCCCCATCGAGTGGCGGTGAGTGGTCGGCAGAAGATCAGCTTCAACGCCCCGCGCCAGCAGGGAGTAGGGCGGCTGCTCGGTGACAAAGCGGGAGGTGCGATGCTCCCGGGCGGCCCACTGGGCTTCAACCACCTGCGAGGGCTGGAACGTTGACGAGCCAATGTAACGGACCTTGCCCTGACGGACGAGGTCATCGAGTGCACCGAGGGTTTCGTCGATGTCGGTGTGCTCATCGGGCCGGTGCATTTGGTACAGGTCGATGTAGTCGGTGCCCAACCGGCGCAGCGAGTCCTCGACCGCGCGCATGATCCAGTGGCGGGACCCGCCGCGATAGTTCGGTTGCTGCTTCATCCCATTGAAGAATTTGGTAGCGATCACCAGGTCTTCGCGGTTGCCGTGCTCGGCAATCGCCTTGCCGAGAATTTCCTCCGACTCGCCGTACGCGTAGATGTCGGCGCTGTCAATGAAGTTGATTCCCGAATCGATGGCGCGCCGGATGATCCGCACCGAATCCTGGTGGTCCTTGTTGCCCCAGTCGCCGAACATCATGGTGCCGAGGCAGAGGCGGCTAACCTCCACGCCGGTCCTGCCGAGCTGGGTCGTGGGCTGGGTCGTGGTGTGCTCAGACACTAGGCTTTCCCGCTTTCGGAACTGTCGTCGTCGTTGTCGTTCTTCTCGGGCTCGTCGGTCGGGTCAGCCTCAGCCGCTTCGGGGGCCTCGTCAAAACCGCCGTCCAGCAAACGCTGCAGGGCCGCATCGACCTCGGAGTCCGAGGACTCAGCGAGCTGCCGACGCTGACTGAACCCCTGGGGGTCATCGAGGTCCTCTGCTGTCGGCAACAGATCGGGGTGGTCCCAAACTGCGTCCCGGCCATCGATACCGCGCTCTTCGGTCAGGTGAGCCCACAGCGCGGCCGCGTCGCGGAGCCGCCGGGGGCGTAGCTCAAGTCCCACGAGCGAAGCGAACGCCTGCTCGGCGGGCCCGCCGGTGGCGCGGCGGCGCCGCACCATTTCCCGCAGGGCAGCGGAGGATGGCAGGTTGGCGGTGGCGGTGGCGGTCAGTTCGTCGACCCACCCCTCCACCAGGGCAAGGGCGGTTTCCAACCGGACCAACGCGGCGTCCTGCTGTGGGGTGCGTCCTGGCATGAAAACACCCTCGGACAGGGCAGCCTGCATCGACTCGGGGTTGGACGGGTCAATGTCCCGTGCGACCTCTTCGATCTTGGACATGTCGATGTGGATCCCGCGGGCGTAACTTTCAATTGCGCTCAGCAGGTGGCCGGAGAGCCACGGCACCCTGGTGAACAGACGGGTATGGGCGGCTTCGCGCACCGCGAGGAACAGCTTGACTTCCTGCTCCGGAATGTCCAGACCCTCCCCGAACGCGCTGACATTCGCAGGGAGGAGTGCCATTTGCCCCTCGGCCAGCGGCACGCCGATGTCTGTGGAACTCACCACGTCCTTGGACAGGCCACCGACCGCCTGGCCCAGCTGCATGCCGAACATGGCACCGCCCAGATTCTGGAGCATCGAGGACGCCCCGCCCATCATGGTTTTCATTTCCTCGGGCAGCTGCTCCGAGATTGCATCGGACAACGCCTTCGCGATGCTGACAGCTACCGGTTCGGTCAACCGTTTCCAGGTGTCCATGGTCGCCTCGACCCATTCGGCACGCGACCACGCACGGCCGAGGGTGCTGGTGGACGGGAAGTCTGTCACCGGATCCAGCCACATTTCGGCGAGCTTCAGGGCCTCGTCGACGTCGCGGCGCTGCTGTGGTGTGACCGAAGGGTCACTATCGGCGGCCGCGACACGTCGGGCATGCTCATGGGCGAGCTGCCAGTTCACCGGACCGTCGCTCTGCGCAGCGAACATCGCCTGCACCTGCTGCATCATCATCGCCATCGCCTGGGGATCCGAAGGCAGCCCCGCGGCCTTGGCGAGCTCCTGCGGGTCCATACCCTGCGCGTTACCACCCATCAGGCGCGCCAGCATTTCGGCGAGGGGGTCCTTGGGAGTGTCGCCGTCGTCGTTCGACGGATCTGACGGGTTGGAGGTCACTGCTACCACCGGTCCTGGAATTGACTGCTGTTGGATGTGGCTGCGGCTAGAGCAGAAAGTGGCTCAGCTGCAGCCGGTGAACAACTTGTTCTGGCGCCCACGTTACCCGCCGCCGCCGGGCGTTGTCCCGGGCGCGCTGAACCGTTCGCTGAGGGCAAAGCAGACACCTGGCCAGCGGTAGGTGCCCCTGGTCGGTGCACGAAGTACGCTGGAGAGGCTCACGAGTGGGGTCCGGTGAACCGGCAAAGTCTGGCAAAGACAAGTTGTTCAATCACGCACCACCAGCCAAGAGCGCCGTGTCTGATCGTCGTGGCAGTGTCTGAAGAAGGGCAGTGCCTGAATTCAAGAGAAGGTTCCCTGTTGACCCAGCCCACCCACGTCGACGTCCCGGCACCGCCCAGCAAGGCAACGAGGGACCCCCGCTTTACGGTGATGGTGGTGTCGGGATTCCTGGCGCTCCTGCTGGGTGCGGCGGCGATTCTGTTGCCAGCACCCTACGTGGTGGAGTCTCCCGGCCCAACCTTCAACACCATCGGGGAAATCGATTCCCAGCCACTCATTGAGGTGGACGGTAGGGAAACCTTCCCGACCTCCGGCGACCTTGATCTCACCACCGTGTATGTGACCGGTGGGCCGGGAACCCAGCTCGGTATTTTTGAAGTCTTCAGGGCGTGGCTCGACCCCACCGAGTCGGTCGTGCCACGCGAACTGAGGTACCCGCCCGAGGTCACCCAGGAAGACATCCAGGAGCAGAACGCCGTCGCGATGACGTCCTCCCAGGAATCGGCAATCGCCGCAGCCCTCGCCCACCTGAATATCGAGTTCGAAGAGGAGCTCTCCGTCGCTGGTCTGGTCGAAGACGCGGCAGCGGCAGGAATCCTGGAGGAGGGCGACGTCATCACCTCTGTCGACGGGACCGACGTGACCAATATCGGGGTGCTCAGGGATTCATTGAATGCAGCGAACGGCTCAGCGGTCGATATCGGGCTATTGCGCGACGGCGGGGAGCTCACCGAGTCCGTCATCCCCAAGGAGTCACCGGAGGGAGATTTCCAGCTCGGGGTGGGGCTGGTCGCCAACTTCACCTTCCCGTTCGACATCACCATCGCCCTGGACAACGTGGGGGGACCGTCGGCAGGGTCGATGTTCGCCCTCGGGATCGTCGACCTGCTCACCGAGGGTGAGCTGACGGGCGGCAAGCACTTCGCCGGGACGGGAACCATCGACTCGGCCGGCAGTGTGGGACCCATCGGCGGGATCAGGCAGAAACTGGCGGGGGCCCGTGAAGCAGGGGCCGAAGTATTCCTGGCCCCTGCCGCCAACTGCGACGAAGTGGTGGGCCATGTGCCCGACGGGCTGCAGGTGGTCCGGGTCGAAACCCTTGACGACGCCGTGGAGGCTGTCAGCACTCTCGGTGCCGGGGACGACGGCGCCGACCTTCCCACCTGCGAAGCCAGCTGATCGAGCAAATCGGTGACTCCGCGATGCTTTCTGCGGGCGGGGTCGGACAGGTTCCGGGCGGGTTTGGACACGATTTCATTTCGATCCTGGGTCCAGGGGCTCGGACCGGAACGAAATTGGGCTGCTTAGACGTGTTCAGGGCAGAATGTAAATGCATGGAACTACTGTGTTGCGCTGCCGATCTGGGTAGTTGGAACACGGTTTCCGTGATCCAACGGATCCAACGATGAGGTAAATGTGACTTCCGGAGAAGACCGGCCGTTCGGCAGCAGGCCGAGCCAGACCAATTCCAGCAGCGCGAAAAGACGCAGCCCGCTCATCCCGACCCTGGTGGTGCTGGCCGTGCTGGTCATCGCCTTCGTCTGGGTCTCTCAGATTTACGCCGATGTGCTCTGGTACAGCCAGCTCGGTTTCGTGGAGGTCTTCGTCACGGAGAACCTGTCCAGGATCGGCCTGTTCGCAGCGGCATTCCTCATCATGGGAATCTGCGTATACTTCAGCCTCCGGGTAGCGTACCGGTCCCGGCCGATCTATGCTCCGGACAATGCGGTCCAGGACAACCTGAACCGGTACCAGGCCCAGCTGGAACCAATCCGCCGCCTGCTGATGCTCGGCATTCCCGTGGTGCTCGCGGCCTTCGCCGGCACCGCTGCCGCTTCCCAGTGGCAGCCCGTCCTCCTGTTCTTCAACCAGGTGCCGTTTGGCGAGGTGGACCCGGAGTTTGGTCTGGACATTGCGTTCTACGTGTTCACCCTGCCGTTCCTGAACTTCCTGATCGGCTTCCTGATCAGTGTCGTCATTATCAGCGCCATCGCCGGCATCCTGACCCACTACCTCTACGGCGGCATCCGCCTCGAGGAAAAGGGCCTTTTCACGTCGAAGGTAGCCCGCATCCACATTGCCATCCTCGCAGCCCTGTTCCTGCTGCTGCAGGGCGTCAACTACTGGCTGGACCGCTACGCTACCCTCACCGGCACCGGGGGACGCTGGGACGGAGCTCTCTACACCGACGTCAACGCGGTGATTCCCACCAAGGCGATCCTCGCCGCGGCCGCGATCATCGTCGCTGTGCTGTTCATCGTCTCCGCTGTCATCGGCCGCTGGCGCCTCCCGATCATCGGGACGGCAATGCTGATCATCGTCGCCATTCTGGCCGGCGGCGTATACCCGTGGGTCATCCAGCGCTTCCAGGTGGTGCCGTCGGAGTTCAGCCGTGAAGAGCCGTTCATCGAACGCAACATCGACCAGACGCGTGCGGCCTACGGGCTGGACGAGGTCGAGGTCAGTGCCTACAACCCAACGGACATCCCCGAGCCCGGCGCCCTCGACGAGGACGGCGAAACCACCGCGAACATCAGGCTGCTCGACCCGAACCTGGTCAGCGATGCCTTCAGCCAGCTCCAGCAGTTCCGGCAGTACTACCAGTTCCCGGAAACCCTCAACGTCGACCGGTACGAGATTGACGGCGAAGTCGAGGACACAGTGATCGCTGTTCGTGAACTGAACACTGCAGGCGTACCTGACGGCTGGATCAACGAACACGTCCTCTACACGCACGGTTACGGGATTGTCGCCGCGGCAGGTTCGACCACCGAACCCGACGGCCGGCCCACCTTCATCCAGTCGGGTATCCCGTCAACCGGGGTGCTGGGCGACGAGTCCAACTACGAGCCCCGGATCTACTTCGGCGAAGAGTCACCGCTGTACTCGGTGGTGGGTGCTCCCGAGGGAGCGAACCCCATTGAGATCGATCGCCCCCAGAGCGAAGAATCAGATCAGCAGTCGCGCAGCACCTTCCAGGGCAGCGGCGGCCCGGACGTGGGTAACATCTTCAACCGGTTGGTATATGCACTGAAATTCCAGTCGACCGACCTCCTGCTGTCCGATCAGGTCAATAGCGAATCCCAGATCTTCTATGACCGGGATCCGGTGGAGCGGGTCGAGAAGGTTGCCCCGTACCTGACCCTTGACGGCAACAGCTACCCGGCCATTGTCGACGGCCGGGTCAAGTGGATCATCGATGGCTATACAACCACCGCTGACTACCCGTACTCGACGCAGCAGGAGCTGCAGTCCGCAACCCAGGATTCACTGACCGCAGAGGGCCTTGCGACGGCGCTTCCGCCGGAGCAGGTCAACTACATCCGCAACGCTGTCAAGGCGACTGTCGATGCCTATGACGGGTCCGTGGATCTGTACGCCTGGGACGAGGAAGATCCGATTCTGAAGGCGTGGCAGAACATCTACCCCGCATCGATGCAGCCCTACAGTGCCATGTCGGCCGACCTGATGGCCCACGTGAGGTACCCGGAGGATCTCTTCAAGGTGCAGCGTGAACTGCTCGCCCGGTACCACGTGACCGAGACCGAGCCGTTCTACAGCAACAACGAGGCTTGGAGCGTCCCGAACGATCCAACGCTTGAGGGGGAGGCCGTCAGCGTCCCCCAGCCGCCGTACTACCTGTCACTGCAGATGCCCGAGCAGGAGGGGGCCAGCTTCTCGCTGACCACCCCGTTCATCCCGTTCGTCCCTGCGGGCCAGGAGGCCCGGAACGTGCTCTACGGTTTCCTTGCCGCCGACGGCGACGCCGGCACCGGCGAGGACGGCGTGAAAGCCGACACCTACGGCACGTTGCGGCTGTTGGATTCGTCCGGCCAGGACTCGGCGGTTGGACCCGGTCAGGCAGCCAACCTCTTCAACTCGGACACCACCGTGTCGCAGGAGCTGAACCTGCTGCGTCAGGGCGCTTCCGAGGTGATCAGCGGTAACCTGCTTACTCTGCCCATCGGCGGCGGCGTGGCGTACGTACAGCCGGTCTATGTCCAGTCGTCCGGCGACTCATCCTTCCCTGTCCTGCGACGTGTCCTGGTGAGCTTCGGTGAAGAGGTTGGTTTCGCACCGACCCTCGCGGAAGCCCTGGACCAGGTCTTCGGCGGAGATTCGGGTGCGGTGACTGGTGACCGCGAGAACGTCGGCGAGACGCCTGCTGATCCTGCTGCTCCACCTGTCGAGGGTGAGCCCACCGAGGGCGAGCCCACTGAGGCACCTTCCGAGCCAGCGACCGGCGGAACCGATGATCCGGCAGCGGACCTTCGGGCGGCGCTGGAGGATGCCAACACGGCTATCCAGGACGGTCAGGAAGCCCTTGCAGACGGCGACTTCGCCGCCTACGGTGAAGCCCAGGATCGGCTGAGCGACGCTCTGGCACGGGCCCTTGAAGCCGAAGAGCGGCAGTCAGGAGCCGCACCAGCAGGGGAGTAGGGCAGCAAATAGCCGCCCATTTCCCGCCGATTTGCACTATCCACCCCGGGGCCGTAACGTTGAGTCTACGCCGCGGGGTGGAGCAGTTCGGTAGCTCGCTGGGCTCATAACCCAGAGGTCACAGGTTCAAATCCTGTCCCCGCAACGAGAGAAAGATCCCGGCCAGTCACAGACTGGCCGGGATCTTTTTTTGTGCCCAGTCCACTCCCTCAGGAGGCTGCGCACAGGGCTTTCATCTGGCGCAGCCGCCCACGGGTTCAGTGGCCCCAGGGCCTGGGTGACCTATTTCTTGTTATCAGCCGCCGCGGAGATCCTGGTAAGCGGAAAGTGCACGTTCCCTGGTTTCGGCCAGGTCAACCACGGGGGAGGGGTAGCCGGTGGGCGCCTCCGTATCCTTCCACGGTTCGTGGACGTTCCCCGCAGCCCTCAGTTCCGGAACGAAGTGCTTGAGGTACGTGCCGTCCCGGTCGAACTTTTTGCTCTGGGTGACCGGATTGAAGATCCTGAAATAGGGGGAGGCGTCGGCACCGGAGCCCGCAACCCACTGCCAGTTCGCTGGATTGTTGGCTGGGTCGGCGTCGACCAGGGTGTCCCAGAACCATTGCTCGCCCACCCGCCAGTCCACCATCAGATTTTTGATCAGGAAGGAAGCCGCGGCCATCCGCACCCGGTTATGCATCCAACCGGTGTCCCACAGCTGGCGCATCCCCGCGTCGATCAGCGGGTAGCCGGTGCGTCCGCGCTGCCAAGCACCCAGCTCGCCGGGGGTTGGCGTCTGCCACGCGAACCCGTCGAAGTCCCGCCGATAATTCTCGGTCGCAAGATCGGGGTTGTGGTAGAGCAACTGCCAACAGAACTCGCGCCAGCCAACCTCGGAGCCGAAGACCTGGATGTCCTTCGCGATCGAGGGGTTGGTCGCGGCTCTGGACGCGTGCCAGATCTGGAACGGACTGATCTCGCCGAACCGCAGATGGGGTGAGAGCCTGCTGGTGCCCTCGACGCCGGGCAGATCCCTGTTCCCGGCGTACCCGTCGACGGATCCACCGAGAAACTCATCCAGCCGTTCCCCGGCTCCGTCCTCACCAGGGCTCCACTGTTCCTGCAGCCCGGCAGACCAATCCGGCCGGGTGGGGAGCAGACCCCAGCTGGCGAGGTCCTCCGACGGCAGGGATGGGCCCTCCAGCCGCTCAGGGGCGGGTAGGGGTGTCCGTGGCTCGGGCTGATCCCTGCAGGCCCGCCAGAATGGCGTGAACACCTTGTATGGTCCTCCGGAGCCGGTAGTGATCTGCCAGGGCTCGAACAGGAGGTTGGCTTGATAGCTGGTTGCTTCGATCCCGTTATCACCACACCACGTTTTCAGCGCGGCATCGATGGTCCGCTCGGGCTGACCGTACCGACGGTTCCACAGCACATGTTCGGCGCCGGTTTCGGCCACCAGGGCGCGAATGACGTTCTCGGCCGGACCGGAGCGCAGCACCAGCTGGCCGCCGAGCTGCTCGATGGCCTGGCCGAGTTTGGCGAGTGAATGGTGGAGCCACCAGCGGGTGGCACCACCGAGGGGGCGGATCCCCTCGCTTTCCTCGTCGAACACGAAGCAGACAATGGTGTTGGTGGCGTCAGCAGCCAGGGCAGCGGAGAGGGCCGGGTTGTCGCTGAGCCGGAGGTCGTCGCGGAGCCAGACAAGTAGTGGAGACATGGTGCCAATCTACCCGCAGCGGGGGACAAGAGAGGGGCAGCAAAAAGCCGGCGCCTGTCGCTCAACGCCGGACGCCGGCTTTGTGCTGTGATTCCTCCGGGGCTGCTCGCCCGGGTTCGCTGAGGGTTACTGGCCGGGCCGGTATTCCTCGGATTCGCTGCCCTGCCCGATGGCCGACGGAGTGCGACCGCCGGACCCGCCGGACTTCAGGGCGGCGAGGCGTGCTTCGACCTCGGTCTGCTCACCCAGGTCTTCGAGGCTCTCGAATTGTGAGTCGAGGCTTGAGTTGGCCAGTTCAGCCTGGCCGAGGACGCGGGCTTCCTCGCGTCGGATCTTCTCTTCGAACCGTCCCACCTCGCTCGTGGGATCCATGAAGTCGATGCTCTTCACCGCATCGTGCACCTGCTGCTGGGCCTGTGCGGTGCGGGAGCGGGCGATCAGCTCGTCCCGCTTGCTGGTGAGCTCGTTGAGCTTGCCCTTCATCTGGTTGAGCCCGGTCTTCAGCTTCTCGACGATCTCTTCCTGCGAACCGATGGTCGGCTCGGCACCGCGTGCCTCGTTCTCAGCGGTCATCTGGCGCTGGATGGCAACCTTCGCCAGGTTGTCGAACTTCTCGGCGTCGACCGTATCCCCGGCGTTGCGGTAGTCGTCGGCCTTCTTCGACGCGGCAAGTGCCTTGTTGCCCCAGTTCCGGGCATTATCCAGATCTTCCTTGTAATCCTCCTGCAGCATCCGCAGGTTGCCGATGGTCTGGGCCACGGCGCTCTCGGCTTCGGCAATGCTGTTGGTGTAATCACGGACCATCTGGTCCAGCATCTTCTGGGGGTCCTCCGCCTGGTCGAGGAGGGAGTTGATGTTTGCCTTGGCTAGCTGGGCGATACGTCCGAAGATTGACTGTTTTACCATGGGTTTGCCTTTCAATTCGCGTCTGTACTGGATAAATTTTCACCACTGCGGTGAGGTTTGGAGCCGAGGTGCGGGCTAGAAATCGCCGCCGCCGCCACCGAAGCCTCCGAAGCCTCCGCCGCCGCCACCGAAGCCTCCGAAGCCGCCGCCACCGAACATGTCGCCGCCACCCCCGCCGAATCCTCCTCCGCTGTCGCCGCCGCCCCCGAAAAGGCCTCCGCCTCCGCCGCCGCCGTTGAGGATTCCACCGAGCAGGATGCCGCCGAGAAGGGCTCCACCCATTCCGCCGCCGCCCTGGTTGCCCCGGCCACCGAACATGCCGCCGCCGCCGAAGCCGCCCATGCCGCCGCCGAAGCCGTCCACGTCCTGCTGGGCTATCTGAGCCGCCTGCTCTGCCAGGGCCGTGGCCTGTTGTGCATGGGACAGCGCGGCAACGGGGTCGTCCGACTGGATCTGGACCGCGTAGTCAAGGTTTCGTTCCGCCTCCGCGAGCCGGGTGCGTGCTTCACTGCCGACTCCGCCCCGCCGGGCGCGGATGTAGTCGGAGGTTCCTGAGATACGGGACTGGGCCGCCATGATGGCATGCTGCAGCGCCTCACGGGCTCGTTGCGTCTGCTCGGTCTGATTCTTGATGCCCCCCAAAGCAGCGTCCAGCTGTGCATGGGCAGCCTCGGTGCGTTGCAGGAGCGACACCGGGTCCACCCGGTTCGCCGATGATTCGTTACGGACAGTGTTCAGTGCGGCTTCTGCTGAGGCCACTGGGCCAGCCAACTCCTGGTGCTGCCCCGTCGCGAGCATCGCCTGCGCCTGTGCCAAATCCTGGGCGGTGTCGGACACGGAGCGGTCCAACTCCTCCTTCGCGGCATCCAGCTCGGTAGCCCTCTTGCTGATCGCCTCAAGAAGGACTGTCGTCTGGTGGACGCTCTCCTCTGCCGCCCGGACGGCGATGACCGCCGATCCGGTGTCACCGGTGTCCAGATGCTGCTGGGCGGATGCGGCGGCGCTGTCGACGAACTCCAACCGTTCGTTGGCCTGTTCGACGTTGTCGCGCACCTGGGACGTGGCCGAATCCGCGTACTTCTGCTGCAACTGCTGCAGGGTCTGCTCGGCGGTTGACACACGGGTCCTGACGTCCTCTGCTGAGCCCTGCGCCGCAGCCAGGGCTGCGGGGGCGTTGCGTTCGAGCTCCCTGAGGGCGTCGAAGTCTGCCTTGTGCTCCTGAAGTGAGCTGTTGACCGACTCGCAGCGGCGGATGATGTCGCCGAGCCAGGTGCGCTGTTGTTCCTTGGTGTCAGGAATATGGTCGTCGAGCTGCTGTTGGAGTTTGAAGGATTCGCTCATATGCGCCTTGGCAGCAGCGATGTCGTCAACGAAGGGCTGCACCGCAGCATCCCCGTACTGGGCCTGGGCGAACCCGACTTCCTGCTCGCTGGACTTGATTGCATCATCGGCGGCAATGAGGAGACTGCCCGCCTTCTTCCGCAGGTCCTCGACGCTGAAGGCTGCCAACGGGTCGAGGACTTCGCCGTCCGGTCCGCGTCCTGGACCGAAGTCCTGGGTGGTGGAGGGGCCGCTGGTAAGAGATTTCTGGCTGCGCGACCTCAGGAAGAAGAAGCCGCCGATACCGGCGAGCGCCACCAGGGCACCGACCAGAATCACGGCGCCCAAACCGCTACCGCCGCCGTTTAATTCGTCGGCGTCGCTGTCCCCTGAGCCGCCTGACTCGCCTGACTCGCCTGACTCGCCGGAGAGAATACTTGAGACGGACCCGGCTGCGGCAACCCCAGCACCGGCCCAATCGTCATCCCTCAGTTCGGGGAGGATGTCTGAATTGAACCGGGGTTCCGTGCCGGACTGCACGGGACTGGAGTTGCTGGCAAAGAAGCGGGCCTGCCCGTCCTCTACCGCCACCGTGAGGAGAACGTCAGCGTCATTCAGCTGACTGATTTCTGCAGTCTCTTGCGACCATTCATCGGGGTCGGCCGGATCAGTGAAGGAGTCAACATAGACGACGCGGAGCCGGTAGCCCTCAGTCTCTTCGAGCTGGGCAATTGCTTCTTCCACCTCAGCCAGACCTGCAGCGTCGAGCACTCCGGCGTCGTCGATCACGTTCTCTGCGCCGAAGTCGACCGGTGGCGCGGCATACGCGCCGGGAAGCGTCGTCAGGGGCAGCATTAGTGCAGCGGTGACGCCTACTGTTGCCGCGAGGCGCCTGGTGCTCGATCGCATTCAATACCCTTCGATGAGTGTCCCCGGAATCCCAGTGAACGGCGGGCCAGCGGTCGATGGCAGATGCCCCCACGCTGTCACACGCCCTTTGTGAATTCTAGGGTGCACCGGTGGGGCAGTCCACCTAACCCCATCTGCCCCTAGCGAAATCTGAACCACCACAGCCCCGATCTTTGCGGTGGGTGGTGGACCCGGGGAGAATATCTGTCAGGAGCGCCACAACGTCCGGTTGGCTCACAGTATTCACCCAGCGAACATCAGCCAAAGGCCCAGAATGGTTTGGCATAGTTCGATGCATCGAAACGAAAGGCTTTCCGATGACTGACGACAACCTGCACGGGTTCGAACGGAACATTCCACCACGCCCTCAGACACCCCCATCCCATGTGTGGGCGGATTCCTCTCGTCCAGACGGTGAAAACAGTGGTCCTGGGAACACCGGGCAGCACCACCGCGCCGCCTATGACGATGGCTCCTACTCCAGCGGTGGTTTTTATGGTTCTGCGCTGCCCCCTGCGGCGCTTCCCTCGCAGCGGGACAGGAAACGCTTCGGTACCGCCACCTTTGTCAGTGGGGTGTTGATCGCCGGCCTGCTTGGCGGTGGCGTGGTGGCGGGGGCAGATCAGCTGCTCGGCGGACAGGCAGTCACACCGGCCGCCACCACCGGCCAGTCACAGTCAGTCGTGGTCAACGACACCGAAAGCGTCAATGAGGTCACCGGGGCGGCGGTAAAGGCTTCCCCGAGTGTGGTCACGATTGCCGTGAGCGGCGCGGGCTCCGGTGGCTCCGGTTCTGGGATCGTGCTCGACGGGGAAGGACACATCCTCACCAATACGCATGTGGTCACTCTTGGTGGCCAGGTCAGCGATGCGGCGGTGGAGGTCCGCACCAGTGACGGACGGGTGTTCCCTGCGGAGATCGTCGGGACCGACCCGCTTTCCGACCTCGCAGTGATCAAGGTGGATGCCCCGGATCTGCAACCAGCAACCCTCGCGGACTCGGATGCGCTCAATGTCGGCGATACCGCCATCGCGATCGGCGCTCCGCTGGGACTCAGCGGAACGGTGACTGACGGCATCATTTCCACCCTGAACCGGACCATCAGTGTCGCCTCCTCGGCGGTGCCCGAGCAATCGGCCGATGCTGCTCCTGAGCAGGAAGGAGACGGCTTCAACTTCCTGCCGCCCGAAGGCGCCGAGGTACCACAGAACCAGGCACAGGGGTCGATCTACCTGAACGTCATCCAGACTGACGCGGCCATCAACCAGGGCAACTCCGGTGGAGCACTGGTGGACGGCCAGGGCAGCGTGATCGGGGTGAACGTCGCCATCGCCTCGGCGGGCTCGGCGGACAGCACCGGAAACATCGGTGTCGGTTTCTCCATTCCGATCAACTATGCGGAGCGGGTAGCCCGCGAGATCATCGAGGAAGGCAGCGCTTCCCACGGATTCCTGGGGGTATCGGTCTCACCATCGGCCTCGGAGAACTCCAGTGCGGAAACCTCCTTCTCCGTGGGTGCAGAGGTTGCCGGCGTCGAGCCGGGATCACCCGCAGCCAACGCCGGATTCCAGGAGGGCGATGTCATCACCAACGTGGCCGGACGGCAGATCACCGATCCACGGGACCTCACTGCGGCAGTGCGGATGCAGGCCGAGGGGGACACCGTAAGCGTCGAATTTCAGCGCAACGGTGAAAGCCAGACCATCGAGGTCACCGTGGGCCAGGCCGAGGGCTAACCAGCCATCGCCAGCGACTGGCCCCGGGCGTCCGAGCGCCCCGATATGCTTAGCTAGGTCACGGGAGATCCCCGTCAGAGGAAAGGCAGCAATGGAAGACGCATCGCAGGCAGGCCTGGACATTGTGGTCCTGGTGAAGCATGTGCCAGACGCGCAGTTCGACCGGCACATCGGCGGCGAAGACCGGACCACCGTCCGCGAGGAGAGCATCCTCTCGGAGCTGGACGAGTACGCGCTGGAAGCAGCACTGCAGATTGTCGAGGCGCACGGCGGGGAGGCTGCCGGTCACCGGGTCACAGCTGTCACCATGGGCCCGCCCGCAGCCGCCAGCGCGGTCAAGAAGGCGCTCCAGATCGGCGCCCACGCGGGAGTTCACCTGAGCGACGAGGCCCTTGCAGGCTCGGATGCGGCCGGTACCTCCCGGGCGCTCGCCGCCGTCGTCAGCCACCTCGGACCCGTGGATTTGGTGCTCACCGGGATGGCATCGACCGATGGCGAAACCTCGCTGGTGCCGGCGCAGCTCGCCGAACGCCTGGACCTGCCGCAGGTCACCTTCGCCTCGTCCCTGGAGTTGGAGCAGCAGGGAAGTACCTGGTCGCTGACGGCACGCCGGGACGGCGACGTCTACTCGGAAACCGTTGAGGCCACCCTGCCGGCCGTGGTCTCGGTGACCGACCAGATCAACGAGCCACGGTACCCGAACTTCAAGGGCATCATGGCAGCGAAAAAGAAACCCCTGACCACCCTCTCGCTGCAGGACGTCGGCGTCGATGCAAGCGAGGTGGGGCTTGCGGGTTCCTGGACGAGTGTGCTGACTGCCGATCCCAGGCCGCCACGGAGTCAGGGAACCATTATTAGCGACGAGGGTGACGCCGGAATCCGGATCGTGGATTTCCTTGCGGCGCAGAAACTGTTGTAGTAAGCCACAACAACCGTGGCAATCCACCGAATTTCGTGCCCTCATAGCGCAAAGGAGCCAGTCTAATGGCCACCGTTCTCGTACTGATTGACCAGCCCGGCGAAGCCCTGCATAAGAGCCATCGGGAACTCCTCACCATCGCTGCGCGTCTTGGCGGCGCAGCAGTCGCCTTCCTCGGTGACCTCAATGACGAGATCTCGCAGGAACTGGGCGCGCGGGGTGTGGAAACCATTTACCGGCCCGCTTCGCCCGATGTCGCGGAGTTCCTTGTTGCAGGGAAGGCCGCGTTCCTGGCGGCGACTGTCCGGGCGAGTTCACCGTCGGCCGTCCTCCTGGGCAACAGCTCCGAAGCCAAGGAGATCGCCGCGCGTGCCGGTGTCCAGCTGACGTCAGGCGTGATCACCGATGCTGTCGCGATCGGTGCGGACCTGACCGTCACCAAGTCGGTGCTGGCCGGTTCGTACGCGGTCGAGGCGAAAGTCACCACTGGAACACCGCTGATCACGGTCAAGGCGAACATCGTGGAGGTCGCACCCGCGGGCGACGGCGGGGCCCCCGAGATGGTCACCGTCGACTCGGTCATTCCGGCCCGCGCAGCACGGATCACAGGACGCACCGCGAAGGCCGCCAGCGGGCGCCCCGAGTTGACCGAGGCCCGGGTCATCGTGGCCGGTGGGCGTGGAGTGGACGGGGACTTCACCCCGGTGGAGGAACTCGCCGACGCACTCGGCGGGGCCGTCGGAGCCTCCCGTGCGGCCACCGATGCGGGCTGGATCGAACACTCGGCGCAGATTGGCCAGACGGGGAAGACGGTGTCGCCGCAGCTCTACATTTCGGCGGGTATTTCGGGTGCCATCCAGCAGAAGGCGGGCATGCAGACCGCGAAGGTAATCATCGCCGTCAACAAGGACGCAGATTCCCCGGTGTTCGAGATTGCTGACTTCGGGGTCGTCGGCGACCTTTTCACTGTGCTGCCGCAGGCCACGGCCGAGATTATCAAACGCAGGTCCTGATCGTCGTGTCAGCCATCTTCGACCCGGACCGCCACCTGATCACCAGCGTCCTGTGTTTCGCGGCCCACCCCGACGACATCGACTTCGGCGCTGCCGGCACGGTGGCGCAATGGACGGCTGCGGGAGTGCAGGTCCACTACTGCATCATGACCGACGGCGACGCCGGTGGTTTCGACGCGGCACAGCGGGACACCATGGTCGAACTGCGCCGCAGCGAGCAGGTTGCTGCGGCCCGGGAGGTTGGTGTCCAAGACATCCATTACCTGGGGGAACGGGACGGATACCTCGAACCAACGACCGACGTCATCAGGCGGGTGGTTGAGGTCATTCGTCGGGTTCGTCCCGACGTCGTCCTGTCCATGCACCCTGAACGAAACTGGGACCGGATCCAGAAGAGTCACCCGGACCACCTCGCCTGCGGCGAAGCGGTGACCCGGGCGGTGTATCCCGCCGCAGAGAATCCCTATGCCTTCCCCGAGCTGGAGGCGGCAGGCCTGGCAAGCCACCGGGTGTCCTGGCTATGGTTCTACGCAGGCCCGACACAGTGGGAAAACCACTTTGTGGACATCACCGAAAAGGTGGAGGACAAGCTGCGCGCCCTGCATTTCCACAGCAGCCAGCACCCGGACGCTGGGCGGATGGACGAAGTGGTCCGCGGAATGCTCCAAGCCAACGCTGCGCGCGGAGGATTGGCCGCGGGACGCAGCGCCGAGGTCTTCCACGTGGTTCCGGTTAACTCAGACCAGACCATCGCCGGCTTCTAGCCACCGGCGCGGAACAGGCTCGACTCAGGCTTCGAACGGAATCTCAGCGACCAGCGGAAGGGTGGGCTGTTCGGACCCGCCATCAGGTTCGACCGTGATCGCGAACCCCATTGACGAGCCGATCCCCTCGACGGTGGTCACCAACGAATCCTCGACGTCCTCGCCGGTCATCGTGCTGATAGACACCGGGGCAGAGCCATCGGTGGGTACCCGCCACATCTGGTACACCTTTCCTGCCGGGGGAGCGGGGACCTTTTTCAGCGTGATCACTGCTGCGTCCTCGGCGCGGGACAGCCTGAGCTCGGCGGTGCCCCCGGCGGGAATGGTGAACGTCCCCGACTGGAGGTCCTGTGCCTGCAGCACCTCCTGCTCCACGGAGGTCTGCTGAAGGTTCTGCACGACGCTGACTCCACCGACCGCGATCACCACGGCTGCCGCAGCAGCAACCAGCCAGCGTCCCATGGGTCGGGATCGGCGCTGCCTCGACTCCCGGCGGGAGGCCAGGTCATCGGTGGTGCCCGAGGTTTCCGCCGCGGCCCGTGGAGCATCGGGCTCTCCCGGGGTGGCCATGCTGGCGGGCAGCTGGGCAAGAATACGGTCGAACAATGCGGCGGGCGGCTCGACGTCGTCCACCACGTAAGCCCGGGCCAGGGTTTCCCGGGTGGAGCTGACACGGTCGTTGAAAGCTTTGCGCTGCGCGTCGGCGGCAGCTGACACGTGTGCCTCAAGGACTGTCCGTTCGGGGTCGCTGAGCGCGTCCAGGGCGTACAGTTCAGCCCATTCGAGTGCGCGGCCGCCCTCCAGGTCTTGCCGAAGGTCCGCGGTTGATTCGTCACACATTGAGTTGTCCTGCATCTCAGTTCACCCCCAAACAGGTTTTCAGTCGGAGCAATCCGTCACGGATCCTCGATTTGATGGTTGGTACGGCAACGCCGAGTTTTTCGGCGACTTCACGGTAGGTCAGGCCCCCGTAGTAGGCGAGTTTCACTGACTCCTGCTGGGTGTCAGTGAGCGTCTCAAGGCATTTCACGACGGTCTCCGCTTCGAGACGCTGGGTGACCGTGTCCACGACATTGTCGTGATCGATCTCCTGCATCGCCGCCCCGTAGCGGGCCTCCCGGTCCGTTGAGCTCTGCTCCGACCGGACCTTGTCCACGGCCCGCCGGTGGGTGAGGGTCATCAGCCACGCCATGGGTGATCCCATCTCAGGCCGGAACCGGTCGGCGATGTTCCAGACCTGGAGGTACACCTCCTGGGTGGTGTCCTCGCTAAGTTCCGGGTCGATCAGAACCCGGCGGGCCAGACCATACACACGGCGCGAGGTCTGCGCGTAGAACGCGGCGAACGCCTGCTGATCTTTGGCAGCCACCCGCAGCAGAAGATCGGTGAGGGTGGCCATGGTGGGTTCAGCGGCGAATCCACTCGCTGATGAACCTGCTGAGGTGGTTCTGCTGGCTCGTGGAGTTTCCATATCCTCCAAGCATAAAGCGCCCGGTCTACGATTCCGAACAGGCGACGGCCCGGTGCGGTGCAACTCGATCGTGCCCCCCGCGTACCTGCTCATCCGTCCCACCGTCCTGATCCTTAGTCCAAGGACAGTCGCTGTCACCGCCCGGGACGTTAACTACCCCGCCCAGGCGGATCAGCATTTGCTGTCATCAATTATTCGGAGCTGACGCCGCGTGGGATGGGAGGGGGCGGCAGGAGATCTGCCGCCGTGCTATTCGGCGGTTTCGGCGACGGCCACGAGGGACCGTGCATCGAGCACATAACCGGTTCCCAACCGGTCAAGGAATCCGCTCCGGATCCGCTGAGTTGCCGCGGGATCCTGTGGGAGGAGGTGGCGGAACAGCGAGCCATTCACGAGCGACCAGGCCGATTCCGCGTCGAGGGGCACCTCGAGGGGCACCGAGTCCACGCCTGCGGTGCTGAACCCATGGGCGAGCAACCACTCGCCCAGCCGCTCGGTGGAGGCCAACTGTTCCATGTTGGCCAGCTCCCGCTCCAGGAGGGCTTCACCCTCGGCGGGGACCTCGGCTGAGCAGACTTCCTGAAGAATCTGCCGGAACTCGGAGTGGGCTCCCGTGTCCCAGGTGCTCAGCGCAATCCGTCCGCCGGGGCGCAGCACGCCAGCCAGCTCGGTGGTGGCGACAGCCATGTCGGGAAAGCGGGGCAGTCCGTAGCAGCACAGCACCACATCGTAGGGGGTTTCAGGGGTCCACCCGGCGAGTTCGGCGGTGTCGAACCTGATCTGCGCGAGGTTCATCGCCTCGGCCTTTGCCCGCGCCAGGTCCAGCAGGGACGACGACGGGTCGAGGGCGTCAACCACTGAATCCGGACCGACGAACTGGGCGGCCGGGATGGTGCTTGCACCACTGCCGCAGTAGACGTCGAGCACCCGGTCACCCAGGACAATGTCTGCTGCCGCCGCAACGGCGTTCCCCATGGGGTTCCACAGGGCGGGGGCGAGACGTTCAAAGTCCTCGGCGCCGGTCTCAGACACATCTTCGGCATGGCGTGGTGGCATGGTGGCTCCTTGTGGGTGTGAGGATCAGCTGCCAGCGCCGCTAAAGCTGTGCTGCCGCCAGGCCTCATAGAGAACAATTGACGCCGAATTGGCGAGGTTGAGTGACCGACGGGTGGGGAGCATGGGCAACCTGACCCGGGCCGTGACCCGGGGATCGTGTTTGACGTCCGCGGGTAGGCCCACCGACTCGGGCCCGAACAACAGGACGTCGGACGCCTGATAGGAAATATCGGCGTAGGAGATTTCACCCTCCGCGGTGAAGGCGAACACCCGCTCAGGGGCGAGTTCCCGCCAGGCACTCTGAAGGTCCCGATGCACGCGGAGCACCGCGAGATCGTGGTAGTCGAGGCCCGCGCGGCGGAGCTTCGCATCCTCAAAGGTGAAGCCAAGGGGTTCCACCAGGTGCAACTCGGCGCCAGTCACCGCAGCGAGGCGGATGGCGTTGCCCGTATTGCCGGGGATCTCGGGAGTATAGAAAAGGATACGGAACACGTCTCAATCCTAGCGCTCGGCGTACTTCAACAACCGGCCCAGCGCTGGTAGCTGCACCACATACGGCTGGGGCCCGCCGCCCAGAAACTTCCGGAGCTCCCGCAGGAGCGTTCCAGGGTTGGCCACATGGACTGCTGTCAGCGCTGACTTGTCCAACGACGGTGGGTAATCAACGATCGGCTCGAACGGATTGCCCTCCCCGCCGTGCAGCACCAGCCACGCCTGGACGTTGCACTCGGGGAAGAGATCCTGCACGCGCCGGACGGATTCGATGATGCGCACATCTCCGGCGATCTTCCCGTTGCGGCGCAGGGCCGAGCCGTCCCACCGGTAGTTGCCCGGAGGGGCGAGCAGTGAGTCGATGATCGCCAGCCGATAGCCGGCCAGAACCGCGTGAGATGCTTCGGTCCCGGCGTCGTCCCCAAAACGCAGCCCGTTGACCAATCGTGCCGCGGGGAAGCCCGGAAGGAAACGGTGCTCCAGCAATGCCGAGGTGCGGCGTTCGCCGTCGTACCGTGAGCCGCTGTTGGACCCGAGCCGCGCCAGGAATCCGGGTTGCCGGGCGGTGCCATGCACTTGGCTGCCCGCAAGAGTGAGGGGGACCACCGGTGGCTGTTGGGGGGAGAAGGGGGGCTCGTAGATGGCCGGTCGCTGGTAGGCCTCGTCGTCGGCCGCCTGTGCACTGGGCGTGGTGGATGACGCCCGGGAGGGAGGGCGCGGAGCCGGCTTGTCCCGGCCTGCGGCACTGCCGCCGAGCCCCTGATCGTAGCGACGGCGTCGTTCGGGGTCCGCGAGGGTCTCGTAGGCGACAGCCACGTCGTGGAACTGCTCGGCGCTGCCTCCCGCATCCGGGTGCGTCGACCGGGCCGCCCGGCGGTAGGCGTCCTTCACCTGTTTGGCGGTGGCGTCCCGTGACAGCCCGAGCACGGCGTAGTAGGACCGGTCGGACGGTGTCGCCATGGGTGCCTTTCATCTTCGGTGCGGCTTGCGCATCAGGGCAAGACTGTAGACGTATCAGTAGCCACCAACCAAATGCCTGCTCCTCTCTCAACGGCGGAGGAGGCCGATGGGTTCGGTAGCATCGTAGGAATGGTGATCAGTGGCGAGGATTGGTATGGGAAAGTACTCGACCGGGAAGACTATGCCGGGGCGACGTTCATTGACTGCGACTTCACCGAGGTACGCACCGCAGGGTCAACTTTCAGCAATTGCGTGTTTCGCAACGTCAAATTCAATGTCTCGACCCACACGGAGGGAGCGTTCGATGGCTGCCGCTTCGAATCCTGCAGCTTCTTCGATTCCACCTTTGTTGGCTGCCGGCTGACCGGCAGCACCTTCAGCAACTCCTCACTGGTGCCGTTGAAGGTCACCGGGGGCAACTGGTCCTATGTCTCGCTGGTGAGGGCCGACCTCTCCTCGGCCGAATTCAACGAGGTGACACTGACCGAGGCCGACTTCACCGGAGCTAACCTCAACCGGGCCGTCCTGCGGAATTGCCGGTTATCCAACCTGGAGTGGTCCGGAGCCCGGCTGCGGGACACGGATCTTCGGGGCAGCGAGCTGGGTGAGCTGTCAATGGAAAATGTGCAGTTCCGGGGTGCGGTGATCGACGTCGCGCAGGCCATGACGATTGCCGAGGCGCTGGGGCTGGTGATCCGGTAGCGCGGTCACCCGGTGGCACAGGCGATTGCCGGTTCCCGGACCCGACGTGAAGTGTGGGGCCGAAACGGCTAGAATTGATCGATGCCCGTGTATCTTGACCACGCGGCGACCACGCCCCTCTCGGCGCCCGCGCTCGCCGCACTCACCACAGAACTTAGCCGTAGCGGCAACCCCTCGTCGCTGCACGGCTCAGGCCGCCGTGCCCGCAGGGTCGTTGAGGACTCCCGCGAAACCCTCGCTGCCGCGGCCGGAGCGCACCCGTCGGAGGTCATCTTCACCTCGGGCGGCACCGAGGCGGACAACCTTGCCGTGAAGGGCCTGTACTGGGCCCGCAGGTCAGCCGACCCGCGCCGACGCAGGATCCTGTGCTCAACAATCGAACACCCGGCTGTCCAGGACACCGTCGAGTGGCTGGCCCGGCACGAGGGCGCCGTCGTCACCTGGCTGCCCGTGGGTGCCGACGGGATCGTTTCGCTTGACGCTCTGCAGGGCGAGCTCGACGACGACCCAGCGTCGATCGCCCTGATTACCGTCATGTGGGCGAACAACGAGGTTGGTGCAGTCCAGCCGATCCGGCTCATCACCGAGGCGGCGGCTGCGCACGGCATCCCCGTCCACTCCGATGCCGTCCAGGCCTTCGGCTCCCTCCCGGTGTCGTTCGCCGAGTCTGGTCTGGCCACGATGGCTGTCAGCGCCCACAAGATTGGTGGTCCGGTCGGCGTCGGCGCCCTATACGTCGGGCGGGCAGTGAAGCTCACCCCGGTGCAGCACGGCGGCGGGCAGGAGCGGGACATCCGGTCAGGGACCCTCGACGCCGCTGGCATCTCGGCGTTCGCGGCCGCAGCCTCCGATGTGACCGCCGACCTCACCGGGGAATCCGACCGCATCGCCGCCCTCCGGGATCGGCTGATCAGCGTTGTCGAGGCAGCGGTGCCTGACGCCGTACTAAGGGGGCATCGCACCCAAAGACTCCCCGGCAACGCCCATTTCACCTTCCCCGGCTGCGAGGGGGACTCGCTCTTGTTCCTCCTGGACCTGGCAGGGGTGGAGAGCTCCACCGGGTCGGCCTGCACCGCCGGTGTCCCCCGACCGTCGCACGTTTTGCTGGCAATGGGGCTCTCCGAAGCGGAGGCCAGGGGAGCCCAACGTTTCTCCCTGGGGCATACCTCGACCGCCGCGGACGTTGATGCTCTTGGTACGGCCTTACCCGAGGCCTACCAACGGGCCCGCCAGGCCGGGATGGCATCCCACGCGTCAAGCATCCAGACAGCTGGCACAGGATTTCGATTGTGAAGGAATATTCATGAAGGTACTCGCAGCAATGAGCGGCGGAGTGGACTCCGCCGTCGCCGCAGCACGCGCCGTTGAGGCGGGGCACGACGTCGTCGGTGTCCACCTGGCGCTGTCCCGGATGCCCGGCACCCTCCGCACCGGCAGCCGGGGATGCTGCACCATCGAGGATTCCCGGGATGCCTGGCGTGCCTGTGACATCCTCGGGATCCCCTACTACGTGTGGGACTTCTCCGAGCGGTTCAAGGAAGACGTTGTTGACGACTTCATTGCCGAATACGCGGCGGGCCGCACCCCCAACCCCTGCATGCGCTGCAACGAACGAATCAAGTTCGCCGCGCTGCTGGAGAAGGCGCTGGCGCTGGGCTTCGACGCCGTCTGCACCGGCCACTACGCGAAGGTGATCGAGGACGGCGACGGCAACCGCGAGCTGCACCGGGCAGCTGATTGGGCCAAGGACCAGTCCTACGTGCTGGGTGTCCTCACGCACGAGCAGCTGAAGCACTCGATGTTTCCGCTCGCCGAAACGCCGTCCAAGGCCGAGGTCAGGGCCGAGGCGGAACGCCGCGGGCTGTCGGTGGCGAACAAGCCCGACAGTCACGACATCTGTTTCATCCCCGACGGCGACACCAGAGGCTGGCTCGCCGAGCGGATTGAGATGACCGAGGGTGCCATCGTGGACACCGACGGTGAGCAGGTGGGAACCCACCCGGGCGCCAACGCTTTCACCGTGGGACAGCGCCGTGGCCTGAAGCTCGGAACCCCCGCGGACGACGGCAAGCCGCGCTTCGTGCTGGAGATCCGGCCCAAGGAGAACAAGGTGGTGGTAGGCCCTGAACGGATGCTGGCCGTCGATCAGCTCCGGGGGATCAAGGTCTCCTGGGCAGGGCTGCCAATCGACGCCGTCGTGAACGGCGGAGAGTTCGACTGCATGGCGCAGGTCCGTGCTCACGGCGACCCTGTGGACGCGGTGGCCTGGATGGAGGACGACGCCGACGGGCAGGCCGAACTCGTGGTCCGCCTGAACGAACCGATGCGAGGCGTGGCACCCGGCCAGACGGTGGTGCTGTACCAGGGCACCCGGGTCCTGGGCCAGGCGACCCTCGACTCCGCCCGGTCCCTGGAACGCCCGGAGCTGCAATCCGCCCACTGATTGTGTCGTCGCCGGATTAGTCGGCGGTCCGCACCTGGTGCTTGACTTGGGTCATGACTGAATCGACCAGCAGCTACGACCCGGCGGCGAGCTCGCTGGCCGGGCAGGTACAACCAGAGGTAATGGCGGAACTGTTGTCGGTGCGGAGCAGCATCGACAACATTGATGCGACACTCGTTTATCTCCTCGCCGAACGGTTCAAGGCCACCCAGCGGGTCGGGGTCCTCAAAGCCGAACACCAGCTGCCAGCCGGTGACCCGGACCGGGAAGCGTCCCAGATCACGCGGCTCCGGGCGCTCGCTGAGGAGGCCAACCTCGACCCGGCCTTCGCCGAGAAGTTCCTCAACTTCATCATTTCCGAGGTGATCCGGCACCATCAGGCGCTGTCCGAGAACCGTCGGCCAGCGGAGGGCACCAGTGGCGCCTGACGCCCCACAGGTCACCGCAACGGCGCTCGGCGACTGGCCGGGAACCGACCCGCTGGAGGCGACCCGCGTGGTCCGAGGCGAACTGGGCGACCCCCATCTACCCCACCTGGTCTCCCTGCCCCACCGCGGAGTCGGTAGCGACGCGGTCGGACGCACCGCCGCCATCCTGGTGGAGCTGCCGGTCGATCTGCAGCCCCACGGCTGGCGACTCGTTGACCGGCCCGGGAAGGACCACCGACGCGCGGTGTCCGCACTCTCGACCGACCTGAACGTGCTCGGTGATCTGATCGGCGCCGAGTCCCACCCGGCACCGGCGCTGAAGATCCACCTCCGGGGTCCGCTGTCCGTGGCTGCCAACCTCCACCTGCACAGCGGCGAACGTGCGCTGCTCGACCATGGTGCCCGCCGGGAGATCAGGGACTCCCTGACCCTTGGGGCGGCGGAGACGATCAGCAGGGTCCAAACCCTGGCCCCGGGGACCAGGGTCCACCTGCAACTGGACGAACCCGAGATCGCCGACATCCTCGCGGGCGGGATCCCGACGGCGAGCGGGTACCGAACCCTGCGCGCGGTGCCGGACCAGGAAGTGTCGGACGCCTGGGATGCGATCGCGGAGGCGGTGCGCGCCGCCGGGGCAGCCACCGTGACCGTGTCCTTCCCAGCCGACCGTGCGCCCCTGGACGTTCTCGGCATGAGCACCCTCAGTGCGGTGGCGGTCCCGCTGGCGGGGCTGACCATGGCGCAGTGGGAGCAGCTCGCGGGACATCTCGAAGCCGACGGCGAATTGTGGGCGGGCATTGTTCCGGATCCCCGCCGACCGCGGACAGTCGCGACGCTCGCCGCTTCCGTCCTCACCCCGTGGCGTCAACTTGGCCTGCCCGTCAGCCGGTTGGCGCAGTTGCGGCTGACGCCTGATGCGGGGCTCGAGAGCGTTTCCCCGTCGGCGGCCGGGACCATCCTGAGCCGGCTGACCCAGACCGCCGACGCCCTGAACCAGGAGATGGCGGGGAACTAGCTGCGCCGTTCCCAGCGCCTCGGTTCGGCCTCGGCGGGCAGCACCCCGTCAAAGTCGATCAGGTGGTAGTCGAAGGCCCCCGCGTAGACCAGGAGGGTACCCAGTTGCCGCTGCACCACCCGGGTCTGGATCCTGAACCTGCCCGTCGCCTCATCCCACCACTGCTCCATGTAGGCCACGGCGCCGACAACATCGGGTACAGCCAACCGCGCCGGGCCGGCAAACACGCGGGTCCGGTTGGAGACCATCCGCATCCGACCCTCAGCGGTGACGGAGCAGGTGAGGTCGGTGAGCGTCAGCCGGTGTGCCCCCACGTAGTCGAGCAACTGACCGTCCTCCTCGGAGGTGGTGTCCTCGAAAACGCGGTCGACCCCGGGAAAGTGCAGCACACGCCGGGCGGTCAGCGAAGACCTGCCGAATGGATCCGTATGCGGGTAATTGACGATCGTGAACGGTACATCGGTCCCGTATTCGGGGAAGAACGAGTTCTCCGCAGCCGCCAGCCGGAAAACGGGTCGAGCGAACCAGGCCGGGCAGCCCGCCACCTCAAAGGTGCCGCTGCCCACGCCGGCCTTTCCCGCGTCGGAGTGGAGGCTGAAATATGCCTGCAGTTCCGGCTGGAGCCGGTCAAAGTCAGTGCCCAAAGCGCGCTGGTAGATGGATTGCATGTTAGAACTCCCAGTGTCGTCGTTCGCTGATCCAGTCGATCAGGATGCGTGCGGTAAATCGTTGGTGGGTGCGCAGGAAGGGACTGGTGGCCAGGTCCGGTTGGGATCCACTGGTCACCATGTAAGCGGCAAGGACCGCCAGCCAGGCATCAATATGGTCGGGGTCGGCGTCTGCACTCAGCGGTGACTCGGTGAGCCAGGGACCGACGTCGATCCCGGCGTGGCGCGGATACACCAGCAGCGCCACCCAGTCCGCCCACGCCGGGCCGGTGGACAGGAAGTTCCAGTCACAAAAGAGCGCAACGGGTTCGGTGGTGCTCCTCGGGTTGGAACGGATCAGAATGTTGTCAGCCCGGAGATCATTGTGCAGCACTGCGTCGCCCACCAGCGCGTCGCGGCCGAGCAAGGTCAGGTCCTGAAGCTCCGCCATCTGCTGAGGGTTAAGGGGGGACAGATAGGAGGGGAGCCGATCATTGACCAGCCAACAGTCGGACACGCCGGTCTGGGAGTCAGCGCCAAAGAAGTCGTCGACCATCGAACCACCGGAGAACTCGGCCGGCAACTCCTGAAGACCGGACTGAACCGTCAGCAATGACCGGTGGACGGCCCCCAGATCGGTGGCGGTCCAGGGCTGCCCCGGCATATAGCCGTCAATAGCCTCAAAGCAGAGCAGTTGCCACTGGGTTCCAGCAGCGGGTATCAGTTCCGCAAAGTGCAGTAACGGGAAAGGCAAATTGGCCGGGAGTGCGGCGAGGACCTCAGCCTCACGGACATAGGCAGCGAAAATGAGGTGATCGGTAGCAGGGGCCGCCTTGGCGAAAACCCGTCGGTTCCCGCCGGTAAGCACCGCCGCAAAACCGTTGGTGAAACCGCCACCGGCCAGTGGCGCTGAATCCACTGGAGCGCCGAGCCCGGCTGCGAAACGGTGCTGGACAGCAGCAGGCAGGGCAGACCATGGCTGGCGGCGGGCCGTCTGGGAATAGTCGACGCCGACGGGGGGCGTCATCACAGCCGGCCCGCCGCCTTGAGCCGGATGTACATGTCGGCCAGTTGGGGAGGCAACTCGTGCGGGGGAGCGTCGACGACCTCGGTCCCGAGCTGGCGGAACTGTGATTTCACCGCTGCCCGGTCCAGCAGGGCGCGCTCCGCGGCGGCCGCCCGGTACACATCGGAGGCTGACTGGCGCTCCGCTCGCATTTCGTCCAGCCGCGGGTCGCGGACCGAGGCAACCACCACCACGTGCTGGGACGTGAGCTCCGCCAGGACGGGGAGGAGTCCCTCCTCCACCGACCCGGAATCGAGGGAGGTCAGCAAGACAACCAGGGAGCGGTGGGACGAAATAGCGCGCACCTGGGAGGGAATCCGTGACCAGTCCGCTTCGATCAGTTCGGCTTCCAGGGGGGCCATGGCCTTGACCAGGGAGTTCAGGAGGTTCCCCTTCGCCGCCGAGGCCACCCGGGCGCGGGGACGACGGTCAAACGCGAGGAAATCTACCCGGTCACCTCCGCGCTGGGCCAGCACGGCCAGGAGCAGCGCGGCCTCCATCGACGTGTCCAACCGGGGCTCGTCGTTGATCCGGGCGGCGGACGTGCGGGACGTATCAAGAACAATCACCACCCGCCGGTCACGTTCAGGGCGCCAGGTGCGCACCACCGTCTCACGGCGGCGGGCGGTGGCACGCCAGTCGATGGAGCGGACGTCGTCGCCCCTCACATAGTCCCGCAGCGAGTCGAATTCGGTTCCGGCACCGCGGATCTGGACCGCGGCGCAGCCGTCAAGTTCCCGGAGCCGACGCAGTTTGGAGGGTAGGTGGCGTTTGGAGTGGAACGGGGGGAGGACACGGAGCAACCCAGGGGCAGGGATGCTGAGCTGCCTGGCCGTGAGTCCCAGCGGACCGAAGCTGCGAATCGTCACCTGCTCCACCCGCAGGTGGCCCCGGCGTTCCGGCAGCATCCGGACCTGTACCTGCCGTGACTCTCCCACAGGTACCGATATCCGCTGTACAGGGTCGATGGCACCCGCCGACGGCTGCCATCCCTCGCGGACCTGCGCGCGCAGCGGACGCCGTGAGTAGTTGCGGACCGTGAGTGCACTGGTGCAAGCTTCGGTGAGGCGGACCGTGTCCGGGAGCGACCGGCTGAGCCCTTGCCGCCGGGGTGATGCTGCGAGCGCCAGGTCAAGGGCTGCGGCGCCCAGGAGGCAGGCCGTCCAGAGCAGGATCGAGGTCGCGCCGGGGTACAGCGCGACGGGAAGCGTTCCGAGGAACGCCAGGAGGACGAAACGTCCAGTAATGCTCATGCGGGGCCGGAACCTTAGCGGGGGACGGGAACGGTAGCGAGGATACTCATCAGGACGTCGTCCACTTCGACGCCGTCCATCAGTGCCTCGGGGCGCATCGACACACGGTGCCGCAACGCAGGGAGGGTGAGCGCCTTGACGTCGTCGGGGGTGACGAATGTCCGTCCCGAAAGCCAGGCCCACGCCCGGGCGGTGTTCAGCAGGGCAGTGGCACCCCGGGGAGACACCCCCAGCTGGAAGGATGGGGCGGTGCGGGTGGCCCGCACCACGTCCACAATGTAGGCGATCACCTCGGGGGCGATCGCCACGGCTGCCACCGACCGGCGGGCACTCGCCAGGTCCGTTGCGGAGGCGACGGCGCTGACCCCTGCTGCCGCGAGCTGCCGGGGGTCGAATCCTATGCTGTGACGGCGGATCACCTCGATCTCGTCCTCCCGGTCTGGCACCGACAGGGTGAGCTTCAACAGAAAACGGTCCAGCTGGGCCTCCGGCAGCGGATAGGTTCCCTCGTACTCCACCGGATTCTGGGTGGCGGCGACGATGAACGGATCGGGCAGGGCACGCGACACCCCGTCCACCGACACCTGGCGTTCCTCCATGGCTTCGAGCAGCGATGCCTGGGTTTTGGGAGGCGTCCGGTTGATTTCGTCGGCCAGCAGGATATTCGTGAAAACTGGTCCCTCACGGAAGGTGAACTTCGAGTTCTGGGCTTCGTAGATCAGGGAGCCGGTAACGTCACCGGGCATGAGGTCGGGGGTGAACTGTACGCGCTTCGTGTCCAGGCTGAGGGCCGCCGAAAGGGTCCGGACCAGCAGGGTTTTTGCGACACCGGGTACCCCTTCCAGCAGGACGTGACCGTTGGCCAGGAGGGCAATCAGCATCCCGGTCACTGCGGCGTCCTGGCCGACGATCACCTTGGCCACCTCGGCACGCACATTCAGCAGGGCCTGGCGCTCCGGGGCCCGCCCGTCGGTTGCAACCGGTGAGTCGTGGTGGTTGGGGAACTGGTGGCTCATCTCGCGTCGATCTCTTTCTCTAGGGAGTCAAGGTCTTGGCTCCAACGCACCAGGTGCGCGTTGGAGGCGGGTGCATCGGTGCGTAGCAGCCTGTCAAGATCCGCGGGAGTCCGGCCCGAGTGCCGCGCGGCCGCGTCCACCACCTCGGCCACCGAACTGGTCGCTGGCAGGCGAAGCCGTGAGGCAAGACGGATGAGGGTAGCGGCACGCAGATTTGCGGCTGCGCGATCCAGTGAGGAGGAATCCTGGTAAAGGCGGGCCCGTCCTTCGGCGGTCTCGGCGGCACGAACCACCACGGGCAGGGGCTCGGTCACCAGCGGGCCCAGCCTCCGCCCACGCCACAGCACTGCCAGCAGCCCCGTGGCGAGGAGCCAGAGCATCACCGGGTTCACCCATTCGGGCAACAGGTTCAGCGGGTCGACCAGTGCATCGGCCGGGGCGAGGTCCGCGGGGGTGGGCTGGTACCAGACGAGCACCGGGTTATTGCCCAGGGTACGCAGCGCCAGCGCCGCATTCCCTTCCCGGTCGATTGACTCGTTGCTGAGGATGGCGCCGTTGCCCAGCGCCACGATGTCCTGCCCTGCCGTTGCGGCATAGGATCCCGACGGCGGACCACCCTGGGCCGAGGCCGGTGGGAAACAGATCAGGTCCCCCCGGTAGGCGAAGCCTCCGGCCGTGATGGCAGCGGCAGCGTTGGCATCCGTCACCTGGCAGGCCGCCGGAAGCGCCCCGTCCGCCTCGGCCGCGGGGATCAAGCCTGCCTGACGAATGGTGGGGGCAAGCTCGGACAGCATGATGGTGGTGGGTTCGACGAGGACCAGCCGGTCGGCGACCCCGCTGAGCTGTCCCAGCTGGTCGGCGCTCAACCAGGAGTCGGGGTCGTGGAGTAATAGGGTGGCTTCGTTGCTGAGAGCGTCCTCGGCGGCTTCCAGGGATTCGGCCTGTACTACCTCGACGCCGCGGTCGGCGAGCACCTCGGCGAGTGCCATCGCACCGGCCGGTGCCGGGTTGACCGGCGAGAGGGCAGCTCCGTCCTGCCCCGACCGGCCGAAGAATCCGAGCGCCACAACCAGGACCAGGAGGAGCCCGAGGGCCAGCCAGGGGGCGAGCTGGCGGAACCGGGTGTGAGCGGTCCGGGCGGCGCTGCCGCCGTCGCTCAGAACCTCGGTCGCGACGTCGTGAGTTTCCTGCTCAATCATCAGCGGGGGGCCATCAGTTCGGGTGTGTGCCGTTGCAGGGCGGGTGGGGTGGCGGTCAGCAGATCATCGATGGCGGTGGCGCGCTGGTAGTCCGACGCATCGGCAGCCTGGCTGCCGTAGTGGACCTCGTTGAACCGGTTGGCGAGCCAGCTGGTTTCCTCAGCTGTCGGGCCGAACGCAGCCCGGAGTTGCACAGCGGTTTCGCCTGCAGTGCGACCGGGCTGGCTGTCGACGATTCCCCGTTCCTCAGCCGATCGGATCACGGCGCGGAGCCGCTCGGTCAGCGCGGTGTCCCAATCCTTCGAGGAGGCAGCGCTGTCTGCGAGCTGTCGGTGTTCGAGCGCGGTGCGGACGGTATCACCGGCGAACACCCCGACCCCGTCCACCTTGCGCCGGGCATTGAGGCGCGGACGGACCAACCAGACGGCCGCTGCAATGACAATCGCCGCACCCAGGGCGAGCAGCAGTGTGCCTGGACCAGCCTCCAGTGGCCGTAGTCCCGCGAGAAGCGAGCCCAACCACTCGAGGATGGCGGCGATGAGCCGCTCAATGATGTTCGGCTCAGCCTCCTGATAGGGCCCTTTGGCCAGTTCGTCGACCAGCCACCGGCGCGCCTCGTCGTCGTCGGGCACCACCGGGCTATGACCGGTGAGGGGCATGACAGCGGGCACTGGTGGGGTTGGCATCGTGGGGGTGCCCTGGCTCAGGCGCCATTGGCGGGCGGGTTGCCCGGCTGGTGGCCGAACTGCTGGCCGCCGGGGTTGGCGGACTGGCCCGGGATGGAGGTGAATCTGCCAGCGGTGGCTTCCTCGTGTTCGCGCAGCAGGACGACGTCGAATCCCTCACGCCTGATGCGCAGGTCCACGTAAAGGAGGGCGGTCACGCCAGCCTGGAAGGCGTAGCCGATGGCGCCGAACACCGCGGTGATCAGCTGGGCCAGAATCAGGACGGGCAGCGAACTCATCAGTTCCTCGCCAAGTTCCGTGGGAGAGTCGCTGAAGGACACGAACTGGGTTGCGAGCAGGCTCAGCGGGGTGGAAATCACCGACGTGATGATCGAGACGATGATGCTGGTGAGGATCAGGATCCCGAACGTGCGCCACCAGTTACGGCCGGTCAGGGTCCAGGACCGGCGCAGTGAGGTGATTGGTCCGGCCCCTTCCAGCATCAGCACGGCCGGGGCGAGCACGAACTTGATGCTGAGCCACACGATTGCGGCCAGCGAGGTCAGGAACCCGAGCACGATGAGCCAGATGGAATCCTGGCCCAGGGCTGTGGCCAGCAGGACGGCGATCACCACCAGGAGACCCAGGCCGACGACAATGATCAGCAGCAGCAGGAACCCGAGTCCGAGCAGCGGGAGGATGCGCCGGGCAGCCAGCTTCCACAGCTGTACGAAGCTGGTTCGCTCGTTCAGCACTGCCCGCGCGATAGGGATGACCAGGACCCCCTGGAGGATGAGCACCCCCACGCTGCTCAGGACCACGAGCGCGGTGCCCACCGAAATTGCGGATGCCGCAAGGCCGGTCACTTGATCCACTGAGGGGTTGTTTGGATCCAGCTGGGCAAGTGACCCGACCAGCCCGACGGTGAGCAGCAGGGTCAGCACGGAAATGACGACCTGGAAGAGGATCGCCGTGCCGAAGGTCGCTAGAGGGTTCTTGCGGCATGCCTGGAACGCTCCATCGAGGATTTCTCCCAGGCCCAGGGGACGTAGTGGGATGATTCCCGGCTTGGGCGGAGCCTGGTAGCCGCGGAACTGGCCATGCGGAACGCCCTGCCAGGGCGCTGACGCGCCCCACTGAGGCTGTCCACCCTGCCCGGTACCGGGTTGCTGGCCCCACTGGGGCTGTCCACCCCATTGAGTGTTCTGGCCCCATTGGGGCTGTGGGCCAGAGGTCGGCGGCAGCTGACCGTCGGGCGCGTTGTCCCGCGCCTGGTCACCTGGTTCACTGTCGTGCGGATTGTTGCTCATCCTGTCCCCCCGGAACGATCGTTCCACTCGTGAACCCGTTTCCTAAAACTATAGTTATAAAGGAGGGGGGTTGAGGGAACTCTCCTCACGGTGGGGCGCGCGGAGAGTCCTCGCCAGTACAACATTGCCGCCGCAATGGGGGACTATGGAGATATGAAGGCACGCATTCTGGTCGTCGACGACGACGAAGCTCTGGCTGAGATGATCGGCATCGTACTGCGCAACGACGGGTTCGACCCGGTGTTCTGCGCCGACGGTTCCCAGGCGTTGGAAATCTTCAGGAGCTCCAAACCCGACCTGGTGCTGCTCGATCTGATGCTGCCCGGGATCGACGGGATTGAGGTATGCCGGCAGATCCGCAACGAGTCGGACCTGCCTATTGTCATGCTGACGGCAAAATCCGACACGTCCGACATTGTGCGGGGCCTAGAATCCGGGGCTGATGACTACGTTCCCAAGCCCTTCAAGCCGGCCGAACTGGTGGCCCGGGTCCGGGCCCGGCTCCGGCCAGGGGATCAGAAGGCCCCGGAAACACTGCGGATCGGCGAGGTCACCATTGACGTTGCAGGCCACTCGGTGGTCCGTGCGGGCGACCGTATTTCGCTGACACCGCTGGAGTTCGACTTGCTCGTGGCGCTGGCACGCAAACCATGGCAGGTCTTCACCCGTGAACTGTTGCTGGAGCAGGTCTGGGGCTACCGGCACGCTGCGGATACCCGGCTCGTTAACGTTCATGTGCAGCGGCTGCGGTCGAAGATTGAACGCGACCCGGAGGCACCCGAGATTGTGCTGACGGTCCGCGGCGTCGGATACAAGGCAGGACAGGGGTAAGTTGGAGCGCGCTTCAGCCACGGTTCGGGACCGGCTGTCGGAGATGGCCTCCCAGACCTGGGCCCTGATCCGGCGAGGGCTGTCACGGACGGCCCTGCAGTGGCGCCGCTCGCTGCAGTTCCGCACCGTGGTGTCCACCCTGCTGCTCACTGCGCTGGCCTTCGCGGCCGTCGGCGCGTTCCTTTCCAACCAGATTGCTACGGGGTTGTACGAGGAGCGGTTTGAGCAGTTCCGTGCCGAGTCCAGCAACGGGCTGACCGAAGTGGAAGCGATTTTTAGCAGCGCCTCCACCACGGACCGGGAATCCACCACCCAGCTGGTGCGGGACACCCTCCCCAGCCTGGAGGGTGGCGGCGCGGACGCTGCCCGCCGCTATGTCCTGGCGATCGTTCCAGACCAGACCACTGACGTCTACATGGCCCCCTTCGGCAGCGACGGCCTGCTGGAGTCCAGTGCCATCCCGCAGACCATGGTTGACACCGTCAGGAACGGCGATGACCAGTACTGGTCCGCCACCTCCATCAAGTCCGACACCGGGGAACGTGTGCCAGGTCTGGCATTCGGCACCAAAGTAACCCTGCCGCCCGCGCAAACCGAGTACGCGCTGTACCTGATCTACGATCTGTCGTCGATGCAGGCAACCCTGGATTACATTCACGGGGTGATCTGGATTGCCGGCACCCTCCTACTGGTCACCATCGGGGCCATCGCCTGGTTTGTCACCCGCAGCGTGGTGGGACCGGTCAGCCACGCGGCAGTGGTGTCCGAGAAGCTCGCGTCCGGACATCTGCAGGAACGGATGGACGTCAAGGGCGAGGACGAGGTGGCCCGGCTGGGGGCTTCGTTCAATCACATGGCCGAGAGCCTGCAGGACCAGATCACCCAGCTCGCCCAACTGTCCCAGATGCAGCAGCGCTTCGTCTCGGATGTTTCGCACGAGCTGCGCACACCCTTGACCACCGTCCGGATGGCCGCGGAGGTGCTGCACGACGCCCGCGCGAACTTCGACCCCATTAACCGGCGTTCGGCGGAGATCCTGTACAACCAGGTGGAGCGGTTCCAGGCCCTGCTTGCCGACCTGCTGGAAATCTCGCGGTTCGACGCTGGCGCCGCGGTGCTTGAGCCGGAATCGATCGACATCTTCCAGATGGTCCGGCACGTTATCGACGGGGCCCAGCCCCTCGCCGATGCCTGTGGTTCCGAGCTGACCATCATCTCGCGCGAAACCGAGTGCATCGTCGAGGTGGACCCACGACGGATCGACCGGATCCTGCGAAACCTCGTGGTCAACGCGCTGGAGCATGGCGACGGGAAGCCGGTCGTGATCTACATTGCCTCCAACCCCGACGCCGTCGCCGTGGCGGTCCGGGACTATGGCATCGGGATGACCCCGCTGGAGGCCTCCCGGGTCTTTGACAGGTTCTGGCGGGCTGACCCGGCGCGCGCCCGGACCACCGGGGGCAGCGGGCTGGGACTGTCCATCGCGACCGAGGACGCCCACCTGCATGGCGCGTGGCTGCAGGCATGGGGCTCACCGGGCAAGGGCGCCTGCTTCCGCCTGACCCTGCCCAAGCTGCGCGACTCCGTGCTTAAGGTCTCTCCCCTCCCGCTTCCCCCTCGTAAGGGTGGAGTGCCGGAAAGGCCACCGGTCGGAACCACGCCCGAGTCGCTGCCTAAACTGCACACGATGGTGAAGGACTCTTTCGATGCCCGCTGAGAGACGACACCTGACCCGGTCCCTGATGCTGGTGCTGCTGCCCCTCCTGCTGGTCATCACCGGCTGCTCGTCGATCCCCACGTCCGGTCCGGTAGGGGTTATCGCCGCCGACGACGGGTCCGATGCCGCGGAACCGCTCATCTTTAACCCGCTGGGCCCCACCGAAGACGCTGAGCCGGGGGCGCTGCTGGAATCCTTCATTACCGCTGGCCGGGGCGCAGCGGGGGATTATGAAATAGCCAGGGATTACCTCACCGAAGAGTTCGCCGAGCAATGGCAGCCCGAGGAACGGATCCTTGTCTACAACGCCAGTCCGCAGATTTCAGCGACCCCCGTCGAGGGGGTTTTCCAGATCCAGCTTGAAGTGGAAGGGACGATCGACGCCGAAGGCATCCGGACCAGCGCGGCAGCCACCACCACCGAGTCAGTCACCGCCGAAATGGTGCTGGACGCCGACGGGCAGTGGCGCATCACTTCGATCCCCAACGGCATCATGATCGCGTCAGACGAGGCCGACCTGTTGCTGAAGACCTACAGTCTGTACTTCTACAGCAGCTCCTTCGAGCACTGGGTACCCGACGTCAGGTGGTTCGTGAACCGCACCGCTATTGCCGCAAATATTGTGGAAGCAATGCTTGAGGGACCCGCGCCCTATCTGCAGGGTTCGGTGACCAGCGCGTTCCCCGAAAGCACCACTCTCGGGGTCGAGTCGGTGCCAATCGTTTCGGGTACCGCGACCGTGGACCTATCGGCCGACATTCTGCAGGACACCAGCGACCTGGTCCGCCAGCAAATGCAACAGCAGTTGCGGGCCAATCTCGCCGGGCTCAACACCGTCAACTCGGTGCAGATGACCGTCGGTCAGCCGGTGGACCTGGGCGAAGACGTTCCGCACCCGGATCTCATTGTTCCGACTGGTGATTTACCCGTCGGCAACGAACAGATCGTGGTGTCGGGTAATGAGCTGTTCCTTTATCAGGCGGACCAGACAGTGCCCATCGGAGCCGTGCCGACGGTTGCCAGCCTGGATCCGCAGGACCCGGCGATGTCGCTGACCGGAACGGACTTTGCGTTTCTTAATGGGAACCGCACCCGGCTCCACACCACGGGGCCCGAACGGGAAGTCCTCATCGCTGCCACCGGCCGGTCGTTGACCGCTCCGAGCTTCGACCCCGACAACTGGGTCTGGACAGCCAGTACCGGCGCAGACGGGCAGGGCGGCACCGTCACCGCGGTGCCCCCCGGCGGAACCCAGGACAGCGCGGTCACCGTGATTGCGCCGTGGCTGGCCGATGTCGCAGTCCTCGAACTCAGGGTCTCCCGGGACGGCTCACGGGCCCTGGTCGTGACTGAGCAGGACGGGGTCAGCCGGGTACTGCTGGCCGGGATCATCCGCAACAACGACCGAACGCCGCAGTCCCTCACCACCCCGCGGGAACTCTTTGCCAGTGGGCCGGTCAATACCGCCAAGTGGGTCAGTGAGGATCTAGTAATCGTCGCGGAAACGTCAGCCGAGGCCCAGGTGATCCCGGAGTTCCTCGGCCTCGATGGGAGCTCCGAGGCTCTGGCCCCCCTCGAGGGGATCATCCACATCAGCGCCGGCACCGGCCCGACGGCCATTTTTGCTGGCACCCCCGAGGGGGTCCGGAACCGGGTGGGCGACACCTGGTCCGACCAGCCGGTGGAAGGTGTCGCCGACCCGGCGTTTCCTGGCTAACCTTCAGCCATCGGGCCAGCCGGCTGCTCCCGACTGGCGCTGGGGTTATCCACATCCACTGCCCGGTACGACCGCCGGCCGTGGTGCATCGCCACAGTAGAGGTTATGCATTGGCACCAGCGGAGAGTGACACGGCTGGCCGCCGTCGCCGTCTGGCTCGATGGTGTCCTGCAGCGTCCGACGACGGTTCGGCTACTCGGTGCCGGCCGGGACTTCTGGTCTCTGGTCCTTCCCACCGAATGTGCCGCCTGCACCTCGCCCGCGGTGACGCTGTGCCCCGAGTGTCTAGCGAGAGTCCGGGCGGCGACGGTCCGCCCCTTCCGTGCCGACGGGGGAGCGGACGCCCTGCCTGCAGCTGAAGGCTACGAGGGTGGGCCGGGCGATCCCACTGATATTGACGTCCTGCCGGTGACCGCAGCGGGGCACTACCGGGGCACCGTGTCCCGGTTGCTCCTGTCCTACAAGAATCGCCGCCGCACCGACGTCGGGCGGCCCCTGCAGGCAGCGCTCGCGGGCGCCCTGCAAACAGCTGTCCATGGGATCCGGAAGCGTGGTGAACAGGGCATGATTTTGTTGGTGCCTGTGCCATCGAGGGGCGCGTCGATGCGTCGTCGCGGCTACGATCCGCTTGGCCTCCTGCTTGCAGGCCTGGACCGGAGGGGTGAGCTGCCGGCAGGGTGTCATGTCGCTGCCCTGGTGGTCTACCGTGGTGCTTTGACCGGGGGACCGTCCGTTCTCGCCAGCCGCGCCAGGCCGGTCAGCCAGAAGGGTCTGGGCGGCTCCCAACGGCGGACCAATGTCCATGCCACCATGGCGTTGAGGCCGGGCCGCTGTCTACCGCCCGGAGCCGTCTGCCTGGTAATCGACGACGTCCTGACCACGGGGGCCACCATCGCCGAAGTGACGCGGGTCCTGCGACACGCCGGAGCAATCGTGGCTGGGGCGGCCGTTGTCGCTGCCACACCGGCGCCGTCCCGCTCCCGGTGAAACGTAGTCGAAATAAACCCCTCTGAAGGTAGGAATATCGGGGCTGGGTGAACTAACGTGAGGTATGGGTATCTTGACGAAGACAGGTACCCGTCGACAGCGGCTGGAAGCACGACTCCCCGGCCGCTGTTGTGTCACCTAAGCGATTTTGGAGGGCACCATGGAGTTTTTGATCAGTGGTCGAAATCTGTCAGTTTCGGACCGTTTTCGTGAGTACGCCGAAGAGAAGGTCGATAAGATCGAGCAGCTCGGCGATAAGGTGCAGCGGCTTGAGGCGAAAGTCACCAAGGAGCCCAATGCCCGGAACGCGGACAGCGCGCTCACCGTCGAACTCACCGTCCTCTGTAAGGGCCCGGTGATCCGAGCTGAGGCATCAGCGGCAGACAAATTTGCAGCCTTCGACCTCGCATACAGCAAACTGCTGGAGCGACTCCGCCGGGCCAGAGACCGCCGGAAAGTGCACCACGGACGCCACACCCCCCTGGCTGTCCGTGAGGCCACAGCTGATCTTGAACCCGCCAGCACCACCGCGCCGCTGTACCTTGAGGTGCAGTCCGCCGATGCCGAGCCTGACATTGAGAAGACAGTGGTCGATGGCTACGAAACCGAGAATGACATACCCGCGGGAGACTCGCCGGTACTGATTCGCCGAAAGGTCTTCTCGGGGACCCCCATGGCGCTCGAGGACGCCGTCGACAACATGGAGCTGGTGGGACACGACTTTTACCTCTTCATCGATTCGGCGACGGGCGCGCCGTCGGTGGCGTACCGCCGGCAGGGCTGGACCTACGGTGTCATCACCCTGGACGCCAAGTGCGCTGAGGGGACAGAGGATCCGCGCGAGGAGCTGCTCGCCTACCGGGCGAGGGAAGCAGCCGCTTCCGCTTAGCCAGCGGGGGAGGACACGGTTAGTGTCAGGGTATGACCAGTGTTCTCACCCAGTCGCAGGCCCGGCGCATAGCACTCGGCGCCCAGGGACTGGCTAACGTAAGGCCCACCGGCCCCGCTACGGCGCGGCAGGTGGGCCTTACCTTTGACCGCCTGCAGTTGCTCCAGATCGATTCTGTCAATGTGCTCGCCCGCAGCCACTATCTTCCGCATTTCTCCCGGCTGGGCAACTATGACCGCGACCAGCTGGACCGCCTGGCTGGCAAACATCCCCGTCGGATGGTCGAGTACTGGGCACACGAAGCCAGTTTCATTCGCCCCGAACTATTCCCCTATCTGCGGCCGCTCCAGGAGCGGCGTTGGGTGGGGGCGAGCTCAGTGCCTGAGGGGCTCAGGGAATCCCTGCGGGAGCGGATCCTTGAGGTGCTCGCCGTCAGTCGCCCCCTTACCGCCGGGCAGCTACAGCTAAGGCTTGGTCACGAAGAGATCCGCAGCGCTGACCAGTGGGGGTGGAACTGGAATTCGGTGAAGCGGGTGCTGGAGGACATGTTCGAGCGGGGGCAGGTATCCTCGGCCGGGCGAACCCCGTCCTTTGAACGCCGTTACGGGCTTTCGTCACGGGTGTTGCCGGATCCACAGGCGGCGGTGATGGAGGTGGATCCCGCCGAGGCTCAGCTGGTGCTCATCGAGCGTGCGGCCCGCGCCCAGGGGGTGGGGACGCTGAGGTGCTTGGCCGACTATTTCCGCCTGCCGCTGACGGCGAGCGAGACGGCGGTCGAGACGCTGGTTGCCCGCGGGACACTCAGCCGGGTCACGATTTCGGGGTGGGGTAAACCAGCTTTCCGCCATGTCGGATCGGTGCTCCCACGAAGAGCCGAGGGAAGGGCGCTGCTCAGCCCCTTTGATTCGATGGTCTTCGAACGACGCCGGTTGTCGGCACTGTTCGGGTTCGACTACCGCCTGGAGATCTACACCCCTGCTGAAAAACGGCGGTACGGCTACTATGTGCTGCCGTTTCTGCTGCGGGAGACGATGGCCGCGCGGATCGATCTGAAGGCCGACCGGGCGACCGGGCGGCTCCTGGTGCGTGGGAGCCACGCCGAGCCCGATGCGCCGTCGGACACCGCTGCGGAACTAGCGGCCGAACTGAGGCTGATGGCAGCATGGCTGGGGTTGCATGAGGTGGTGGTTGAACAGAACGGGAACATCGCGGCGGCCCTGAAGCTGGCAGTTTGCCACGAATAGCGGGCCGGGCGGGTACCGACTCGACAGGACAAGTCGTCTCTCCCGTAGACTGAACACGCCAGATTTCGGCGCACCTAGATTGGGAGCAAATACCAGTGCCATCACTTCTTGAACGAGTCCTCCGCACCGGCGATAAGAAGACACTGAAGAAACTCCGGAACTATGCTGACGCCATCAACGTCCTGGAGGACGAGTTCCGCGAGATGAGCGACGACGACCTCAGGGGCGAGGCCGACAAGCTGAAGCAGCGTTTCGCCGATGGTGAGACCCTCGACGATCTGCTACCCGAGGCTTTCGCGGCCGTCAGGGAGGCCTCCAGCCGCACCCTGAAGCTGCGGCAGTTCGACGTCCAGTTGATGGGCGGCGCCAACCTGCACCTGGGCAACATCTCCGAAATGAAGACCGGCGAGGGCAAGACCCTGGTGGCGGTGGCCCCCGCGTTCCTCAACGCGCTTTCGGGCAAAGGAGTCCACATTGTCACCACGAACGACTATCTGGCGGAGTACCAGTCGGAGCTGATGGGACGGGTGTTCCGGTTCCTGGGCATGACCTGCGGCTGCATTCTGTCCAAGCAGGATCCGGCAACCCGCCGCGAGCAGTACAACTCCGACGTCACCTACGGCACCAACAACGAGTTCGGGTTCGACTATCTTCGCGACAACATGGCGTGGAGTGCTTCCGAACTGGTGCAGCGCGGCCACAACTTTGCGATCGTTGACGAGGTTGACTCCATCCTGATCGACGAGGCACGCACCCCGCTGATCATCTCCGGTCAGGCCTCCGGCGACGTCAACCGGTGGTACACGGAGTTCTCCAAGGTGGTCAGAAAATTGGAGAAGGACACCGACTACGAGGTCGACGAGAAAAAGCGCACGGTTGGCGTCCTGGAGGACGGCATCGAAAAGGTTGAGGACTACCTCGGAATCCAGAACCTCTACGAATCAGCCAACACCCCCCTGATCGGCTTCCTGAACAACGCGATCAAGGCCAAGGAGCTGTTCAAGAAGGACAAGGATTACGTGGTCCTCAATGGTGAGGTCATGATTGTCGACGAGCACACCGGCCGTATCCTGGCTGGCCGCCGCTACAACGAAGGCATGCACCAGGCCATCGAGGCCAAGGAGGGTGTGGAGATCAAGGCCGAGAACCAGACCCTCGCGACCGTGACCCTGCAGAACTACTTCCGCCTCTACGAAAAGCTCTCCGGCATGACCGGTACGGCCGAAACCGAGGCCGCCGAGTTCATGGCCACCTACAAGCTCGGCGTGGTTCCCATCCCCACCAACCGTCCCATGGTGCGCGCCGACCTGTCCGATCTTATCTACAAGAATGAAATTGCCAAGTTCGACGCCGTCGTGAAGGACATTGTTGAACGGCACGAGAGCGGGCAGCCGGTTTTGGTTGGTACCACCAGCGTGGAGAAGAGCGAGTACCTCTCGAAGCAGCTGGCGAAGGCCGGCATCCGCCACGAGGTGCTGAATGCCAAGAACCACTCCCGCGAGGCAGCCATCGTCGCCCAGGCTGGGAGGAAGGGCGCCGTCACCGTCGCCACCAACATGGCCGGTCGTGGCACCGACATTATGCTCGGCGGCAACGCCGAGTTCAACGCGATCGCGGAACTGGAAAAGCGGGGCCTGAGCCCTGTCGACAGCCCCGAGGACTATGAAGACCAGTGGCCTTCAGCGCTGGATGCCGCCAGGAACGCGGTTGAGTCCGAACACAACGAGGTCCGCGATCTTGGCGGCCTCTATGTGCTGGGCACCGAACGGCACGAGTCACGACGAATTGATAACCAGCTCCGCGGGCGTTCCGGCCGCCAGGGGGATCCGGGACGGTCGCGCTTCTACCTTTCCCTGACGGACGACCTGATGCGCCTGTTCAACTCCGGGGCAGCTGAACGCATCATGAACAGCTCCACCATGCCCGACGACGTGGCACTGGAATCGAAGCTGGTGTCCAAGGCGATTGAAAGCGCACAGGGCCAGGTGGAGGGCCGCAACGCCGAACAGCGCAAGAACGTCCTGAAGTACGACGATGTGCTGAACCGTCAGCGCGAGGCGATCTACGGAGACCGGCGTCGTATCCTCGAGGGTGGTGACCTGCACGAAAAGGTGGCCTTCTTCCTCGAAGACGTGGTGACGGCAATGGTTGACGAAGCCACCGCCCAGGGCCACGGCGATGATTGGGACTACGAGCAGCTCTGGACCAACCTTCGAACCCTGTACCCGATCAGTCTCACGATCGACGAGGTCCTGGACGAGGCCGGCGGCCCGTCGAAGGTGACCCGCGACTTCCTGCACGCCGAAATTCTCTCCGACGCGAAGCTCGCCTACCAGACCCGTGAGGAAGCGCTCGGCGAGCAGACCATGCGCGAACTTGAGCGTCGGGTGGTGCTCTCAGTGATCGGCCGCAAATGGCAGGAACACCTGTACGAGATGGACTACCTCAAGGAAGGGATCGGGCTGCGGGCCATGGCCCAGCGCGACCCGCTGGTCGAGTACCAGCGTGAAGGGTTCATCCTGTTCCAGGCGATGATGGAAGCCATCCGCGAGGAAAGCATCGGTTTCCTCTTCAACCTTGAGGTCGAAGTGGGCGCTCCTGCGCCCACCGGTCTCCCCGGGGTTACCGATGGGCGTGGCCTCGTCCAGGCACCGACCATCAAGGCCGCGGGCCTCGATGCTCCCGAGAAGCCGGCAACCCTGAACTTCTCCGCCCCGAATGCGCAGGGCGAGGTGGAAACCCGCGTGGAGCGGAACTCTTCAGCCAAGGCCGAGTCCAACGGAACGACTCGGGCTGAAATCAGGGCGGCAGCCAAGCGCAGGAAGAAGTAGCTCACCCGATTTCCAGCGCAGTCACCTTCCAGTGCCCGCGTCGACGCTCCAACCGAAGGGCGACGGCGCGGGCTCTGTGGTTCTCGTAGGTTACGGCGGCAGCCTCGTAGACGTAGGAACTGACGCGACAGGTGCGAACCGTGCGAACCGACACGTTGCGGTGCAGGAGTTGATCGGGGTGACCGCTGGCCGCTGCGGCCCGGTTGAGGGTCCGCACCAGGTTGGCGCGGAGCTGGAGACGCTCGTAGCTGGGCGGATCCAGCCAGTCGGCAAGCTGCTGCAGGGGGCGGGAACCGCCCAGGACCTCGAGCGCTGCCTGCACCACCGAGCGGGCAATCCGCTGCACCTGCGCTGCCGCAGCAACCTCCTCGGGTGTTGCCTGGGGTGCGGAACCCGCGGGTAGCGGGCTGCCTCGATCAGCGGCGGTCGCGATGGATCCGGCGCTGCGGGGGCGGGAGAGTTGGGCCTGGACGGTCATCATAATCCTTCGGTTGCTACCGGGGCTCCTGTGGCACTTGTAGGAGCTGCCCTGGCAGGAGCAGATCAGGGTTGTCGCCGATCACCTGACGGTTCTCGTGATGCCATCGCGGCCACGCCTGTGCTATCTCGACGTCGGTGGCGAAGGGCCCGAGCTGGCGGGCCGCGATCGTCCACAGCGAGTCCCCGGGTCCCACCTCGATGACAACCGGCACCGGACGGCTTGATGGGGCAGGGGACCGGCGCAGCTCCCCACGCAGCAGGGGCCCGTTTTCCACCGGTCCGGGACGTGGTTTCCACTGAGGTTCGATTGCCGGGAGGTCGGCCGCGGAGGTGGCCATCTGGTCCCGGGCCAGCACCATCGGGCTGGAGGCGTCGGGGCCAGCGGTGATGGGAAGGGCGAAGGCTGGTGCGGAACCGCCTACCACCAGCTGTAACCCCAGCACGGCTGACGCGAGTCGCTTCATAAACTGCGGCGAGAGGGCTCCTGTCACGAGGGCAGCCCGCTCAAGCCCGCCGCGGCGGAGGCCTTCACTGAGCAGGGCAAGCGCGAGGGCCGCCGCCCACCACCCGACCAGAACCATGCCTGCCGTCGACGCCGCTATCCCCAGCAATCCTTCCAACCGCTGGTAGCTAGTGAACCGGCTGGCGTTGCCGCGGATTGCCTCCCCTGACAGGTAAAGCCCCAGGGCGAGGAAAGCGATCATGATTACCGGGATGATGTCCCGTCGGTACGTCTTCACTGTGTCCATCTCGACTCCTCAAAGGGTGTCCAGTCCATGAAGGTTCAGACGTTTCTTGCGTTCGCCTGGTCCATTCTTCTGATCTGATCTCAGAAGAATGTAAACGTTTGATGCAGTTTGAGTTTGTTTAATGAGATCTAGGTAATTTGTACACCCTGATCGTCTAGCTGTCTATCCTTGACCGTGCTTTTGTTGTCCCCTAGGCTGACCGGGTGCGATGGGATGCGCTGTTTCTTGACCTGGAATCGCAGTTCGCCGCGGCCGACCTGATCGCCGTCGAAAACGAGATCGCCGAGCGGACACGCCGGGAGCAGGCGTCCGTCCCCCTGATGGGGCGACTCCGCGGACAAACAGGATCAGTGGTGCGGATACGCACCCGGTGTGGCACCGTCTTTGGCGGTGAAGTGCATCATGTCGGAGCGGAGTGGGTGGTCCTCGGGACCGGATCCGGCCCAGCAATGATCCCCGCGGCAGCCATCGGATCGGTGGAAGGGCTGGGACGGCACACGGCTCCCGAGCGCTCAGCCGTGACGGCCCGGCTGGGGCTGGGTTCCGTTTTCAGGGCATTTGCGAGGGACCGGACGTCGCTGACCATTCAACTGGCGGCGGACGGCACCCGCATCAATGGGACCATTGACCGGGTGGGACGGGATTTCTTTGAACTCGCGTCGGTGCCGTCGGGGGAGCTGCGGCGTGCAGACAGCGTTGCGTCAGTGGTGCTGATCCCCTTCAGTAGCGTCGAGGCGGTATTGTCGCGCTCATGACCGGGCATCACCGATTCGGGTGGGCTACCGGGGGCTACCGTCGCGTACAGGTCCCGCCGCGCCGTCCCTGACAGCGGCCGCCGACCTCTCGTACGCCCGGGCAATGAATTCTTCCAGGACCTGGGACTCCACCCGCCACTGGCCCCTTCCGCCAATCTGAATGGCCGGTAGGTCGCCGGAGCGGACCAGCGCATAGGTTTGCGACGACGAGATATTCAGCACCTCGCCCACATCGGCGAGCGTCAGGAATCGCTTCTCAGCCACGATTGACCGCCTTTCGTTCCGTCTGTCAGGGAACCGCTACGCCTGACGAACCATTTGACTCCAATCTTGCCATCACGCGGAACGGTTTACGGGGATTATCCACAGTTTGGAATCAGTTGGCTCGGGAGGATGTATTTTGACTCGGCAGTGCACGAGAATTGCAGGGCACGTCAAAACTAGTCGCGGCTGGAGAATGGGCGGCCGGAAACTGTAGGAGGCCGTGTAGAGCATGGTGACAACTATTCCGGATCGCGATGAGTCCCCGGTCCGGCTCAGGAAACCGTCGTGGCGGGACCCGCGCCTTCTCGTCGGATTGCTGCTGGTCCTTGCCTCGGTTGCAGCGGTGACAGCATTGGTCGGAAACGCTGACCGCACCACCGATGTCTATGTCGTCCGAACCGAGATACCCGTCGGTGGGCCAGTCACCGCCAAGGACCTGTCGGTGGTCGCCGTCCGGCTGGGCGAACTCGAACCTGCCTATCTCCGCGTGGACGAGCGGATCCCGGAGGCAGCGGTCGCAATGGGCGTGCTGCGGGAGGGGGAGTTGGTGGCCCGTGCAGCCTTGGGGCGTGCCGATGATCTGGACCGCAAACCCATTGGGCTCACCATCGACGACCCGCTGCCGGCCGGCACGGTGACGGGTTCCCGGGTCGATGTGTGGGTTGCGTTCGAAGGCGCGGGCGGTACCGTCGAGCCTCCAACGCAGCTGCTCGAGGCAGCTGAAATATCGGAGCTCACCGTGTCCGAGTCGGCGCTCGGCGGGGGCAACGGATCGACCCTGGTCCATATATTGGTCGCCGAAGATGCTCTCCCGGATCTCCTGAATGCTCTCCTCAATGAGGCGCGGATCGCACTGGTCCTCAACCCGTCCGGTGCACCATGAGCATCCCGGTGGTGACCTGCGGGCTGACCGCCCGCGAGTGTGTCACCGGTTTGGAGCAGCTTCGGGGTCCTGTCACCGTCGTGCGGTGGTGCGCGGATCTGCCCGAGGTGATCGCGGTATGCCAGACGGGCCTGGCCCGCGCCGTGATCCTGTCCACCGACGCCGGTGAGCTGACAGCTTCACTGATCGAACGGCTCCGGAACGCCGAGGTGGCGGTGGTGGTCCTGGCGACGGACGAGGGTGACCGGCACCGTCTCGACGCGCTCGGGGTCGCCCACACGAGGGCCGACGTTGGCGCGGCGGCCCTCGCCACGATGGTGGAAGCCGCAGTCCAGCTGGCAGCGGAGGGGCCCGCTCCCGGCGCCGGTAGTGTTTCCTATGCTGATCCCGCCCTTGCCCTGGAGCGGGCAGTGCCCGGACCAGGGCCCGGTGGCAACGAGTCGGCACCTGCCCAGGTGGGGGAGGTGATGGCGGTTTGGGGTCCCGCCGGGTCCCCGGGGCGGACCACCGTCGCGGTTAATCTGGCAGCCGAGCTCGCGGCGGGTGGGCGGGCGGTACTGCTCATCGATGCCGATACCTATGGAGCGAGCGTCGCGGCGTCCCTGGGATTGCTCGACGAATCGGCAGGTCTCGCGCAGGCCTGCCGGTTGGCAGACCAGGGATCATTGGACCTGACGGGACTCAACCGGGCCATCACCCGCCTAGCTGTGAGAGGGGCACACCTCGGCGTCCTGACCGGAATCACCCGCGCCGACCGCTGGACCGAGTTGCGGCCGGCGGCGCTGACCAGAGTGCTCGAACTGGCGCGGTCGATCGCCGATGTGACAATAATCGACTGCGGATTCTGTCTGGAAACCGACGAGGAACTGAGCTTCGACACGGTCGCACCGCGCCGGAATGCGGCCACGCTGTGCTGCCTCAGTGAAGCGGACACCGTTCTTGCGGTGGGCGCGGCGGACGCCGTCGGCCTACCGAGGTTGATTCGTGCGCTGGCTGACCTCGAAGGGTCGGTGCCCACCGCGAAACCACGGGTGGTCCTGAACAAGGTGCGGGCTGCAGCGGTCGGCCGTGGCCCTGAACGGCAACTCCGGGAGGCGTGGGACCGATTCGGTCCGTCGCAGTCGGTGGATGCGTTCCTGCCGGCGGACTTCCCCGCCGTCGATTCCGCGCTGTTGGGAGGGTCGGTGCTGCTCGAATCAGCGCCCCGTTCACCCCTTCGTACCGCGATCGCCGGGCTGGCAGGTGTACCGATTGAACAACTGCGGCGCAGCCGCGTTGGAGTAGGCCACAACGAAGTGAAGTTTTCCCTCAACGGCGTTAGGCTCTTGGGTAAGGGGCCGCAAAGGAGCGGCCTTTAATTTCGTTTATGGAGGCGTTTTCATGTCGTCTGGATCCAGCATCACGGACCAGTCAAGTTCTGACACTTCTACCGGAGAGTTCATCGATCACTACTATGAACATCTCGCCGAGGAGGACGCCAAGGCACATACAGCTGAAGCGCTCAAGGAGCGCGCCCTCCGGCACCGCGGATTGGCCGAGAACCGCCCGTCGGGTGAAGCCGCTGTAGACATTTTCGACCAGTCGGACGCCAGCGTCGTCATGATCGTCACGGACGATATGCCCTTCCTGGTCGACTCGGTCACCGCCGAACTGGTCCGCCATCAGGTAGCGATCCGGCTCGTCATGCACCCCACCTTCATCGCCACCCGCGACCGCCAGGACGCCACGCTGCGCCGGCTGCAGCGTGTGCCATCCACGGCCGGCGTCTCCAGCGGTGACACCGCCGCGCTGCCAAATGTCTCCCACCTGATTGCCGACGGCGACGTCGCCGCGCACATCGAGTCGTGGATCGCCGTCGAAGTGGGGCGCATCCTCGATGATGATCGTCGCCAGCAAATCATCTCAGGCCTGCTCAGTGTCCTCAGGGATGTGCGCGCCGCCGTCGAGGACTGGCCAGCCATGCGAGGCAAGGTCCGCGAGATCGCCGCCTCCCTGGACACCGTGCCGGGCGGGGAGGACATTCCCGACCTTGACCAGGCGAAGGAGCTGCTCACCTGGCTTGATGGTGGAAACTTCACCTTCCTGGGCTTCAAGGAATACGATCTGGTCACCGACGACGACGGCCAGGACGTCCTTCGGATCGCTGAGGGAGACGGGCTGGGGCTGTTGCGGCATCCCGTGGGTGGGCGACGGATCCAACAGCTGACCAGCGCAGGAAAAGCCAAGGCCCGCGAGAAGCGGGCCCTGGTGATCACCAAGGCGAACTCGCGGTCCACTGTGCACCGTGCCGCCTACCTCGACTACATCGGCGTGAAACGCTTCGATGCGCAGGGCAACGTGAACGGCGAACGCCGCTTCATCGGCCTGTTCGCGACCAGCGCGTACACCGGTTCGGTGCGCGGGGTTCCCATCGTGCGCGACAAGGTGGACGCCGTCCTGCGGCAGTGCGGATTCCCGCGGGACTCCCATTCCGGCAAGGACCTGCTCTCCATTCTGGAAACCTACCCCCGCGATGAGCTGTTCCAGATCGAGGTGCAGGGCCTCATCAGCACGGCAATGGGGATATTGCGACTGCAGGAGCGGCGCCGGACGCGTCTGTTCCTGCGCCCCGACATTTACGGGCGTTTCATGTCCGCGCTCGTGTTTTTGCCCCGCGACCGCTACACCACGGGTGTGCGGCTGAGGATCGAACAAGAGCTGCGCCAGACGTTCAAGGCGGAGTCCATCGACTACGAGGCGCGGATCAGCGAGTCCGCCCTCGCGCGCCTGTTCTTCCGGATCAGGCTCCCGCGCGGTGCCGAGGTGGCCCAGGTCGAACCAGCTGAGCTGGAACAGCGCCTCGTCGGAGCGGCCCGGTCATGGTCCGAGGGGATCGATGAAGTGGTGCGCGGCCGGTTTGACCGGCGGACCGCCGAGGAAGTGTCAGGGCTGTGGGCCGAAGCCTTCCCAGCGAGCTACCGCGTGGACTACGAGGTCGAGGACGCGCTCAAGGACATCGAACGGTTTGAACGCTGCGACGCGAACTCGCCCGCCGCGCCGGTCATGCACGTCTATGTCCCTGAGGGTGCCGGGGAGAACCTGGAGGAGGACGCACGGCTGAAGCTCTACCTCACGGAGCCGAAAAGCCTGAGCCAGATCCTCCCGTTCCTGCACAACCTCGGATTGGAAGTGCTCGACGAACGGCCGTTCGAGATCGAGCGCTCCGACGGTCGGGAGTTTTTCCTGTACGACCTGGGCCTGAAATATCCGGCCGGCATCGATCCGCTGAGCACGGGGCGTCTGCTTGAGCAATCCTTCGCCGCGGCTGTGGCTGGGTCCTCGGAATCCGATCCCTTTGACCGGTTGGTGCTGAAGGAGAACCTGCGCTGGCGCCAGGTCGTGATCCTGCGCAGCTACGCGAAGTACATGCGGCAGATGGGCAACACCAATTCGTACGGTTTCGTCGCCGATACGCTTCTCGCCAACGGGGCAGTAGCCCGCGCCCTGGTGACCCTGTTCGAGGCGAGGTTCGACCCGGACCTTGACGCCGAGGACCGGACCGCCACCACTGAGAGCGCACGCGAAGCCGTCGAGGCGGGACTCGAGCAGGTCCCTACCCTTGACGCCGACAAGGTACTGCGCACCTTCGATAACCTGATCGACGCAACCCTCAGAACAAACTATTTCCAGGACAAGCGCCATGTGAGCTTCAAGCTCGACACGTCCGCTATCGACGGAGCACCCTACCCGCGGCCGAAGTTCGAGATCTGGGTCTACTCGCCGCAGGTGGAAGGTGTCCACCTGCGCTTCGGCAAGGTTGCCCGCGGCGGCCTGCGCTGGTCGGACCGCAGGGAAGATTTCCGGACCGAAGTACTCGGACTGGTCAAAGCCCAGACGGTGAAGAACGCGGTGATTGTTCCAACCGGCGCGAAGGGTGGTTTCTTCGCAAAGCAACTCCCCAACCCTGCTGTCGACCGTGCAGCGTGGATGGAAGAAGGCAAGTCCAGCTATCGCACCTTCATCAGGGCGCTGTTGGACATCACCGATAATCTGGTGACCGGCGAGGACGGCGAGACGGTGGTTCCGCCGCCCCGCGTGGTCCGGCATGACAATGACGACAGCTACCTGGTGGTCGCAGCTGACAAGGGCACCGCCGCGTTCTCTGACATCGCCAACGAACTGTCGGCCGAGTATGGCTTCTGGCTGGGCGACGCGTTCGCCTCCGGCGGCTCGGTGGGATACGACCACAAGGCGATGGGCATTACCGCCCGTGGGGCCTGGGAATCCGTGAAACGGCACTTCAGCGAGTTCGGTATCGACACGCAGTCCGAAGAGTTCACGGTCGTGGGCGTCGGCGACATGAGTGGCGACGTGTTCGGCAACGGCATGCTCCTTTCCGAGCACATCAGGCTCGTGGCCGCTTTCGACCACCGCCACATCTTCCTCGATCCGGCCCCCGATGCTGCGGTTTCCTTCGCCGAGAGGTCGAGGCTGTTCGACCTGCCGCGATCAAGCTGGGAAGACTACGACGAATCGCTGATCAGCGCCGGTGGCGGCATCTACCCACGCCATTCGAAGACGGTCCCCATCTCGGACCAGGTGCGTTCAGTCCTGGGTCTCGACGAGTCGATCACCACCCTGAGTCCGCCCGAACTCCTTCGTGCCATCCTCTCGGCTCCGGTAGATCTGCTGTACAACGGCGGCATCGGAACCTATGTGAAGGCATCGAGTGAAACCCACGCCGTGGTGGGGGATAAGGCCAACGATGCCATCCGGGTGAACGGCGACCAGCTGCGCGCCCGCGTGGTGGGCGAGGGTGGGAACCTGGGGATGACCCAACTGGGCCGGATCGAGGCGGCGCTGCACGGCGTCGTCCTGAACACTGACGCGATCGACAATTCGGCCGGTGTCGACTGCTCTGACCATGAGGTCAACATCAAGATCTTCGTGGACCGCCTGGTGAGAACCGGAGCCCTCCCGGCAGGGGAGCGCGCCGAATTTCTGCACTCGATGACCGATGAGGTGGGCCGACTCGTCCTGAAGGACAACGTCGACCAGAACGTTCTGCTCCTCAACGACCGGCAGCGGGTCGTGGAATGGAGCCCGAGCTTCGAGAGGTTGATGGATTGGCTTGAGACGAACGCCGATCTGAACCGCGAACTGGAGGCATTGCCCACCACCGAGGTGCTCAGGGCCCGGGTGGAATCGGGTCAGGGCCTCACCTCGCCTGAGCTGTCGGTTCTTGCGGCGTACGTCAAGATCGAGTTGACCAAGGCCCTGACCAGCAGCGATCTGACCGACGATCCCTGGTTCGGCAGGACCCTGCGCGAGTACTTCCCGAAGCAGCTGGCGGAGCGTTTCGGTAGCCAGCTGGACACCCATCCGCTGCGTCGGGAGATCATCTCGACGGTGATCGCCAACGACATGATCAACATGGGAGGGATCACCTTCGCCTTCCGGGTGATGGAGGAAACATCGGTGTCCGGCCCGGTGATCGCACGGGCATTTGTCGCGCTCCGGGAAATCTATGATCTTGATGTTCTCGTGAACGCGCTCGGTGAGCTCCCCCCCAGTTTCCCCACCGACCGTTGGTCGGCGGTCCACCTCGACATGCGGCGCCTGTTGGACCGGGCTGTTCGCTGGTTCGTGAACAACGTGGGCCAGGGAACCTCGGTGGCCGAGGACATCGAGTTGTTCAAGCCGCTGATGGATCCGCTGCGCACGCATCTGGTGGACTACGTCCGGGGCAGTGACAGGGAACGGGTTGAACGGTGGTTTTCCCGGGCCGAGGAGTGGGGACTGCCGGACGACATCGCGCGCCACTGGGCGGAGCAGTTTGAATCCTTCGGGTTGCTGGATATCGCTTTGATCGCCCAGCAGATAGACGAGCCCGTGGACCGGATCGCCCAGGTCTACTACGCGGTCTACGACAGGTTCGCGGTCGACAATCTGCTGGAGCGGATCACCACCCTTCCGCGGATGGACCGGTGGCAGGCGCTCGCCAGGGCCGCTCTGCGGGATGACCTCTACTCCACCATCGCCGACATGACGGTTTCAGTGATGAAGGCGTCCTCGTCCTCGGAGCATGCCGAAGCCGGGGAGCGACTCGACACCTGGGAGCAGCAAAACGCTGAGATGCTGGAGCGCGCGCGGCACATGTTCGTCGAGGTCAACCAGCTGGAACGTGATGACATGGCATCCCTGTCGGTGGCGCTGCGGCTGCTCCGGTCGATCGTGCGACGGTAGGCGGGGGCGTCAGTGGCAATCTTCACCGATCCGATCCGCGAGTACGCTCATTTCGGTCCGGGAGATGCGGAGTGGCTGCATCTGCTGGTGGGGGACTGGCAGATGGTCGCGGACCTCGCGTTCGCCGACCTTGCTCTCTGGTTCCCTCTGGACGACGGAGGATATGTCGCCCTGGCCCACGTTCGTCCGTCGACGTCCCACACCGTTTTCCACACCGACTTTGTCGGCGAGCGGATCCGTGCTGACCTTTTGCCGCTTGTCGACAAGGCCTGGCAGAGCCAGCAGATGGAACGGTCAGGCGACACCAACTGGACCACTGAAATGGCCATGCGGGTCGAGGCCGTCCCGATGGTGCGGAACGGGCGAACCCTCGCCGTCGTCACCTCCCACATGGATCTGTCCAGCTCACGGATGCCGTCCAGGCTGGAGTTGACCTACCGGCAATGCGCCCACGACCTGCTGAGGATGGGCACCCTCGGGTTGTGGCCCGACTTCGCGACCCCGACGGGCTCGCGCCGCGGAGCGCCACGCGTCGGTGACGGGTTGATCCGGCTGGATGTGGAGGGTGTCATCCAGTATGCGAGCCCCAACGGTGTGTCGGCGTTCAGGAGGCTCGGTGATGCTGAAACGCTCGAAGGAAGGTCCCTGGCGGAGGTCGCCACGTCACTTCTCACCGACCGTCGACTGGTCGATGAGACGCTCCCGCTGGTGGTGACCGGCAGGATGCCCTGGCGGACCGAAATCGAATCCCGTGGCGTCAGCCTGTCACTGCGTGCCATCCCGCTCCGGGACGAAAAGGACCGGTTCGGTGCGCTGGTGCTCTGCCGGGATGTGTCTGAGCTCCGCCGCAGGGAAATGGAGCTGGTGTCCAAGGACGCGACCATCCGCGAAATCCATCACCGGGTGAAGAACAACCTCCAGACCGTTGCGGCCCTCTTACGGATGCAGTCGCGCCGGATGGTGAGCGATGAAGGCAAGCAGGGTCTTGAACAGGCCATGCGGCGGGTGGGGACAATTGCGCTGGTCCACGAGACCCTGTCCCAGGGGCTCTCTCAGAGTGTCGATTTCGACGAGCTCATCGCCCGCCAATTCCGGCTGTCGGCCGAGGTCGCGTCGCCTGCCCACGAGGTGCGCACCGAGCGTGCCGGCTCTTTTGGTAAGCTGCCCAGTGACTTTGCCACGCCGTTGGCACTGGTGATTAACGAACTGGTGACAAACGCGGTGGAGCATGGGCTGTCGGAGCGAACGGGCACAGTGTGGTTGCTGGCAAATCGGCGGAAGAGCGCCAACGGCGACGAGATCCTCAATGTGACGGTCGCGGACGACGGCGTTGGGCTGCCCAACGGAGCCCACAAGGAGGGCCTGGGTCTCCAGATCGTCAGGACACTGGTGATGAGCGAGCTGGACGGCACTATCACGTGGGAGCCCCGAGAGGGCGGCGGCACTGCTGTGACCATCGAGCTGGGCCTGCACGACAACCGCACATAACAGCGGACCGCCACCGAAAGGGTGGCGGTCCGCTGTTTCCTGCAAGACTAATTGGTCCGTCAGGGACCAGGAAGCGTCGCTGGGCTCCGCTAGGAGGCCCGGCGTGCGCGGGCTGCCCGGCGCTTGAGCGCCCGACGCTCGTCCTCGCTCAATCCACCCCAGACCCCTGCGTCCTGGCCGGATTCGATTGCCCACTGAAGGCAGGTGTCAACTACCTGGCAGCGGCGACAGACGCTCTTGGCTTCCTCAATTTGAAGAAGGGCAGGCCCAGTGTTTCCGACCGGGAAGAACAGTTCCGGGTCCTTGTCCAGGCATGCAGCGCGGCTACGCCAATCCATGTATGATCACTTTCTCCTTCGGCCATTCGAGATTGTGAAAACATTCACGAACGGCCACATAGTAAAGGGGCCCGTTTGGCCCCCGATTTCTTCTTCCTCAAGGCTGTCAGGTTAAATTCAGCCAAACAAGAGGTTGGAAGCGCTTAATTGTGCAATGTGGTGAGTTATGCATCACAACCGTTGTCATTACGGGCATCGCAAGTGCCACGTGAACACCAATCGACTATGTCGGCTGGTTACTTCCGTGTCAAGACCCCTCCCGTCGAGTGACGGAGCAATCGAGGTCCTCAGCCGTCCAGGAGATTAAGCAGATACTGGCCGTACCCGCTCTTCAGGTACGGTGTCGCGCAATCCTTTAGCTGGTCATCGGTGAGAAAGCCCTGCCGCCAGGCCGTCTCTTCAGGGCAACCGATGGACAGTCCCTGACGCTTCTGCACGGTGCGGATGAAGTCGGACGCGTCGGTCAGAGAGTCGAATGTTCCGGTATCCAACCATGCGGTACCGCGGGGGAGAATCTCGACATGCAACTTGCCCCGGGAGAGGTACTCCATGTTCACATCGGTGATCTCCAGTTCGCCCCGGGGCGACGGTCGCAGTGAACCAGCGATGTCCAGTACCGAGTTGTCATAGAAGTAGAGCCCGGGAACCGCATAGTTACTCTTGGGGTGATCAGGCTTTTCTTCGAGCGACACCGCCCGCTTCTCGTCATCAAATTCGATGACACCATATGCCGAAGGGTTAGCCACCCAGTACCCGAACACCGCTCCGCCGTCGATCCCACTGAACCGCTGGAGTTGGGTGCCCATCCCGGGTCCGTAAAAAATGTTGTCCCCGAGCACCAGCGCCACCGACTCGGAACCCACATGGTCAGCGCCGAGAATGAACGCTTGGGCGAGTCCCTCAGGCCGCGGCTGCTGCACGTAGGTCAGGGAAATGCCAAACCTTGAGCCGTCTCCGAGCAGGTTTTTGAAGTGCTCGGCATCGTGCGGAGTCGTCACCACCAGAATGTCCCTGATCCCCGCAAGGATCAGGGTGGACAAAGGGTAATAGATCATCGGCTTGTCGTACACGGGCACCAACTGCTTGCTGACCCCCAGAGTGATGGGGTGAAGCCGAGATCCCGTGCCGCCTGCCAGAATTATTCCCTTCATGGTCGTTATGCTATCCGGAGCAGGCCCCGGTAATCGGCGACACCTAGGAATTCGGCGCGGCTTGCGGATACATTGTCGGTATGCGCAGATCATTGGTGACCGGGGGCGCCGGTTTTATTGGGTCAAATTTCGTCCGCCATTTACTCGCGGTCACTGACGACTCGGTCACCGTGCTGGACAAGCTGACCTACGCGGGGAGCCGGTCCTCGCTGGAGGGCCTGGATCCGGACCGGGTGTCGGTGGTCACCGGGGATATTGCTGACGCCGTCCTTGTAGACCGGTTGTTCAGCGGACATGACCTGGTGGTCCATTTCGCAGCCGAAACCCACAACGACAATTCGCTTCGCGACCCGGGACCATTCCTGCACAGCAACATCGTCGGAACCTACACCCTCCTGGAAGCGGCCCGGAAGCATGGGATCCGCTTCCACCACGTGTCCACCGACGAGGTATACGGGGACCTGGAACTGGACGATCCAGCCCGGTTCACCGAGCTGACGCCCTACAACCCGTCGAGCCCGTATTCGTCAACGAAAGCTGCGTCTGACCACTTGGTACGGGCCTGGGTCAGATCATTTGGCGTACGTGCCACCATCAGCAACTGCTCCAACAACTACGGACCCTTCCAGCATGTCGAAAAGTTCATTCCCCGCCAGATCACCAATGTGCTCCAGGGTCAGCGCCCCCGACTCTACGGGGACGGCCTGAACGTGAGGGACTGGATCCACACCGAAGATCACTCGTCGGCGGTCCTCGCCGTGATCGATCGGGGAACGATCGGGGAAACCTATCTGATTGGTGCCGACGGGGAGCGCAGCAATATCGAGGTGGTGCGGACACTGCTCCGACTCATGGGCGAACCCGAAACCGCGTTCGATTTGGTGCGGGATCGGGTTGGGCACGACCGTCGGTACGCGATTAATTCCTCACGCCTCAGATCAGAACTGGGGTGGACTCCACGGTTCGTTGATTTCGAGGCAGGTCTCACTCACACCATCGAGTGGTACCGGGATCACAGCCCCTGGTGGGAACCCGGCAAGGAGGCAGTGGAAGCGCTCTACGGGGCCACCGGTCAATGAGCGAGCTGTCGCTGGTGGAGACCCCCATTCCCGGCCTGATGCTCATCACCCTGCCCGTCCACGGCGATGGCCGCGGCTGGTTCAAGGAAAACTGGCAGCGGGAGAAAATGGTGGCCCTTGGCCTGCCCGACTTCGGGCCCGTGCAGAACAACATCTCCTATAACGCGACCGCGGGAACCACCAGGGGTATCCACGCCGAGCCATGGGACAAATTCGTCACAGTCGCCACCGGTCGGGTCTTTGGGGCGTGGGTCGACCTGCGGGAGGGGCCAGGGTTCGGCACCGTCTTTACCACCGAGATCGACGAGGCAGTGGCGATTTTTGTCCCCCGCGGGGTTGGCAACGCATTCCAGACCCTCGAAAAGGACACGGTGTACAACTACCTGGTGAACGATCACTGGAGTCCGGACGCTGTGGACCAGTATGTCCTGGTCAATCTGGCCGACGAGAAACTGGATATACAGTGGCCACTCCCGCTGGGGCAGGCAGAGGTGTCGGCGAAGGACCGCGACCATCCACGGCTAACGGCTGTACGACCCGTCCCGCCCCGCACCACCCTCGTTTTGGGTGCTGACGGGCAGCTCGGCCGCGCGCTGCGTGTGATGCTGCCTGATGCCGAGTTTTCCACCCGACGGGACTTCGACCTTGCAGACGAAGCGTCTTACGACCGCGACTGGAGCCGCTATTCGGCCATCATCAATGCCGCTGCCTACACGGATGTCGACGGCGCCGAGACCACCGACGGGCGGCGCCGTGCCTGGGCCATTAACGCCGTCGCTCCTGCGAGGCTGGCGCAGATCGCCGCAGCGCACCGGATAACCCTCGTCCATGTGTCGACTGACTACGTCTTCGATGGTGTAGAGAATTCTTATCTGGACGACGCGCCACCCAGCCCGCTCGGGGTGTACGGCCAGTCCAAGGCGGCCGGGGACCTGGCAGTTTGCACGGCCGCGCCTCAGCACTACCTTGTGCGCACCAGCTGGGTCATTGGAGAGGGCCGGAACTTCGTCAGGACGATGGCCGCGTTGGCAGCCAGGGGGGTGTCACCAACCGTGGTCAACGACCAGATCGGGCGGCCCACCTTCGCCGGTGACCTGGCGGCGGCGATCCTTCACCTCATCGACTCCCCCGCAGCGTTTGGCACCTACAACATGTCCAACGCGGGGACGCCTCTTAGCTGGGCAGATCTGGCACGCGTTGTGTATCAGCGGGCCGGAGCCGATCCAGGCCAAGTGGTCGACGTCACGGCCAAGGAGTATTTCCTCAACCAGGACGCGGCGCCCCGCCCCGCTAAAAGTGTCCTTGACCTGACTAAGCTGGAAGCCTCCGGGTTCCAACCGCGGGACTGGGCGGACGCCCTGGCCGGGTACCCGGTGCGGGCGACCGACTAAACGATAGAGATGACCTACATGCCGCAGGATTGCACCGATGAGTGAGACGGCAAGCCAGTCGGCTCCGCAGGCCCGTCCGGCCGGGGTCATTGTCATTGCCGTGATCCTTGTGCTGGAGGCGCTGAGCTTGCTGACCGCCGCGGGGTGGTACCTCTACGGTCTCCTCACCAGTACGCCCACGTCGCTGGGCGGTGCCATCTTCACCCTGGTGTTCCTGGTGGTGCTGGCACTGTGGCTGCTGCTGGTGAGCTATCACCTGGTGAAGGGATACCGCTGGACCCGGTCTGCTGCGCTGGTCTTCCAGTTGTTCGTGATCGTCATCGCCGTGCCCACCCTCTCCGCCGGAATCATCCCGGTGGGTCTGGCTCTGCTGGTCCCGGCGGCAGCCGTCCTGCTGGTGCTGTTTACCAAGCCGGTGCTCGCCTACACCTCGCGGACCGGAGACAACCCAAAGGTCCTCTAGGGTCCAAAGCCACGACCGGTTTACCCTCGTCCGCCATTCTCACTCGGCCTGCGCGGCGCAGGGAGGGCAACCTGCACCTCCCGCACCTCTCCGCCGTCGAACAGGAACCCTCGACCGGGCCACGGCCTGGCATCACAATCCAGGCGCACACCGAAGAAATCGCCGTCGGACGCCTGACGTGGTCCGAGGATCACCCCGGTCCGGCCGGACCGGGCCTGCGTAGCGAGCGGGACCTTCGCAAGAATCGTGGCACCGTCAGTTACCGCCAGGATCAGGCGGTACCCCTGCGCGAAGAGCTGACCGAGGTGACGTTGGGTCTCTTGCGGCAGTTGGTCTGCATCATCGACGAGGAGCAGCGACTCTTCCGGTGGAACGCCCGTGCTGGCCAGGAGTTGTGTCTGCCCGGACCAGAAATCCACCGGATCCTCCCCGGGCGCGGGGCGCGCACAGCTGGTCGTCGACGCGGCGGCGATCTGCTCGATCAGGGTCGAGCGTCCGGAACCTGGAGCACCAATGATCAGGAAGACCATGCGCCGCGTCAGCGTGATGAAGACGACGTCGGCGTCGTCCCCGCCAACTCCGATCGGTACCCGACCGCAGTCGCCCGTAGCGGTGGTGAGCCGCGGATCGGTCCCGTGGATGGCCGTCGGCAGCGGTACCACCCGAAACGGGGCTTTGGCTGGTGTCACCTGAGCCACGCCACGGGCGCTTGACGTTTCACGCCGCCCGAGGATCACCTGGGCCAGGGCTCCCTCGGGGGTGGCGATGGGCCCCTGCACCAGGCACCGACCCGGCACGGGCTCGGTCGCTGGCAGCTTCGGCCACGAAAGGATGGACTCCTGGGTGGCGCCCAGCGGAAAGTACAGTCGATTGGGCAGGAGGGGAAAGAACCGACCCGTGACAACCTCACGGCCACCAGATATCACCAGGGTGATGCCAGCCAGCTGGCCGTCACGAGCGAGATCCTGGATCAGTTCTTCGGCCCAGGGCCAGCGACTGGCCCTCAGTTCTCCTACCCAGCGACCCCACCCCGACACGACCACCGTCAGCGCCGGGCCAGGATCCGGGTCCTGCCCCCGGCCCGGTGCCGCTGCTCCATCGCCCGACAGCCGCTCAGCGAGCAGGTCGGCGAGCCTGCGGACGACACGGGCAGCCCGGCGTGGTTCCTGGGCGCCCACATAGGCGCCCACTTGCGGGGCCGACGCCGCCCAGCTGAGGGTTCCGTCGCCATCAAGGATGTACAGGTGACGGTCGGGAAGGTATTCCAGCAGGCCGGCCACCACCTGAACGAGCGTGGCAGCGGTGCCGGCGACGGGCTGACCAATCAATGCCAGATGCGAATCGATGCCGGGGGCCCACAGCAGCGTTCGCTGGGTTTGTGCTTCGGGGAGGTCAAGGAGGCCCAGCACCACCGCACCCTCAGGAGCCGGGGCCATCGCCGATGCGGTGATGACGGTGGGGAGCCCCGGCAGGACCGGATAATGCAGGGACCCGTATCTGAAATCCTCGGCAGCGGAGGCTATCGCGGCGACCGGCCCTGCCGGTCCCCGTCGATCCTTGAGCCGCGGCCCGGCCATCGGCGACGCCGGGCGGCGGAAGGACATGTTCCACTCGATGACACCAGTCGATGATTCTTCGGTGTTCGGGACTGTTGATGCGGCCTGGAACAGCCTGGCCGGGCCCATCCCCAGCCGCAGCAGGGCACGCCCCGGTGTGTTGACAGGGATGACCGCGGCGGCCGAGGACCCGACAATGTCCTGTGATTCGAGGGCCGAACTGACCCGGAGCGCGATGCTCGCGCTTACATTGGCCCGGATGTCCGGGCCGAGGGCGCCCTGTGGCCGCTGGGTGGACATCACCAGGTGAACCCCGAGTGATCTGCCCACCGTGGCGAGGCGCACCAGCTCGCCAGCTGCGCCCGGCACATCCTCCATCAGCATCCTGAACTCGTCGATCACCACCACAAGACGGGGTAGCGGTGCACGATGAGCGGCGGGCCAATCGGCGATGTCGGTGACCAGATGGCTGGCAAAGAGCTGTTCGCGTCGTCGAAGCTCCGCCAGCAACGACACCAGGGCGCGGGAGACCGACGCAGCCGAGAGGTCGGTCAGCAGGCCGACCGCGTGAGGCAGGGCGGCCAGGGGCCTCAGTCCGGCGCCACCCTTGAAATCGATCAGAAGAAAGTTGACCTCTGCTGGGCTGTGATGGAGGGCGACGGACAGAATCAGGGTCCGGAGCAACTCAGATTTCCCTGAACCGGTGGTGCCGGCGATCACCAAATGAGGCCCATCGGACACCAGGTCAAACAACTGGACGCCTTCGGCACTCCGACCGATTGCCGCGGTAAGCCCGGGCAGCGGCCGCGACCAGGCCCGGAGTACCTGATCGGGGGTGGAAGGCGCAATCCGGTCAAGGCTGATCCGGGGTGGCAGCACGAGCGGGTCGTCACACGACGGCTTTCCCTCGTCCTCGCAGGCAGGCAATGTCCGGCCGCCGAGAGCGCGAGCCAGCCGTCCAAAGGAGATGCTGCTCACCAGATCAGGGTGGAAGCTGATGGTTCGCACGCCCCTCAGTTCTGCCCCGCCGCGGCCCAGAGTGACTGTTTCTCCCACAGTCCCGGAACCGTGGGACAGCTCGCCGGGCGAACACCCGAAGCGGAAAATCCCGGCCGCCTCTGGCACGTGATCGGCTGCGGCGGACCCGAACAGCAAGACGGGCACCCGCCCTGAGGTCCGCGCAAGGTCCGCCAGTTCGGATGGGCAAGCCAGAATCACACCAGGCAGGAAACGGGCATCCGCGGGTAGATCGGCGGGCGTTCCCACACAGATCGCGGTGCCCGGCCGGTGGCTGAGCTGGAGGAGCAGCGATTGCGCCATTCCGAGCAGGTCCCGCCTGGAGCCGGAGAAGCAGACCTCCGGCGGCCCGGTGGGGTTGGTGCCGACGGTGAGTTCGATCATCACCGGCACGTCGTCCAACAGCGGGCAGGTCCAGGCCGCGTCAGCCGGTTTCACCACGAGGTGCGCAGGCTGGGCCGCCAGCCCGAGCCGCACATATACCGGGACCGATGGTGGTCCGCCGGGTCCGCCCGGTCCGCCCGGTCCGCCCGGTCCGGCTGAGTCGGTGGACGCAGGCGAGTACGCTGCCGCCGCCAGCGTCCCGATGTCATCAGTTGCCGCCAGTCGTCGTTGTCGGTCCTCCGCAGACGCATCGGCCAGGGCTGCTGTGAAAGCCCTGCGCGCTCGCCGGCCGGTCACCAGCGGCACCAGAGCGGCGGTGACGGAGAGCACGCTGAATCCGAGGAAGACCCACATCCCGGTGGCCAGGGCGAGGACGATTCCGAGGACCAGGGGCAGGACCGCCGAACCCAGTAGGACCGGATGGGACGGGCGGGGCGCCGCTGACTGCACTTCCAACGGATCCCGCACGGCGGGAATCCGGTGGTTGAGTGCAACCTGGTCGAGCAGCACCAGACGGCAGCCGCTGTCACCGAACCGGAGATCCGAAGCGACCGAGATCGTGGCCTCCGCAACCCGGGCACCGTCAACCCAGGTGCCGTTGGCCGAGGCAACATCGTGAAGGGTGACGCGGTTCGTCTCGACGGTCAGGAGGGCGTGGCGCCGCGACACCGCAGGATCCTCCAACACGATATGGGAATTTTGGCGGCCGATCGTGTACGTGCCGCGGCGCAGCCCGATCAGCTGGCCGGCGTCCGGCCCTGTGCTGACCACCAGCACCAGATTCGGCAGCCGTCCGCGCCGGGTTCGCGCTGACGGCCCACCCCCGGCCACGATCACCGCCCCGTTCACCAGCGGCGCAAGGCCAAGGGTCAGCGACTCCAGCGGCTGGCCAGCCACAGCGTAGGCGGCGCTGGTGTGATGTTCGGCCAGCAGCGCCCTCAGGGCAAGGACCGAGTCGACAATTGAGGTATCAACCACCAGTTCCACGACGGTGCCCGGAGCGGGTCGGGCCACGCCCGGGGCGCCGACGAGCGAGAGGTGCAGCAGCATCGGGCCGCCTTGGGACGGGGACGGGTGGTGCGATCGACGCTATCGGGAGGAGGGGCAGGCGATCGTGGACGCCACCGGGAATGTGGACAACCCTAGATCAGGTGTTTTTCCCCGACTGCCTATAGGCTTGACTACTGGGTCCGGTCGGACATGTTCACTACCCGCCTCTAGAGAAGGTCAATGATTCGTGAAGATTGCTGTTATTGCGCTTGGAAAAATCGGGCTCCCGCTCGCCGTGCAGTTCGCGTCCAAAGGCCACGAGGTGGTTGGCGTGGACGTGAACGCACAGGTCGTCGAGCTGGTGAACCAGGCCACTGAGCCATTTCCCGGCGAGGCACACCTGCAGGAGATGCTCTCGGAGCTGGTTCCAGCTGGCCGGCTGCGTGCCACCACCGACTACGCTGACGCCGTCCCCGGAGCGGACGCCGTCGTGCTCGTGGTTCCCTTGTTCGTGGATCAGGACGCGAAACCAGACTTCGGTTGGATGGACTCCGCAACATCGGAGCTGGCCCGGCACCTGACCCCCGGCACCCTTGTTTCGTTCGAGACCACCCTTCCGGTGGGCACCACCCGCACCCGGTGGAAGCCGATGCTCGAGGAAGGTTCGGGCCTGGTCGAAGGAAAGGATTTCCACCTTGTCTTCTCCCCGGAGCGGGTCCTGACCGGGCGCGTCTTCGAAGACCTGAAGAAATATCCCAAACTGGTCGGCGGCCTGTCCGACGCCGGAGCCGCCGCTGCCATCGAATTCTACGAAGCGGTGCTCGACTTCGACGACCGTCCTGACCTGGACCGCGGCAACGGCGTCTGGGACCTTGGCTCCGCCGAAGCATCAGAACTGGCCAAACTGGCCGAGACGACCTACCGGGACGTCAACATCGGCCTGGCCAACCAGTTTGCCCGTTTCGCCGCGACCGCCGGGATCGACATTTACCAGGTCATTGACGCGTCGAACTCCCAGCCCTACAGCCACATCCACCAGCCCGGCATCGCTGTGGGGGGTCACTGCATTCCCGTGTACCCACGGTTGTACCTCTGGAACGACCCGGATGCCACGGTGGTCCGGGCCGCCCGGGAAGCCAACGCGGGGATGCCCGACTACACCATCGGCCTGCTCGAGGGTGCGTACGGCGACCTTTCCGGAGCGAGGGTGGTGGTGCTCGGTGCGGCCTACCGTGGCGAGGTCAAAGAGACAGCGTTCTCGGGAGTCTTCGCAGCGGTGGACTCCTTGAAGTCGCGCGGGGCGACCGCGCTGGTCCACGATCCGATGTACACCGACGAGGAACTGCAGCGGCTCGGATTCGATCCCTACCACCTCGGCGAGCCGGTCGACGCCGCCGTGGTGCAGGCCAACCACGCATCCTATGCGTCACTGAGCCCGGCGGACCTGCCGGGCATCAAGGCGTTCATTGACGGACGCCGGGTGAGCTCGGCTGAACACTGGGACGGTGTTCTTTACCGGGTCATCGGCAAGGCCTGACATTACGGATGCCAATTCACTACGGAAGAGGAACTCGATGAGCTTCATCGCGGACGGCGCAGACGTGTCCGGGCAGGCCACCCTGGGTGAGGGGACCAAGGTCTGGCACCTGGCGCAGGTGCGGGAGCAAGCGGTCCTCGGCGCCAACTGCATTGTCGGTAGAGGAGCCTATATCGGCACGGGTGTGAAGATCGGTGCGAATTCCAAGATCCAGAACTACGCGCTGGTCTACGAGCCGGCGACGCTGGGGCGCGGGGTCTTCATCGGTCCCGCCGTGGTGCTCACCAATGACACCTACCCCCGTTCGGTGTCGCCCGACGGCGAACTCAAGAGCGCCCACGACTGGACGCCCGTCGGCGTCACCATCGGCGACGGTGCCTCCATCGGCGCCCGCGCGGTCTGCGTGGCACCGGTCAGCATCGGGGAGTGGGCAACCGTTGCCGCGGGCGCCGTGGTCACCAAGGATGTCCCCGCCTACGCACTGATGGTCGGAGTGCCCGCGAGGAGGATCGGCTGGGTCGGCAAGGCCGGCCACCCCCTCCGCGAGGAAGCCGGCGAATGGGTTTGCCCCGCCACCGGGGAGCGATATGTGGAATCGAATTCAACACTGAGACCAGTAGAGGTAGAGGCATGAGTAAAGGCTTTATTCCGGCAGCGAAGCCGATTGTTGGGGACGACGAGCGGGCAGCGGTCGACGCCGTCCTCCTCTCGGGGATGCTCGCCCAGGGCGCCGAGGTGGCGTCCTTCGAGAGCGAGTTCTCGCAGGTTCTCCTGGACGGACGCGCCGCGGTAGCGGTGAACTCGGGCACCTCCGGCCTGCACCTCGGTCTGCTGGCCGCTGGCGTCGGGCCCGGGGACGAGGTCATCGTGCCGTCCTTCACCTTCGCGGCGACCGCGAACTCCGTCGCGTTGACTGGCGCGACACCGGTCTTCGCCGACATCGAACTGGACCACTACTGCCTCGACATTGCCCACGTCGAGTCACTGATCACCGAGCGCACCAAGGGCATCATGCCCGTGCACCTGTATGGACACCCGGCAAACATCGCCGCGTTCCGTGCCCTCGCCGACAAGCACTCCATCGGCCTGTTCGAGGATGCTGCCCAGGCCCACGGTGCGGGGCTGGATGGCCGCAAGGTGGGTACCTTCGGCGACTTCGCAATGTTCTCCCTGTACCCCACCAAGAACATGACCTCGGGTGAGGGCGGAATGGTGTCCACCGGCGACGCGACCATCGAACGGAACCTTCGTCTGCTGCGCAACCAGGGCATGGAGAAGCAGTACGAGAACGAGCTGGTCGGGTTCAACGCCCGGATGACAAACCTGCACGCAGCGATCGGGCGTGTCCAGCTGACCAAGGTCATGGGCTGGACCGCGCAACGCCAGGCCAACGCGGCGTTCCTGGACGCCAACCTCACCGGTGTCCGCACGCCCGTGGTTGCTTCCGGTGCCGAGCACGTCTACCACCAGTACACCGTGCGGGTGGATGGCGGCGCTGCGGAACGCGACCGTCTGGCGGCTGCCCTCAAGGAGGACTACCAGATTGGATCGGGCGTGTACTACCCGATCCCTAACCACCGCCTGCCGTCCTTCACCAGGGAAGAAGACCTCCCCAACACCGAAATTGCGGCTAGGGAAGTGTTGTCCCTGCCGGTGCATCCTTCTCTGGACCAGGAAGACCTCGAGCGCATCGTCGCTGCGGTCAAAGCGCTCACGACGGCAGGAGCCTGAGCATGGCGGATCTTAGAGTCGGCCTGATCGGCCTCGGGATGATGGGGCGCCACCACGCCCGGGTCATCAGAGAACTCGATGGCGTGGAATTGGTCGCGGTAGCCGACGCTTTCGGAGACCCTCATGGGGTGGCGGGTACGCTTCCGCTCTGTGGCTCGGTGGAAGAGCTCATCGCCCAGGGCATCGACATGGCGGTCTGTGCCGTCCCCACCGGCCTGCACGAAGAGGTTGGACTGGCGCTGGCAGCAGCGGGTATCCACACAATGGTTGAGAAGCCTATCGCCTCGACCATCGAAGGCGGCCAGCGCCTCGTCGACGCGTTCGAGGCCGCGAACCTGGTGGGTGCTGTCGGACACATCGAGCGGTTCAATCCGGCGCTGCAGTCCCTGCGCGCGAGAATCGAGAACGGGGATCTCGGCGAAGTCTTCCAGATCGCTACCCGACGCCAGGGCCCGTTCCCGTCCCGGATTGCCGACGTCGGTGTCGTGAAGGACCTCGGAACCCACGATATCGACCTCACCTCCTGGCTGGCGCAGTCGCCTTTCGCCTCGGTATCTGCGCTCACGAGTACCCGCTCTGGCCGACCGCACGAAGACATGGTGACCGCTTCCTGCCAACTGGAGAATGGGGTCATCACCTCCCACCTGGTCAACTGGTTATCGCCCATGAAAGAACGCCTTACCGTGGTCACCGGCGAGAAGGGGGCCTTCGTCGCTGACACTCTGACCGCCGACCTGACCTTCTTCGAGAACGGCACCATCACCACAGAGTGGGAGGCTGTCTCCAATTTCCGTGGGGTCTCGGAGGGAAACATCACCCGGCTGGCGCTGACCAAGCGTGAACCCCTGCGCTCCGAACACGAGGCGTTCCGGGATGCGGTGTTGGGTTTGTCCAACAACATCGTCACCATGCGGGAGGGGTTGAACACCCTGAGGGTCGCGGAGGCAATCATTGAGTCGGCCCGTGTCGGCTCAACGCTGAAGCTCACGGCGTTAAAGCACTAGGTATGCCGCTTCGAATTCTTGTTGCAACGCGCATCTATGCCCCGGAGACTGGAGCGGCGGCCTTCCGGCTGGCAGCGATGGTGAGGGCCCTTGAGGACCGGGGGCACCACGTCACCGTTCTGACCACCTCATCGCCGGGTGCGAAACGGTCCTCCCCGTCGGTCCGGCGTTGGCCAGTCCTGCGGGACAAGTCCGGCGCGGTCCGCGGTTATGTGCAGTATGCCAGTTTCGACATTCCCCTCTTCTTGCGGCTCCTCACGGCGCCGGCCTTCGACCTGGTCGTGGTGGAACCTCCACCCACTACCGGTGTGGTGGTCAGGGTGGCGTCGGCGCTACGCCGTCGCCCGTTTGTTTACTTCGCCGCCGACGTCAGTTCGGTGGCGGCCGAGGGCATCGGCGTGTCTCCGGCAGTGGTGCTGGTCCTTCGGGCAATCGAACGCTGGACCCTTGCGAGGGCGCGGAGAATCCTGACAGTCTCCGAAGGTGTCTCGACCGCTGTCGCGTCCCTGGTGGGTCCGTCCGACCTGATCGTCAACGTGGGAACCGGCGTCGACACTGATCAGTTCACCCATGAGGGGCCGGCAGGTCCCGACGGCGGCCGCTACTTCGTCTATGCCGGCACCATGTCGGAGATTCAGGGCGCCGGCGTGTTTGTCGACGCTTTCATCAGCATCGCCGCCGAGTACCCCGATGTCCGCTTGGTGATGTATGGCCAGGGGGTGGAGCTCGACGATCTCCGTTCCCGCGCCGAAGCAGTGTCCGCGCCGATCGATTTCCGGGGCAACGTGGATGGTGACCAGATCTCCGCAGCGCTGCGTGGCAGCGTTGCCGGCCTTGCCTCGGTGCGTCCGTCCCGAGGATACGACTTCGCGTTCGCCACCAAGGCATTGGTCAGCCTCAGCTGTGGCACACCCGTGATCTACGCTGGCGTTGGTCCGTTGAAGGACATCATCGCTGACGAAAACCTTGGTGTCAGTGTTGACTGGGAGCCGGCCGTGGTCGCGGCCGCGATGAGGGAAGCCCTCGCCTGGCCCCAGGACGCTGCCGAACGCCAGCGAATTTCCGGTTGGGTCCTGCAGAACTACTCGCTGAGGAGCGTCGGGGCCAGGGCAGCGGAGGCTATCGAGGCTGCTGCGAGCGAGTAGCCGCGAAAGAGGCGATCGGGGAAGCAATCGAGTGCCGGAACCCCGGAACTGCCAATCCTAAATACAAGCCGCACCCCGATTCTCCGGTAATCTTGAGCAGGCACAGCGCTGGGTAGCCAGCGCTGCCCCATCATGTAGCTGGCGCAGCCCCCAACAATTCAGGAGTGTTTGTGAACGTTGACCTCGTTGTCGTAGGGTCAGGCTTTTTCGGCCTGACCATCGCTGAACGGGCGGCCACCGAGCTCGGCCTGAAGGTGGCTGTGCTTGACCGGCGCCACCATATCGGCGGTAATGCCTACAGCGAGAAGGAAGCGCAGACCGGGATCGAGGTGCACCGCTACGGTGCGCACCTCTTCCACACCTCCAACGAGCGGGTCTGGGACTACGTGAGCCGGTTCACCGAGTTCACCAACTACGTCCATAAGGTGTACTCCAGCCACAAGGGCGAGGTGTATCCGATGCCCATCAACCTGGGGACCATCAACCAGTTCTTCAGGTCCTCCTACGGTCCCGCCGACGCCCGGGCGCTTATCCAGGAACAGGCTGGCGAGCTCGCCGGAACGAATCCGCAGAACCTCAACGACAAGGGCATCCAGCTCATTGGCCGGCCCCTCTACGAGGCTTTCATCAAGCACTACACCGGGAAGCAGTGGCAGACCGACCCGCGGGACCTGCCCGCTGAAATTATTTCCCGGCTTCCTGTTCGGTACACCTACGACAACCGGTACTTCAACGACAAGTACGAGGGCCTGCCGGTGGACGGCTACACGGCATGGATCGAGCGGATGGCCGACCACCCCAACATCACTGTCCAGTTGAACACCGACTTCTTCGACGACACCCACGAATTTTCACGGACAGCCACCCTGGGCCAGGTTCCGGTCGTCTACACCGGTCCGGTAGACCGGTACTTTGACTACGCCGAAGGGGACCTCTCCTGGCGCACCATCGATCTGGAAGAGGAAGTCCTCCCGGTCCAGGACTTCCAGGGTTGTTCAGTAATGAACTACCCCGACGAGGACGTTGCCTATACCCGGATCCACGAGTTCCGCCACTTCCATCCCGAACGGGACTACACGAAGGACGCCACGGTCATCATGCGTGAGTTCTCCCGGTTTGCCCAGAAGGAAGACGAGCCCTACTACCCGGTCAATACCAGCGAGGACCGCGCCAAGCTGAGCGCCTACCGCGACCTGGCCAAGGGGGAGGAGTCGGTGCTCTTCGGGGGCCGACTGGGTACCTACAAGTACCTTGACATGCACATGGCGATCGGGTCAGCGCTGTCCATGTATGACAACAAACTCAAGCCGCACTTCACTGCTGGCGCCAAGTTCGAAAGCGGAGGAGTCGACGCATGAGCGATACCGTCACCACCACCCCCGACACGCCCGCAGAAGCCACACCGTGGCAGACCCTCCAGCGCGTTGTCCTTCCCAACCTGAGCGACCTCGATACGGCGCCTCTCTACATGGATACCGGCAGCGCCCTGAGTGTGCAGCTGAACACCATGGACGGCAGCGTAGCCACGCAGGGTGGTGGACAGGCGCGGAGCAGCGACGGCAAGGAGATTCACGCCGAGGACTTCAAGTCACGCCGCTCCACCCTGGTCAGGGCGGGGGAGCGCGTCTCCTTCGGCACCTACTTCAACGCGTTCCCTGCGAGCTACTGGCGCCGGTGGACCACCGTCCAGTCGGTCCGGCTGAGTGTGAAAACCAACGGTTCGGGTGGTGTCAGCGTCTACAAATCGAACGCCCGCGGCTCCCTGCAGCATGTCGAAACGAAGCGTGTCACCGATACTGCGGTCACCACCTTTGATCTCACGCTGGCACCGTTTGGTGACGGCGGCTGGTACTGGTTTGACCTGGTGGCCGGATCCGGGACTCTTGTGCTGGACGAGGCTGAGTGGCAGGCTCCGCACGCCGGCGGTACCCACGGTTCGATCACGCTCGAAATCACCACCCTGAACAAGCCTGATTTTTGCCTGAACAACCTTTCCATCTTGGCCAACCACCCCGATTCCCTGACCCCGCTCAAGGAGATCCTGGTGGTGGACCAGGGCACGCAGAAGGTGGCCGACCAGCCCGGTTTCGCCGAGGTGGAAGCTGCACTGCAGGGCAAGTTGCGGATCATCAACCAGGCGAACCTGGGCGGCTCCGGCGGGTTCGCCCGCGGCATGTATGAGGCGGTGGAGAACGGGAGCGACTACGCGTTGCTGCTGGACGACGACATCGTCATCGAGCCCGAGAGCATCGCCCGGCTGCTGACCTTCGCCGATCACTGCAAGACCCCGACGATCGTCGGTGGCCACATGTTTGACCTCTACAACCGGACCGTGCTGCACACGTTCGGCGAGACGGTGAACCCGTGGCGCTTCCAGCCCGACCAGCCGGTCGAGGGCCAGACACTCGGTCATGACTTCGTCCGGTCGAACCTTCGCCACACCCCCTGGCTGCACCGCCGGGTCGATGTCGACTATAACGGTTGGTGGATGTGTCTGATCCCGACCGCCGTCATCCGGGATATCGGTTTGTCGCTGCCCGTGTTCATCAAGTGGGACGACGCCGAATACGGCCTCCGTGCGAAGGCCGCCGGCTACCCGACTGTCTCAATGCCGGGTTCGGCGGTCTGGCACGTCTCCTGGATCGATAAGGATGACCTGGTGGGGTGGCAGGCGTATTTCCACACCCGGAACCGGATGATCGCCGCGCTGATCCACAGTCCCTACGAGCATGGCGGGCGAGTCGTCAGGGAATCCGGCTACATGGACATCAAGCACTTGATCTCTATGCAGTACTTCACCGCGCGCGGCCGGATCATGGCCCTGCAGGACATCCTGAAGGGCCCCGAGTCACTTCACGAGGTGCTGCCCACGAAGCTGCCCGATATCCGGGCCATGGTCAAGGAGTTCCCTGACTCCCAGTTCAAGACCGACCCCGACGCGTTCCCCGCCGCGCGGATGGACAAGCCACCCCGTCAGGGGCAGGGATTCCGCGCGCCGTCCTACGCCACCCTGGTGCCGTGGGCGGCGAAGACCCTGGTCCGGCAGCTGAGCAGGCCGGTGCAGGATTCCAGCAGGGAACGCCCTCAGGCGGTCGTCGCCCACCAGGACAACAAGTGGTGGCGGATGTCCCAGTACGACAGCGCGGTGGTTTCCAACGCGGAGGGCAGCGGTGCCTCGTGGTATCAGCGCGATCCTCAGAAGCTGCGCTCAATGCTCACCGAAGCTGGGCGTCTGAACGCGGAGATTCTCCGGACTTGGCCACAGCTTAGTGCCCGGTACAAGGCTGCGGCGGCAGAGATCAGTTCTTTCGAAGCCTGGAAGAAAACCTTCGAGGCCCACTCAGAGAAGAGCTGATAACGGTTGAGCAGCAGCGAACTCATCACACCCGGACTGGGTGGTGGTCTCCGCGACGTCCTACGCTCCCGTTTCCTTCTGAAGCTGCTGGTCGCCAAGGAACTTCAGGTCAGGTATCGCGGCTCGGTCCTGGGGATTCTCTGGTCCTATGTGAAGCCCGGAGTGCAGTTTTTCGTGTTCTGGTTTGCCCTCGGGGTCTTCCTGGGGATGAACCGGAACACCGAGAACTATGCCATTTACCTCTTCTCCGGCATTGTGCTGATTAACTTCTTCAATGAGGCGCTGGGCAATGCCTCCCGTTCAGTGGTGGGCAACGGGGGGCTGATCAAGAAGATCTACCTGCCGCGTGAGCTGTTCCCCGTCGCGTCCGTCTGGGTTTCCGCGGTGCACTTCTTCCCACAGTTGCTGGTCCTGCTGGTGGCGTGTCTGTTCGCCGGCTGGGCACCGGGGGTGTTTCAAATCTTCGCGGCCGTGGCCGGGTTCACGATCGTTGCGTTGCTCGCAACGGGTCTGGGACTGTTCTTCGGCGCAGCCAACGTGTATTTCAGGGACAGCGAAAATTTCGTGGACATGCTGTTGATGATTGCCACCTGGGCTTCGCCGGTTCTCTACACCTGGACCATGGTGCGGGACGGACTCGCGACGGCGTTCTCCGCGGGGACTGCCTCGGTGCTGCTTGTGATCTATCAGGCCAACCCGCTGACCATCGCGGTGGAGCTGTTCCACTTCGCCTTCTGGCTCCCCACCACCTCCGAGATCACCGATCCCGCGATCGCGGTCCCGCCCAATCTGCTCGACATGTGGCTTCCGATTGGGCTGGCGACCGCACTGCTGGTGACCATTCTGGGCCAGTGGACCTTCCGGCGGCTCGAGGGCCGCTTTGCCCAGGAGCTGTGACCCGTGACCACCGCCATTGAAGTACGTGGTATTTCCAAGCAGTTTGTCCTGCGCCACACCCGGTCCATTAAGGAGGCGTTCGTCTGGCTGGTCAAGGGCCGGAAGGGAGACCTCTCGCAGAAATTCCACGCGCTCGACAATGTGTCGCTCGACGTCCGTCAGGGGGAGTCGGTCGCCCTGCTGGGGCTCAACGGCTCCGGCAAGTCCACCCTGCTCAAGCACATCTCCGGGGTCATGCTGCCGGACAGCGGCACCGTGCGCACCCGTGGGAGGGTGGCCGGACTGATCGAGGTGGGGGCCGGGTTCCACCCGGATCTCAGTGGCCGGGACAACGTGTACCTCAACGGCGCCATTCTCGGCATGACCGAACAGCAAATCGATGACCTCTTCGAGTCGATTGTCGACTTCTCGGAGATTGGGCAGTTCATCGACACCGAAGTGAAGTTCTACTCCTCGGGCATGTACCTGCGCCTAGCTTTCTCAGTGGCTGTGCACACCAACCCGGAGGTGTTCCTGGTTGATGAGATTCTCGCCGTCGGCGATGAGCCGTTCCAGAAGAAGTGCATCGCCAAGATCATGGAACTCGCCGCGGCGGGGAAGACCCTCGTTGTTGTCAGCCACGACCTGGACCTGGTAGCGAAGGTCTGCGAACGCGGTGTGCTCCTTGAGCATGGACGGATCGTTATGGACGCTCCCGTCAACGACGTGGTGTCCAGGATGCGCAGCTAGCACACCTATCGTCCCCTAGCTAGGCGCGGGGCTCCCGCCGGTGCCGCAACCCTAGCGGCAGGCAGTAATTTCGTAGAGCCGCGCCTGGCCTTCCCGATCGATCAGCTCGATCCCCGGAGCAGTCGCCAGGTTATCGAACCCCCGATAGGGCTGGGTCCCTCCGTGCAATTCCTGGTCCCCGAAGTCCAGGACGTAGAAAGCATCCAGTTCCTGCACCGCGCGGCACACCTCGGGCGTGGTCGCGGCCTCATCGATGCGGTCCATCAGGAGCAGGTCGTCGTCGGCGACGCGGCTGGAGGCGTGAGTGAGCAGGACTTCCCTCCCGCCGAGGGCGTATGCGAGCGACGCACCCGTCCAAGGGTTCCCGACGACGACGGCGTCCTCGGGTACCGACTCATCTAACCGATCGAGCAGGGCCAGTTCGTCAATGGTCAGCAGCTGCGAAGACCGGTCCAGGACGTACTCCGCACGGGCCTTGGCCTCGGCGTTGTCGACCGACTTCCCCTGTCCCAGAACTCCGACGATCGTGCAGCCAGCGATGATGATTACCCAGGTGGTGGCCTGCTGGTATCGGCGATTGGCGGTTCGGCGCACGAACGCGGTGAGGATAGCGGTCCCGCCGAGCACGCCCAGCGGTATGGCCGCGACCGGGAGCAGCGCCGCGAGGCGATTGCTGTCGTTGTACCAGAGACCGGTGAAGAAGTGGCGCAGTTCGCCTATTTCGGTGCTGGCCACGTTCACATACAGCAGCGCACTGGCCGCGAAGATCCCGAGCACCCACCAGTATCGCCGGGCGTTGATGGTGACAGCCAGACCCACCAGGGTCAGCACCAAGAGAATCCAGCTGATCTGACTGCGCATCGGGGCGACAGCCAAGGCCTCGCCGACCGCGTGGGTGGGACTGAGGAACGGCTCCCAGAGCGAGTTCTGTAGTGAGGGTCTGAAGGAAATCCAGAAATAGTAGGTGAACCCGAGGTAGCCGACAAACAGGACCAGCGGTACGAGATGACGGTACCAGGGCGCACCCTGGCGAACCATGAATCTGGTGGTGCGCCACAGCACGAGAGCGGCCAGTGGCACCACGAACAAGAACAGGGCGATCATGGTGCTCGGGTGGGAAAGGGCAATGGCGGGTAACACAGCCAGCAGGCCGAGCCCGGCCAGGACCCTGCCGTTCAACGGATCATGGACCACTCCCAGCATGGTCCCGGCCAGCCCGATACCGACGGGAAGCAGCGCGATGGAGAGCAGATAGGGGTACAGGACGCCGAAGTCCACCATCAGGTACGGGAAGGTCGGGTACGCCGCCGCCAGGGCGCCGGTCAACAGGATGGGGAGGGGCTTTTCGCCGGTAATGCGGGTCACCATGAACAGGGCGGACAGCGGCCAAACGAACGCCCCGATCGCTATGTTTGACGCATTGACGGCGACTGCGATGGGAGCGCCAGTGGTGAGCGCCACCAGGGTGATGAGGTCATGCCACGCGGCCGGATAGAAGCTCAGCCCGGAGCCATCATTGGTCAGGTTGCCAAGGGTCAGGGACGATCCGGATCCGGTGTCCAGGATGTACTGCAGAGAGTTCAGGTGGAAGATGTTGTCGTAGGTCTGCGAGATGTTCTCGGGACTGGCGAAGATCTGGGCAAACCGCACCCCGATGATCACCGTGGGGACGGCGACGGCCACAGCGCACAGGACGCCGTTCAGCAGGCCCGCCCGGGTCGGCCGATGAAGCAGCACCAGGGCCTCGCCACGGGATCTCAGCCAGAGGACCCGGGCCAGGAGCCCACCGCCTGCGGTCAGCACCGTCATGCCGACCAGCACGGCGGGGGACCACGCAATGGAGAGGAAGGGCGCGATCATGGCGCCGACCGAGGCCAACGTCACCGAGATCGGTGCGGCGAGTGCAGCCGACATGAGCCCGCGGGTCCCGCAGGCCCTGGCCACCAGGAATCCGGGCACCATCAGAATGACAAGAGCCATCAGGATGACTGGCGCTACCTGCCACCAACTCATCGGCACTTCACCTTTTCTTGGGTCATGGCGGCTAGGTCCGGGGGAACGTGAGCCGCTGCACCATGGCTCGCATCACAGATTCGTCGGTGGCCGAGCTCAACTCCGGCGCCGCGGTGTGGGCGTTCCGCTTGAACTGGAAGACCTCCTGCTCTGTGAGCTCGGACAGGGTCCGGGTGAGGTCCTCGGCCGTGAAGCCCTGCGTCACTGCGCCGAGCTGATGGTCCTGAATCAGTCTAGACGTCTCCGGTGAGGGGCTGAACACGATGGCCAGCCGCGCCTGGACAAAGTCGAAGAACTTGTTCGGGAGCATGAGCGCGTGATTGGTGGTCCTCGGGGGAAGACTGAAGACGCCGACGTCGTACCCGTTGAGCGTGGCTGGTAGGTCATCCGGGGCGACGGAGTCGTGGAAGGTGATCCGGTCCTGCGCGCCGGCCGCCGCGCGGAGGGTTTCCCAATACTTCCCGCCATCGCGGGCCTTCACGAGGTACAGGTCAAGGCTGAACCTCTCGTCCAGGGCTTTGACCGCCTCGATCATTGCTTCCAGGTTGCGGCCCGGCACGGCGGCACCGCTGTGGACCAGCCGGATTCGGCCGTCAATCATGGGGGACGGCTCCAGCGGGCGCAGCGGGCCCGCATTGCGGACCACTTCCGTGCGGCAGCCGAACCGTTCGGTGTAGAGGCGGGCAATCGACTCGTTGACGGTGATGATCCCAGCCGACCGGGGGAGGTAGGTTTTGCAGACCCAGGTCATGTAGGGCTTCACCAGGAGCTTCCAGGCCAGGACGTGCGATCTTTCCTCGGGTGCCCACTCGTGCATGTCGCCGAGCACTGGAGCGGAGCCAGCCACCTCGTGGGCGAGGGGGAGCGCGCGTGCCTCGTTGGCAACCACCAGGTCATACTCAGCTGCCCCGATCAGTTCACGGGCCCGCTGGACCGCGGGTGCCTTGGATCCCGCAGTGGTGAAGCGGCGCAGGGCCAGGCCGAGCACACCGGTGGGGGTCTGGGGCAGGGAAGGGAGAGCCGACTCCACCTCGAGGTGTGTGGTCGCCCCGGGAGGCGCTGATCCGTAGCTGACAGTCGTCACGGTTCCGCATGCGGCGAGGGTTTTTACCTGCCGCAATACCCGGGAATCAGCGTTGATGTCCGAGAAGGAGATACAGAGGATGCGGAGGGTCATGACCGCTAGCCTAACGGTTCGGCACGGGTCGGCAGCCCGGCAGGGCGGCGCGCCCCCGGCATTGATGCTGGGGGGCTGCCCGGGGAACGTATGGAATACTTACCCCTGTGAGTCGCTCCTGGGTCGTAATACCAATGTATAACGAAGCCACCGTTGTAGGTGGCGTCATCGAAGGACTCCTCCCACATTTTCCCCACGTTGTCTGCGTGGATGATGGCAGCACCGACGGGTCACCCGAGGCGGCTGCTGCGGCGGGCGCCGTCGTCGTCCGCCACCCTTTCAATCTGGGACAGGGCGCCGCCCTGCAGACCGGACTGGAGTACGCGCTGCAGGACCCCGCACTGGATGCAGTCATCACCTTCGACGCCGACAACCAGCACCGTGTCCAGGATGCCCAGGAAATGCTTGCCCGGGTGCAGTCCGGCGAGCTGGAAGTGGTGCTTGGATCCCGGTTCCTGGATGGGCGCACGAAAATTTCGCCGCTGAAGCGGTTAGTGCTGAGGACCGTCGCTTTCCAATCCAGGCTGTCGACCGGTCTGGAACTGACCGACGCGCACAACGGGCTCCGCGTCATCAATGCCGAGATCGCGCGGCGTATCCACCTGAAGCAGAATCGGATGGCCCACGCGTCCGAACTGATCCACCAGTTGGCAGAACTGAAGCCGCGGCTCGCGGAGCACCCGGTCGAGATCATTTACACCGACTATTCGAAGGCCAAAGGCCAGTCCTTGCTCAACGGCGTCAACATTCTCGCCGATCTCTTCTTCAGGTGAACCCCATGCTCTTTATCGTCCAGATCGTCCTCGTCCTTGCTGTGATCCTCGGCTCACTGGTGCTGATGCGCGGCGGCGCCAACGCGAGCCACCTCGCGATCCGGCGGATACTGCTGTTGGCCTTTGCCCTGATCGCCGCGCTGTCGATTTTTTTGCCGGAGCTGCTGACCGGGCTGGCGAACGTGTTCGGCATCGGCCGGGGCACCGACCTTGTCCTGTACGGATTTATCGTCTGCTTCATGGTCTTCATGGCCTCCTCCGCCCAGCGGCACCGCCACATGGAAGAGTCTCTGACCCGGCTCGCCCGCCGGGTTGCGCTCGACGAAACCCCGCGTGTCTGGGAGGCGGAGACCGGCAATCCAAGCCTGCCAGGAGCCACATCCGACGATCCTCCGCGGACCCAACTAAGCTAATCTTGCGGGAGCCATGAAATCACTTATCAGTATTAACCGTCAGCTTCTGGCGGTCCTCCCTCCCAGCGCACGCCGGTTCCTCCTGCGCTACGCCATCCTTTCCTCTCTGCTCTCGCTCATCGATGTGGTGGCCCTGGGCTTGCTGGCCATTGTCATGTCCAGCATCATTACGGGTACTCCAGTAGATCTGGGACCGCTCGGTAAGATCGAGGAGGTCAGCCACTACATTGCAGTGCTGGCGACTTTCTGCACCCTGGTGATCATCAAAAGTGGCCTGAACATAGTTCTTCTGCGTTACGCCACCTCGCGCTTTGCTTCCCACGAGGTGGCCATTGGCGATCGACTGCTTGCGGCCTACATGCGGGCCCCCTGGGTGGATCGGTTGAAACGCAATTCCGCGGAGCTCGTTCGTTCAGTGGATTCGGGGGTCTCGGTCACCGTGTCGGGTGTACTGATGCCCTCGATGGGCCTGGCCGGTGAAATCGTGTCAGTAATAGCTGTGATCAGTGTGCTTCTGGTGAGCAATTGGATCACTGCTGTCACCGCCATCATTTATCTGGGCCTGATAGCGCTCGTCCTAGCCCGGGTAATCTCGGGGAGGGCCGTGGCCAACGGTCGACGAAACCGACAGTTCTCCTTCAGAACAGTCCGTCTTTTGACGGAGGCGGTCGGTGCATTGAAGGAGATCACCCTGCGGGGTTCATCGCCGGATGTTGAGCGGGCAGTCCACAACAACCGCATCCACTCTTCGAAGGCTCGAGCCCTCGCGATTTTTCTGGGACAGGTCCCCCGTTTCATTCTGGAAGCGGGTTTGATCGGGGGCTTTATGCTGGTCGGGGCTGTGGGTATGCTGACCAGCCCAGCCGGGGTTGACCCGGTAACCAATGCGTTGGCCGCTATTGCATTGTTCGGAGTCGCAGGCTTCAGGATCATTCCGTCGCTGACTCGATTCCAGGCAATCATGTCTATGGTGCACTCAAGCTCGCCTTTCGCAGAGCAGGTACTCGCAGACATTAAAGAGTCCGAGGAAAGCGCCAAGGACCAGGAGGAATCAGATCCGTCGGAGCTTCCGCTAGGAGTCCCAGACGTGGTCCTGGAGGAAGTTTCGTTCACCTATCCAGGTGCAGAGGCACCAGCGCTTCATGGGGTGAACATGCGAATACCCTCAGGGTCGCGCGTCGCGGTGGTTGGGTCGTCCGGTGCTGGTAAGTCCACCTTGATCGATCTACTGCTGGGACTTCTGCTGCCCAGTTCGGGGCAGGTGCTGGTCGGCGGAGTGCCAATGCGCGAGGTGCTTCACTCTTGGCGGTCCCGTGTGGGATACGTGCCACAGGAAGTTTCCTTATTTGACGCGTCGATCGCCCAGAACGTCGCATTGACGTGGGACCCCGATCAGGTGGACGAAGAAAGGGTCAGGAAAGCCCTCGAACGTGCGCAGATGCTCGACACTGTCGAGAGAAGGCCCGACGGAATCATGGGTACTGTGGGCGAACGCGGAATGGCCTTGTCCGGCGGGCAGCGCCAGCGACTAGGTATTGCTCGTGGACTATATGCAGACCCCGCTGTATTGGTCATGGATGAAGCCACCAGCGCACTCGATACTGCAACCGAGGCTGCGGTGACCCAGGCGGTACGGAATCTAGCCGGAAGCGTTACGACCATCACCGTTGCTCACCGGCTGTCGACGATCAGGGACAGCGATGTGATCTTCTTTTTCGCAGAAGGCAAGCTGGCTGCTCAGGGAACGTTCTCAGAAGTTATCGCGCAAATGCCGGACTTCGCTGAGCAAGCCGCTTTGGCTGGCCTGACGTAAGTTTTCGACTACTCGACCGCATCACAATTGATTCTGGAGTCAACCATGACCGATGGTGTCCTTCCCGGGGCTCGTCCCCGGGTACTTGTGCTTTCCTTCTCGCCGATTCACCGTGACCCTAGGGTGCTGCGCCAGATCCAGTTCTTCAGCACGTTTGCCGATGTGCTTTCCTGTGGATACGGCGAAGCTCCTGACGGAGTGGTCGAACACATTGAGATCCCCGTCGAATACAAGCCCTGGCGTCCGGACTTCAAGAGTGCAGCTGCTCTCCTGGCCGCACGTTTCTACGAGCGGCTCTATTTCGATTCAGACCGGGTAAAGCACGTCCTGAAGCACATTCCCGCTGGCAGCGTCGATGTGATCGTCGCCAACGATGCACTGGCAATGCCCGCCGCCGTTGCATTGCGCCCCCGGAAGGGGATCCACGCGGACCTGCACGAGTATGCTCCACGCCAGGGCGAGGATAAGCTGCAGTGGAGGTTGTTGGTCGGGCCGTTCATGGACTGGGCCTGCCGAAAGTACGTCACGAAAGCTGATTCCGTCTCGACGGTCGCCAAGGGCATCGCTGAAGAGTACGCGCGGACGTACGGCATCACCGAACCATCCGTCGTCCCCAATGCTGCCTGGTACCAGCCGACACTTTCCCCCACCCCTGTGGTGGCTCCGTTTCGGGTTGTCCATACCGGTGTCGCAGGACGGGGGCGGAAGATCGAAGTAATGCTGGATGCGGTAGCTCGGGCTAACGAACTGAAGCCCGGAACCGCGACTCTCGACCTCTTCCTAGTTGCAGGGGATCAAAGCTACATCGACGAGCTGATAGCCAAAGCAGAGGTAATTCCGGCTGGCGCTGTCCGGGTGTTACCCCCGGTCAGCTTCAACCAGATCGTTCCGCTACTCCACGGCTACGACATCGGGATCTTTCTCTGCCCGCCAAGTACCTTCAACCTGCTTCACGCTCTTCCCAACAAACTATTCGAATTCGTTCAAGCCCGGCTAGGCATTCTCATTGGTCCATCGCCAGAGATGGAGCAGGTTGTGACAAGGCACAATCTCGGATGGGTAGCGGGCGGATTCGACGCGGAATCCGCTGCGCGCTTGCTGATCGCATTGACACCCGATGAAGTCGCAGCGAAGAAGCGGTCATCGGACGAATCCGCCGAGTTGTTGAGCGCCGAGAAAGTAGCGAATGTCTGGATAGATGCTGTAAAGAAGCTTGCTAACTGACCAGCTGGCTCGTTTGCTCCCGGTCCATGATCACGGAAGGCCACCGGTCGACTGTGATCATGAACCGGAGAGCTTTCTAGTCCATTCGGACGCCGGCGGGGAGGTAGCTTGACCAACCGTGGCCGATTTGGCTGGAGCTTCCCCATTTACCTCCGCTGAGTATGGGGTAGTAGTGCAATTTTCCATCGTTCCGCTTGGCCACGATGCCCTGCGTTCCATTTCCAGCGAATCCGGTCGTTGCGCTGAGGTTCACCATCGATCCCCACTTCCATCCGACCACGGGTCGTGTTGACGCAACGAATCCTCCGGAGCCGTTGCCCCGGTAAAGCACCAGTTGGGCCTTGCTGTCACGGGCCACCAGGTCCTGGCGGCCGTCACCGTCAAAGTCGACCATCACAATTGGCAGGTTTTGGAAACCATGACCGATCTGGCGTGACGCGGCCAGAACGCCTCCCCCTGTTTGGCCCCAGGTGTGGAGGGTGCCATCGGACCCGACGCCCACAATCGTCGGTCTGGAGCCGCGGACCCATTCACCAACGGTTACCCGCATATTGGCCCAGCCGGCTGTGGCGAGGATCTGCGCGGGACTGAAGCCCCCGGCAGCCCGACCGGCGTATACACTCAAACGCCCATTGGTCCATTGGGCGAGGATGTCGAGTACACCATCATTGTTCCAATCGACGACATGAATGGACTTGGCTGTTGCCCAGTCATGCCCGATTTGCTTCCGAGAGCCATAGGAGCCACGCCCGGTCGCCGGATAGTTCCAGAGCTTCCCTGCGGAATCAATGGTCACCATGTCAGCTTTTGAGCGGATGGACGGGCCGGTGGGGCGTGGCGCCGCGACTGGGGCCGAGTTGCGGGTGAAATTGGCTAGTGCTGCGGACGTGCCATTCCAGACGTTCCAGTCGCCCACCACAGGACCCTCGTGGGTGTATTGCCAGAGGCTGTAATTGTTCCAGCCAGCTGGCAGAGTTCCTGCCCCCACGTTGTTGTAGGAGGCAATATGCAGCGGGTGGTCCGCGAAGGCGGTGGAGTTACCGGTGCAGCTGCTCCACCAGTCGGTAGTCGTGTAGATCATGGGGACCCGACCGGTACGGCTAAGCATGGTGTTGGAGAAGTCCCGGATCCAGTTGACCATTGCGGTGGTGCTCATGTTGTAGCAGGCATTGCCCAGGGATTTGTAAGGGTTGTACTCGACATCGAGCAGGGGTGGGAGTGTCTTGCCGTCGGCGGTCCACCCGCCACCGTTGTTGATGAAGTAGTTGGCTTGCGCCGCCCCGGTGGAGATGCTGGGGATGGCGAAGTGGTAGGCCCCGCGGACCATTCCGACGTTTGCTGACCCTGTGTACTGCTGGTTGTAGTTGGGGTTTTTGTAGCTCAGGGCTTCGGTGGCCTTGGTGTAGGCGAACCGTGAGCCCTGGTTCCAGGCTGCTGCCCAGTTGACGTTGCCCTGGTAGCTGCTGACGTCCACGCCAAGGATGCCCTGAGGGCGCCACAGATTGACGGACGGGTCCGCTGCTGCCGAGGGAGCAGCGCTGAGCTCCGTCTGGTCCTGAAGCTCCTGGGTGGTGGGGACCTGAGGATTCCCGGACTCGGCGATCCGCTCGGCGCCCTGGCCCAGGCTGGCTCCGTGGGGGCCGATCAACTTGGCGAGTGCTTCGGGATCAGCGGCGAGCTCGGCGGCGGTGAGCTCCTCAGGCGCGGCTGCCGCGGGGTCGACTGCTTCGGCCGTCTCAGCGGTTTCAGCTGGCTCAGGGACTGTTGCCGGGTCGACGACGGCGGGTTCACCCGGTTCCGTGGTGGGGGCTGGGACCAATGGCTCAGCGGGCACCGTGCTGGTAGCTGGCGGGTCGGCGAGCCCGGATTCGACCGGTACGGATTCGGCCGGGTCCACGACGGCAGGTGCCGAGGGGGCGGGCTGCGGGGCGGCGACGGCGGGTATTGGTCCGACGGCCATCGCGGTGGTGAGGAGGACGGCGGCAAGGACAGTGGAGGCACGAGAGTGAGTCACAGAATTTCTCCGGGTAGTGCGAGCCCAAGGCGAGAGAGGGCGTCGTCCCTTCGAGAATAGCCGACTGTGACGGATGTTACTACAGATACTGGTGTTACCAGGGAGTAAAGAGTTATCCACAGAAGGTTTTTTGGGGCTAGGCGCGGATCGTGGATTCCCCTACCCTTGGACGAATTCACCCGTTACAGCCACGGTCTCAGGCGTACCGGCCGAAGGAGTCGGTACACACTGACGTCAGGGAGTCCTATGGACGCCGTAGGAATTATTGAGGACGAGGTGCGCGAGCTGATTCGCCGCCGCGGCCTGGATCCAAGCCGCCAAAGCGGTGAGGTGCTGAGGCTGGTGGAGGCTGCGGTCAGTGACTACGACGAGCGTTCAGTGCTGGGCACGCTGCCGCAGCTGGGGCAGCTGGACCTGGCGCGGAAGCACGTCTTTGACGCAGTCGCCGGGTTTGGTGCCCTCCAGCCGCTGCTGGACGATCCGACGGTGGAAGAGGTGTGGATCAATTCCCCGTCCGAGATCTACGTGGCGAGATTCGGCGAGTCTGAATTGACCTCCCTCGTGTTGGCAGAGCAACAGATTCATGACCTCGTCGAGCGAATGCTGAAGTCCTCGGGCAGGCGGCTGGATCTCTCGTCACCCTTTGTGGATGCAGCCCTGCCCGACGGTTCCCGGTTGCACGTCGTCATCCCGGATGTCACCCGCCGCCACTGGTCGGTGAACATTCGGAAATTCATTGCGAAAGCCACCCGGTTGGACCATCTGGTCGAGTTGGGCACCCTCACACCGCAGGCCGCCCGCTTCCTGGATGCGGCGGTCGCAAGCGGGTTGAACATCTTGGTTTCCGGCGCCACCCAGGCAGGAAAGACCACGTTGCTGAACTGTCTGGGATCGAGCATCGGGTCGCGGGAGCGGGTGGTGACCGTGGAGGAGATTTTCGAGCTGAAGCTGCCCCTCCGGGACGTGGTGGGGATGCAGTGCCGCCCTCCGAATCTGGAAGGACAGGGCGAAATTCCGTTGCGGAGGCTGGTCAAGGAGGCGCTGCGGATGCGTCCCGATCGGCTGATCGTCGGCGAGGTACGGGAAGCAGAAAGTTTGGACATGCTGGTGGCGCTCAATTCGGGACTACCCGGGATGTGTAGCGTCCATGCCAATAGTGCCCACGACGCAGTGACGAAGATCTGTACCCTTCCGCTGCTCGCCGGTGACAACATCTCTAGCGCTTTCGTTGTGCCGACCGTCGCGTCCTGCATCGATCTCGTTGTCCATTGTGAACGCGTCCGAGACGGACGGCGGTGGATCACCGAAATCCTGTGCCTGGGGCGACGGGTGGAGAACGGCATCATCGAGTCCTCCTCAGTCTTCCGGAGGGTCGAAGGAGATCTCGTTGTCACGGCATCGGCCATGCCGGCCGAGGAGAAGTTCGCGAAAGCGGGTTTCCAGGTGTCACGGCTGCTGGAGCCCGTGCTATGACGGCGGCGATTGGGGCTGTGCTCGGGACCGGGCTGTACCTCCTCTGGTGGTCTTGCTGGACCGAATCCCCGCGGTACAGGCCAGCCGTTCAACACATCGGCCGGGTTGAGGAACTCCTCCTGCGCGCCGGAATCGAGAAGGTTTCGGTGGGGGGCCTGGTGGCATCATCACTGGGGGTGGGGGTGCTGTGCTTTCTCGCGATCCTTGTTCTCACCGGGTCTCCACCGATTGCGGCATGCTTCTCACTGTTTGCCGCATTCCTCCCCACGGGTGTCGTCAGGTGGAGGGCACACCGGCGCGCGGCGGCGCTCCGGGAGCTGTGGCCCGACGTCGTTGACCACTTGCGATCGGCGATCCGGGCTGGACTGTCGCTTCCGGAAGCGATCACCCAACTGGGTGACAAGGGGCCGGTCGAGCTACGCCAGGCGTTCGGCGCGTTCGGCGCTGATTACCGCGCTGGAGCCCGGTTCGATGATGCGCTGGGTCGGTTGAAGACCAGACTCGCCGACCCAGTGGCGGACCGCATCATCGAAGCCCTGCGGATGACACGTGAAGTGGGCGGCTCTGATCTTGGCCGGCTCCTCGGAACCCTGGCCGATTTCCTGCGGGACAGCGCCCGGACGAGGAGCGAACTTGAGGCACGACAATCCTGGACCATCAATGCTGCCCGCCTCGCGGTGGCCGCTCCCTGGCTGGTTCTGATGCTGCTTGCGACCCGGCCCGAGGCGGTCATGGCCTATAACACTCCAACCGGCGCCGCCGTCCTGCTGGGAGGTCTGGTGATTTCAGTGGTGTGCTACCGGATCATGCTTCGCATTGGTGCGCTGCCCCAGGATGAGAGGGTCCTCCGGTGATGGATATTCAGGCGCTCCCAGCGCTCGCTGGTTGTGTGCTGGGCGTGGGGCTGTGGTTGGTCGTGGTGAGAGTGCCTCTGATGCGATCGACGCGGTTTGTCGACCGGGTAGCGCCCCAACTGAAGTCTGTTGATGTGCGTTCCCGGTTGTTGGATGGGTCTCCGGCGCTCTTGACTCCCTTCGGTCCTATCGAGCGCATTGCACGCCCGGTGGTGAACGACGTCGTCGGTTGGTTGGGCAGGTTCAATCCCGCATCGACCATGTTGGCCAAGCGGCTAGCCCAGGCCGGTAAGGACCAGAAGGTCGTCGACTTTCGGGCTGAACAGATTCTCTGGGCGGCGGTTGCTCTCAGCCTCTCCGCCGGGACGGCGGTGTTGATGACTTTGTCGGGCGCCATCGGCCCGTTCCCCGCTGCGCTCGCCGTCGCGGGATGTACAGCCGGCGGGTACCTGCTGAGGGACTACGTCCTGACTGCGCAGATCAAGCGGCGGGAGGCCAAGATGCTCGCCGAATTTCCGAGCCTGGCAGAGCTGATGGCCTTGGCAGTGAGCGCGGGGGAGAGTGCAACAGGGGCGCTGGAACGAATCTGCCGCACAGCTCACGGGGAGCTGGCGCTGGAGTTTGAGCGGGTCCTCGCGGAAACCCGGGCAGGGACACCTCTCATCGCGGCACTGCAGCAGTTCTCCGACCGGACCAGGCTCACGCCCCTGGTGCGGTTTGTCGATGGAGTGTCGGTAGCAGTCCAGCGGGGCACACCGCTGGCAGATGTGCTGAGGGCGCAGGCCCAGGATGTCCGCGATGTGTCTAAGCGGGAACTGATGGAGTCCGCCGGAAAGAAGGAGATCGCCATGATGATCCCCCTGGTGTTTGGCGTGCTTCCCCTGACGGTGCTATTTGCCGTTTACCCGGGCATTGCCCTGATCAGCCTGGGGCTGTGACCCACAGCAAACAATTGAAGTCGACCGGAAGAGGTACAGAATGAAACCGCACCCACCCATCCAACGGATCCTTCCGGCCCTTTACCTACTCGTGGCATTCACTCTGACCCGTGTGGTTCAGGGGGCGCGCGGCACCGCTAACGATCCGTCCGAGCGCGGTGACGTGCCGGGATGGGTCATGATCACGCTGATGTCAGCCGTGCTGGTGGCGGCATTGTTGGCCCTCGCCGGCCCAGCCCTGGAGAACCTGTTCAATGACGCGATCAGTCGCGTCAGTCCCTGAAGCAACCCAGGGACACGCCGGATGGAATCCAGGCCGGACTTGCGGCGCACCAACCATAAGGGTGCGGCTGAGGATCCCGAGCGTGGCGCAGCGGTGGTGGACTTCGCGTTGGTGGGAGGTCTCTTGACCGTCATCTTTATCGCGGTCTTGCAGCTGACGCTGGTTCTCCATGTCCGCAACACACTCATTGATGCCGCGTCCGCTGGGGCGCGCTACGGCACATTGGCCGACCGCTCAGCCACTGACGCGGCCGAGCGAACGAGGACGATCCTTTCCACCGCACTGAATGGCGCATACGCAGAGAACATCTCGGTGGAGGAGATCGATCGGGACGGTCTGTCGATGTTGGTCGTAACAGTGCGGGCACCGTTGCCGGTGATCGGGCTCATTGGTCCCGCCGGGATTCTCGAGGTGACAGGACATGCGGCGCTCTCGACCACCCCAGCGGATCAATAACGAGGAATCCGGAAGTGCCGTGGTGGAGTTCGTTTTCCTTGGGCTGCTGCTCCTGGTACCTGTCGTTTATTTCGTCCTGACACTCTCCCAGCTGCAGGCCGGGTCTTTCGCCGTCGTTGGTGCGGCAGACCAGGCCGCGAAAGTCTATGTGAGTAAGGAATCAGTGCCGGATGCAGCTGCGGGTGCGCAGCGGGCGGCCCTGCTGGTGCTGAATGACTTCGGGTTCGATGCAGCTGCAGCGGAGGTTCAGATCCGATGTTCAGGCGAGTGTCTGGCTCCCGGATCGGGTGTGACCGTCGAGGTTCGGCTTGGAGTTCAGCTGCCGCTGATGCCATCGGGGGCCGGCGTGAGTGGTTCGGCGATCTCTGTAGACGCGTCAGCAACCCAGCTAGTGGAGCGTTACCGGTGAGTGGCCGCCTGCTACAGCCCAGACCTAGCCGTGCATCGTCTGCCGCTGAGGAAGGGCAAATCATGGTGATGGTGATCGGCTACGTTCTGTTGTCCCTGCTGACACTCACGGTGGTCCTGGCAGCGTCTGCGGTTTACCTTGACCGGCAGAAGCTTTTATCGGTTGCCGACGGGGCGGCTTTGAGTGCGGCGGATACGTTCGGGCTGGCGGAGCCGGCGCCGGATGCCACGGCGCCGGTGCCGGAACTGGACTCGGGCACGGTGCGCTCGTCGGTGCAGAATTATTTGGTCCTGACCGGTGCCGGAGCACGGTTCAACGGACTGTCTGTCGATCCAGCGACCGGCGCACCGGATAGCCGGACGGCTCGGGTGGTGCTCACCGCCGTCGTTCATCCGCCAATGGTGAATTTCCTCGTCCCCGAAGGTATTCCGATTGTGGTGACAGCGGATGCCAGGTCCGAGCTGACCCGCTGAGACTGTTACGGATAAAGGCTTCCGCTCGGGCGGGTGTTGCGGACCGCTGGCAGTCCCTGAGAGGGCAGTAGGGGTGGACATGGCCCGAGATTGGTGCCGCTGAGCAGGCTCTTTATTCCTTCAGCGGCGGTAAACTGGTGCCGGTTGGATGAGGTGGTCTGCGTGATGATTCGCTCGCTCCGGCGGATGGCAATAGCTCTACTGACTTCACTGGCGCTCCTGCTCGGCTTCGTGACCGTCGCACCCCCTGCCCAGGCCGCGCCGCTGTACGGCCACGACATTTCCTGGCCCCAGTGCTCGACGGCGCAGGGCGGGTTCTCTCTGCCCATGCCGCCCACCTCCACCCAGTTCGTGATTATCGGACTGACCAGGGGGCTTCCCTTCACCGAGAACCCCTGTCTGGCCAGCCAGGTCAACTGGACCAAGACCAACAACAAAAAAGCACACGGTTATGCGATGGCGGGCTACCCGACTGCCGCCCAGCTGAGCACCTACGGCTCAAGGGGGCCGTGGACCAGCAACACCCGTGCAGGGCGACTCTCCAACGTGGGCTACTCCGAAGCGCAATACGCCGTCGCAAGCATGAACAGGATTGGGTTCCGGCCGCCGGTCGTCTGGATCGACGTCGAACCCCGCCCCGCCCAGCCCTGGCCCACCAGCACGGCAGCTCAACAACGGGACAACCGGCTCATCATCGAGGGGCTGATGCGGGGCCTGCGGGACGCGGGCTTCTCCTACGGTCTCTACTCCTATGCTGCAGGCTGGACCGGGATCACCGGCTCCTGGCGGTTGCCAGGGGTGCCCGTCTGGGCGACCGCCGGCAGGCTGGACTATCCCAATGAAGCACTGGACCGCTGCCGGCAACCGAGTTTCTCCGGTGGCCGCGTCTATATTTCCCAGTGGTACGACGAAACCCGCGACTACGACCTGACGTGCGAGCCATACGCCTTCACGCCCCTCGCAATCCCTGCATCAACGCTGTCCCTATCCACTGCGGAGTTCAACGGGGACTGGAACAATGACATCCTGGCCCGCGTCACGTCAACGGGTGACCTGCGGTTGTACCGGGGGAAGGGGAACGGCACCGTTTGGTCTGGTATCCGAATTGGGGTCAATTGGGGGTCAATGAACGCCCTCGAAACGCCTGGTGACTTCAACGGCGACGGCCCCTCTGACGTGCTCGCTCGTGAGGCAGCCACTGGCTACCTCTGGCTTTACCGGGGGAACGGCACGGGGGGATGGCTTCCCCGCGTTCGGGTCGGCCACGGGTGGAACGCGATCAACTCCATCGTCGGGCCGGGCGACTTCAACGGCGACCAGTTCGTCGACGTCCTAGCCCGTGAGAGGACCACTGGCTACCTCTGGCTCTACCCGGGAAACGGGTCCGGCGGGTGGTTGCCCCGGCAGCGGGTCGGCAGCGACTGGAACGCGTTCAGCGCGATTGTCGCGCCGGGCGATTTCAACGGGGATGGCCGTTCGGACATTCTCGCCCGAGAATCAGCGACCGGGTACCTGTGGCTGTATCCGGGCAACGGCGCCGGGCGGTGGCTTCCAAGAGTGCGGGTCGGGACCAGCTGGAACTCGATGACCGCCCTGATGGGTCCGGGTGACTTCAACGGCGACCGCACCGCGGACCTCCTCGCACGGGATTCCCGGGGCTACCTGTGGCTGTACCCGGGCAACGGCTCCGGAGGCTGGCTGCCGCGGGTGCAGGTGGGGACCGGATGGAATGGGCTGAACGCCATCTTCTAGACGGAGAGCCGCCCCTCAGGTGCTGGCTGTGACCTTGTCGAGGCGCTTCACGGCCGCAACCGCGGCAGCCCTCCCGGCGCGGGTGGCTCCCAGCGTGGAAGCGGAGGCACCGTAGCCCACCAAGAGCACCCGGGGATCCTTGATGACATGGACCCCATCCATCCGGATGCCGCCGCCAGGTTCCCGCAGTTTCAAGGGAGCCAGATGATCCAGCGCCGCCCTGAACCCGGTGGCCCACAGGATGGCGTCCGCCCGGATCTCTCTTCCGCTCTCAAGGAGAACCCCCTCGGGCGTGATCGAACGCATTCCACCAGCAGAGACCAGGATCCCGGCGTCAATCCCGTCCTGATACTGGCGGGTGAGCGGCAGCCCAGTCGTCGAGACCACGCTGGCCGGTGGAAGTCCCTCCGCTGTGCGTTCGTTGACAGTCGCTTCGACCTCCCTGCCCCATTCGGCGTTGAACTCGCGCCCGGTGAACGCCGGCGGGCGGCGCGTGACCCAGGTGGTGGTGGCACCGGCCGCGGTGAGCTGGAGAAGGAACTGGGCAGCGGACGTCCCGGCACCCACCACCACCACGTGTAGTCCTTTGAACTCCTCCGCCGACCGGAAGTCATGGGTGTGGAGCTGAGAGCCGAGGAACAGTTCGCGGCCCGGATAGTAGGGCCAGTAGGGGCGGTCCCAGGTGCCGGTGCCGTTGATGATCAGCTCGGTATCCCGGCTGGCCGATCCGGTGACGACCCGCAGCGGACCGTCGGTGGAGTCGGACACGACGTCCCGGACGACCTCCGGGCGGTGTACCGGTAGCTCGAACTTCCGCTCATAAGCGCCGTAGTAGCGGCTGACCACCTCCGACGCCGGCTCGGTGGGGTCGGGGACGCCGAGCGCAAGTCCCGGCAGGTCATGAATATTGTGGGCAGTCCCGAAGGTGAGCGATGGCCAGCGGTGCCGCCACGCGCCGCCCGGGCCGGGATTGGCATCCAGCACCACGAAGTCCTTCTCGGGTACGAGGCCCTGCCGTCGCAGGTGGTAGGCGGCCGAGAGACCGGCCTGGCCGGCCCCAATCACCACAGTCTTCAGCATGCTTCCCTCTCACCCGTCCCCGATTACCGGTACCCGATCCTTGCCTACCCATGGAACGGGTGAGCGGGGGGTGCTTATTCCACCGCTGCCGGCATTCCGGCTCGGGCCTTGGCCCCCACAGGTGGGGGTGCACTGGGGTCCGCCAACCTCAAGGGTCTCCGGCGACCCTTGACACCCTTCTTGGTTCTGAGGACGCTTCTTCCTAAGCCCTGGGTTATCCGCATCCATCCCCCTGGCACGAAGAAGAGGAGGGGAGGCAGTGTCCACAGGAGACGTCACCCCCACCGGTACCCGGGCGGGCAGGACGTTCGGCGTGGAGGAAGAACTCCTCCTGCTCGATGAGCACACCGGGCGCCCGGCGGCTCTCTCGCCGCTGGTTCTTTCCGAGGTGGCGCCCGACGACGACGACACCAGCGAGTTGTCCCTGGAACTGCAGCAGCAACAGCTGGGGGTAATCAGCCAGCCCTTCGCCGACCTGAGGGACCTGGCGGCGGCAATCCACGGCGGCCGTCGCCAGGCGGACCGTGCAGCTCGCCAGTATGGTGCCAGGGTGGCAGCGCTCGCCACCAGCGTCCACCCGGCGACGCTCAGGCTCGCGCCCGAGGGCAGGTATGAACGGATGCGGGATCTCTACGGGCTGGCGCTCGCCGAGCACCTCACCTGCGGGTTCCATGTGCACGTGTCAATCGAGTCCCCCGAGGAGGGCGTCGCCGTCCTGGACCGGATCCGTGTCTGGCTGCCCATCCTGCTGGCGCTCAGCGCCAATTCACCCTACTGGAACGGTGCGGACAGCGGATATGCCAGCTACCGCTATCCCCTGAACCTCCGCTGGCCCACCTCCGGTACCTACGAGCCGTTCGGCTCGGTGCAGGCGTATCAGAAGTTGATCCAGACGCGTCTCGACGACGGCGTGATCCTCGACGAAGGCATGTTCTATACCGATGCGCGGTTGGCGCGCAAACACCCGACAGTGGAGGTCCGAATCTGCGACGTCTGCCTCTACGCGGGCGACGCCGTCCTGATCGCAGCCTTGACCCGCGCGCTGGTCGAAGACGGGGCGAGGGCATGGCGGGCAGGAGAGCCGGCACCCGTCGCCACGGCTGCGGATCTCCGGGCCGCCAGCTGGACGGCCAGCAGATACGGGCTCGGAGGACCACTCGTCAACCCGGTGGATGGAGGGCTCTGCGACGCCGCTGACGCAATCAACCTGCTGATCACACGGGTACAACCAATCCTGCGGGAGTACGACGACGAGGCCACGGTGAACGGGTTGCTGCGAAGGATCGTGCAACACGGAACGGGGGCCGATCACCAGCGGCACCTGATGCGTGAAGGCCCGGCGGCCGTCGCCGCCGATGCCATGGAGCGCACCCATCTGGGCCCCCTGAGCTAGCCACCACGCACCAAGTCACCCGACCGATTACCCGCAGGGGTCACCACGTGAGTCCGGCGCCATGACGTAGGCTGGATCAATCATGGCAAACATCGATTTTCCCGCAGAAATCCGCGCGCTCCGCACCAAGTACGCCAACATCGAACAGGTCGCTGATGTGGAGGCGATCCGCACTGACATTGCTGAACTCAGCGAACAGGCGGGGGAGCCCAACCTGTGGGACGATCCTGCTGCCGCCCAGAAAATCACCTCCCGGCTGTCCCACCGCCAGTCTGCGCTGGAGCGCCTGGAAACCCTTCACTCACGCATCGAGGACCTCGAAGTCCTGGTGGAACTGGCCCAGGACGAGGACGACGAGGCCTCCCGGGAGGAATCCGTCAAGGAACTTACCTCGCTGAGCGCCTCACTGGATCGGCTTGAGGTGGTAACCCTGCTGGCGGGGGAGTACGACGAACGGGAAGCGGTGGTCAGCATCCGTTCGGGTGCTGGTGGAGTGGACGCTGCCGATTTCGCCGAGATGCTGCTCCGCATGTACCTGCGCTGGGCCGAACGCCACGGGTATCCCACCCAGGTGCTGGACACCTCCTATGCGGAGGAAGCCGGCCTGAAGTCCGCCACCTTCGAGGTGAAAGCGCCCTACGCCTTCGGCACCCTCTCTGTGGAAGCCGGAACGCACCGGCTCGTGCGAATCAGCCCTTTCGACAACCAGGGGCGCCGCCAGACCTCCTTCGCCGCCGTCGAAGTCATCCCGCTCATCGAACAAACCGACTCTGTGGAGATTCCCGACAACGAGATCAAGGTGGACGTGTTCAGGTCCTCCGGCCCCGGCGGCCAGTCGGTCAACACCACTGACTCGGCGGTCCGCCTGACCCACATCCCCACGGGCATCGTGGTGTCGATGCAGAATGAGAAATCCCAACTGCAAAACCGTGCCGCGGCACTGAGGGTGCTCCAGTCCCGTCTGCTGCTGCAGATGCAAGAAGCGGAAAACGCTGAAAAGAAGGCGATGGCCGGCGATGTGAAGGCGTCGTGGGGTGACCAGATGCGCTCGTACGTCCTCAACCCGTATCAAATGGTCAAGGACCTCCGGACCGAGCACGAGGTGGGCAACACCTCGGCGGTGTTTGACGGTGAGATCGACGACTTCATCGATGCCGGAATCCGGTGGCGGGCCAACAACCGCAGTGCTCCCGCGGAGTAGACCGACACCAAAGCGACACACCGCCGTGATGAGCAGTCAACGCACAAGGGCGTCGCTATAGTTCAGAGGCCGGTACTTCTTTCCCCCAGCAAATGCCCGTGCACTGGCAGCTTCCTATGGGCGCAAAGTAGTCATGATTAGATTCGACACTGTCACCAAGGTCTACGACAACAAGTCACGGCCAGCTCTCGACGCCGTCAGCCTCGAAGTGGACCGTGGGGAGTTCGTTTTCCTGGTCGGGGCCTCAGGGTCCGGCAAGTCCACGTTCATCCGCCTGGTCCTCAAGGAGGACCGGGTGTCGCGTGGAGCCGTGTACGTGGCAGGCCAGAACGTCGCCAACATTCCCAGCTGGCGCGTACCCAAGCTGCGCCGCGGGATCGGCGTGGTGTTCCAGGACTTCCGGCTGCTACCCAACAAGACCGTTTTCGCCAACGTCGCGTTCGCGATGCAGGTGATCGGGAAAAGCCGCGCCGTCATCAGGGAGACAGTGCCCGACGTGCTGCAGACGGTGGGCCTTGAGGGCAAGAACAACAGGATGCCCCATGAGCTCTCCGGTGGCGAGCAGCAGCGCGTCGCGATTGCCCGGGCCATCGTGAACCGGCCAGGCATCCTGCTGGCCGATGAGCCCACGGGTAACCTCGACCCCACCACGTCCATGGGCATCATGAAAGTGCTGGACAAGATCAACTCCAACGGCACCACCGTGGTGATGGCCACCCACGACGACGACATCGTGAATACGATGCGGAAGCGGGTGGTCGAGCTCCACAATGGGTCGGTGGTACGCGACGACGCCCAGGGCATCTATATCGGCGAGACCGGGGTATCAGCGCAATGAGGTTCGCTTTCGTCCTCGGCGAGCTAGGATCCGGCCTGCGCCGGAACCTGGCGATGGTCGTCTCGATTATTCTGGTCACCTTTATCTCCCTGACCTTCGTGGGTGCGGCGGGACTGCTGCAACTGCAGATCAACCAGATGAAGGGCTACTGGTACGACCGCGTTCAGGTTGCCGTGTTCCTCTGCGTGGATAATTCCACCTCGCCGAGCTGTGCCGCAGGCCCGGTTACCGACGACCAGCGCGACGACATCGAAGCGATCCTCGAATCGGACTCCTTCAGCGCGTACGTCTCAACGGTCGAGTACGAATCCCAGGAAGAAGCGCTCGGCCATTTCCAGGATCAGTTTGCCAATTCACCGATTGTTGATTCGGTAACAGCGGACCAACTGCCCGAATCGTTCAGGGTCAACTTGGTGGACCCCGAGAAGTATGAGGTCATCAACGAAGCCTTTTCCTCGACGCCCGGGGTTGACGTGGTCAGCGACCAGAGGGAATTGCTGGAACGGCTTTTCACCTACATGAATGTTGCGTCGGCGATCGCGTTGACCATAGCCGGCGTTATGCTGCTCTGCGCGGTGTTGCTGGTGGCAACTACTATTCGACTTTCGGCGTTCAGTAGACGCCGCGAGACCGGAATTATGCGTCTGGTGGGCGCCAGTAAGGCCGTCATCCAGCTCCCGTTCGTGCTGGAAGGGGTGATTGCCGCGGTGATTGGTGGGCTGTTGGCCACCGGCACACTCTGGGCTCTCGCCCACTTCGCCCTCAACGGTGTGCTCGCAGAGATGTATCCGGAAACCGCATTTATTTCCTCATCCGAGGTGCTTCTTTTGGCCCCACTGCTCATTTTGTTGGGTGGAGTTCTTGCCGGAGTGTCGTCACTTCTCACTCTCAGACGCTATTTGAGGGTTTAGAGTGATGTCCAGCAAAGAAAGAGAGCCTATGCCTGCCCTTAAATCTTGGCCGTTCTCGCCGGCCAATCAATCAGTCGCGACCAAAGCCGTTGTCGGCACATCGGTCGCGGTGATTGTGGCGTTGGCGTTTGGCTTCAGTGCACCAGTCTTTGCTGATGAACTGGATAACCGGCAGAGCGCTCTCGAGCAGGAAATCGAAGATGTTCAGCAGTCGATCGAGTACCTCGATGCCGACATTGCTAAAACCATCGCCCAGCTCCGGGTCTTCCAGGGACAATTGCCCGCAGCCCAGCAGGCCTTGGCGGATGCGCAGGGGCGCGTCGAATCGGCAACCAGCCAGGTAACCGCGCTGACCCAGCGGGTCGACCTTGCGCAGGAAACAAGGAACAAGATCAACGAGCAGATTGACCTCGACCAGGAGGCGATGGGCGAAACCCGGGAGATGATCGGGCAAATCGCTACCCAGGCCTACAAGAACGGGGGAGTGCCCTCGAACCTGTCACTGCTATTTGGTTCGGAAGGCTCGGAAAGCCTCACCAACTCAATCGACATGGTCGACCAGGCCCTGCGCAGCCAGAACGCCGCCCTGGATCAGCTCTCCCAGCAAAACGCGATCAACCTCAGCTCAGAGGCGCGTCTGATCGCCGTCGAGGCTGAGATCCTCGACCTTAAGGCGCAGGCGGAGGAGGCACTCGCCGCGGAACAGATAGCCCGCGACGAAGCAGCAACGCAAAAGAGTAAGGTCGATGCCCTCGTGGCGGACACCTCTGAATTGTCTGAGCAGCTCCAGGAACAGAAGCCAGTGATCGAGGCCCAGCTGGCCGAGGTGGAATCCGCACATCAGAAGGTCGCCGCTGACATCGCTGCGAGGCAGGCCCGGCTGATCGAGGAGGCGCGCAAACGCGAGGAAGCCCGGCTCCGCGCCGAGGCCGAGGAGCGGGCCCGGATCGAGACCGAACGCCGCGCCCAGGCTGCGGCTGAAAAGGCTGCCGCCGAGAACGCAGCGGCAGCCGCGGCCGCTGCTGCGGCACGGCGGCCGGCACCGGCACCCGTAGAGCCCGCCGCTGTTGTTCCTGCGACGGTAGGCCCCATCGCTCCCATCGAGTCTGGCGATCCCTCCGCCTTCGGACTGCGGGCACCGGTTAGCGGTCCCGTTTCCTCTGGCTTCGGGTGGCGTGCGACACCGGTGGGCACGATCGACTTTGACGGCTCCGGCGGTTACCGGCACACCGGGATCGACTACGGCGTGGGGTGTGGCACACCGCTGTACGCGGCGGCCGCCGGCGAGGTCTGGTATGCCGACTCCAACGCAGTAACCGGTGCTGGCAACCGGGTTGTCATTAACCATGGCGTACTGCAGGGGAACGCCCTGGCGACCAATTACTACCACCTGTCCAGCTTTAACGTGTCGGTAGGGCAGAAGGTCAGTGCCGGCCAACTGATAGGCCGCACGGGTACCACCGGCAACTCCAACGGCTGCCACCTGCACTTTGAAACGCAGCTCAACGGCAGCCTCGTCGACCCGCTGGGCCTGCTGTAGGACCCGACGCACTAGACTGGAGGGACCGTTCGTTGCCCCCCGGTGGTAAGCCGTGGAGCCGCCCACCTGCAAAAGGAGTTGTACCGTGCCCAAGGAAAGTGGCCGAAAAGTAGTGGCCACCAATCGGAAGGCCCGGCATGACTACGAGGTGCTGGACACGTATGAGGCTGGCCTTGCCCTGATGGGCACCGAGGTGAAGTCACTCCGCGCCGGGCGCGCCTCCCTGGTGGACGGGTTCGCCATCTTCTACAACGATGAACTCTGGCTCGAGGGCATCCACATTCCCGAGTACACGCAGGGTAGCTGGACCAATCACGCCGCCCGACGCCGTCGCAAATTGCTGCTGCACCGTGACGAGCTCACCCGTATTTCCCAGCGGATCCGCGAGAGCGGGTTCACCCTGGTGCCGCTGCAGTTGTACTTCCTCAACGGCCGCGCGAAGGTGGAAATCGCCGTCGCCCGCGGTAAGCGGGACTACGACAAGCGACAGACCCTGCGGGAGAAGCAGGACAATCGCGAGGCTCTGCGTGACATGCGTGAGAAAAACCGGGGCACCTGAGGTATGAGCGATGTTTTCTGGGAGGCCCAGGAACCTGTCGAGGATCCAGACGAGTCCGAGTTACGGTACCGCAGGCCCTGGTGGGTCACTGTCGTCGCCCTGATCGACCTGTTGCTCCTGCTCGCGATCGTCCCGGTGGGGATCTTCGCGCTGATTCCCTTCTTCTTCCTGATCTATCTGTACCTGGCACAGCTGATCATCTGGGTGGCACCGCTACTCGTCCTGATGAACGTGGTGGTGTTCTGGTGGAGCTTCAAGCGCAAGCAGGCGGCGACGACGGCACTGGCCGCCGTCGGCCTCGCATTCGTGGCGGTGTCATTTGTGGTGGTATCGCTGTGGCAGTCCCCGATTGTGATTTTTGGGATTACCTTCTAGCCGGGAATACCTCGTCCATGATGGTGCGTTATACTTGGATATCCGGGCAACCGGGATGCACCACAATTGATAACTACACACGGGGATGACAGGTTTCGACGATGTTAGTCGCGACAGGGGAAGCGGGCCGAGGATTTACAAGGCTATCTCGTAAACGCTCCTTGTAAAAATATAAGTGCCGAACAAAAACGCACTGACTTCGCTCTCGCTGCCTAAGCAGTAAGACCAAGTCCGTCAGCCCGGGAATGCTCTCGTCCCGGATCCTGGCGTCATTTAGAGGGCCACTGCTCCTGAAACTCGTTACAGGTTTCAGGGGGACACTTATGTAACTGAGCTTGGCAGCAGTCTGTTTGCAGAACTGCTGAAGCTGAGAAAAACCGACGCAAACTGCGCCCGGAGAAGCCCTGACTACACTGCATCGGACGCGGGTTCAATTCCCGCCATCTCCACACAAAAGTGCAACCTGGATTCACGGCCAAACGTCCTTACCCTTTGGGGGAGGGACGTTTGGTCGTTAAGGCGCCAGGCTTCGGTGCGGACGACACGGTGCAGAAGACACTGACCCCAAGATACGGTGCACACGACACTGTGGCGTCAACACCTGCCTGCCAGCCGTACACTGATCTGTATGAACTGGACGGATGATCCGCCACCGTGGCTTCCTCCGCTGCCGCCGCCCAATCGCGGCCGCGCCCTGGTCACCACTGGTTTGATCCTGGTGATCGGAACCTTCATCTTCATTTTTTACATGAGTTTCATCGGTGGCACCCATACGCTATACACCCTGATCCCGCTGGCCGTCGGACTGATATTCCTCATCATGGGAATGGTCAGGCGCAACGAGGGGCGTTAACCATCGGGCCGGGGATCCCAGCTCCACCGCTGCCTACCCAGGTCTCGCTGGCTTCCGAAGAGGGAAGTAGCCTGCCTTGACCCCCCAATTACTTTTACGATAAAAATAACTAATGAATTCCGCACCCGTCCTCCACCTCACCAACGGTGGCACCAGTGTCATCATCGACACCTCGACCGCCGACCTCCCCGCCATTCTGTACTGGGGCGAGGAACTGGGAGAGCAGGGCAACCTCGAGGACTTCGCCACCGCCTCCCAGCCGCAGCGGGTCTCGGGCGGTCTCGACACGCCGGCCCAGCTGACCCTCGTGCCGCAGGAGTCGCTCGGCTGGCAGGGCACCCCCGGCCTGACCGGTACCCGCGAAGGCCGGGTGTTGTTTCCCCGGCTCACCACCACCAACGTGTCCTCCACGGGGAGCGAGTTGCGGTTCACCGCGACGGATCCCCACGCCGGCCTTCGCCTCGACGGTACTGTCACTGTCACCGGGTCGGGCCTGCTCCGGCAGCGGCTCCACCTAACGAACGAAGGCCAGACCCCCTGTGAGGTAGGCTCGCTGCTCGCGGTGTTCCCGGTCCCGTCGTCGGCAGTGGACATTCTCGACACCACCGGCCGCCACCTGCGCGAGCGCAGCCCCCAGCGACATAACCTCACCACCGGCACCTATCGACGGGAGAGCCGTCGGGGCCGCCCCGGGCTCGACGCGACCCTCCTGCTAGCCGCCGGCGAGTCGGCCTTCGGCTTCGAATCGGGCGAGGTCCACGCCGTCCACTGCGCCTGGAGCGGCAACCACCAGCTGCTGGTGGAGAAGACTCCCACGGGTGCTGCGTTCATCGCCGCTGGAGAGTTGCTCCTGCCCGGGGAGATTCTGCTTCAGCCAGGTGAAACCTACGACGCACCGGATGCGCTCGGTTCCTGGGGATACGGGCTCAACCAGCTGGCTCAGCGGTTCCACCGGGAGCAGCGTGACCGGCCCTCCCATCCACGCCGGGCACGACCGGTCACGCTGAACACCTGGGAAGCCGTCTATTTCGATCATGACCTCACCCGGCTCACCCGGCTCGCGGACAAGGCAGCCGAGGTGGGTATTGAGCGGTTTGTGCTCGACGACGGCTGGTTCCGGGGGCGGCGCGACGACACGGCCGGTCTGGGGGACTGGTTTGTCGACGACGGCGTGTGGCCCGACGGGCTGGACCCCCTCATCGACCATGTGCGCTCGCTCGGCATGGAGTTCGGGTTGTGGTTCGAACCCGAGATGATCAACCCGGACTCCGACCTGGCGCGCGCGCACCCTGACTGGATCCTGCAGGCTGCGGGGCGGCTGCCGCCGTCGGCCCGCCAGCAGCAGGTGCTCAACCTGGCCATTCCCGAGGCCTGGGACTACATCCTGGAGCGGATGGACGCCATCCTGGCGGCCCACGATATTGCCTACATCAAGTGGGACCACAACCGGGACCTGATGGAAGCGGGCACCGCCGGATCGGGTGCCGCCGCAGTTCACCGCAACGTGCGGACACTGTACCGGTTGCTGGACGAGCTCAAACGTCGCCATCCCGCGCTGGAGATCGAAAGTTGCGCCTCGGGCGGTGGTCGGGTGGACCTGGGCGTCCTGGCCCGCACCGACCGGATCTGGACGAGTGACTGTATCGACCCGCTGGAGCGGTTGGTGATCCAGAAATACACCGGGCTGCTGGTCGCACCGGAACTCATGGGAATGCACATCGGCGGTCCGGTGTCCCACTCCACCCACCGCGCCCACTCGCTGGCGTTCAGGGCGGCTACTGCGGTGTTCGGGCACTACGGGGTTGAGTGGGACATTGCCGAGCTGGCCGAGGAGGAAACCGCCGACCTCGCGTCGTGGATTGCCCTGCACAAGCGATGGCGGGAACTGCTCCACACCGGACAGGTAGTCCATGCCGACCTCCCGGACCCTGCCATGGACCTGCGCGGAATCGTCGCTCCAGACCGCACCGCTGCACTGTATGCCTACACCCTCAGCGCATCCAGCTCCTCCTACCCGCCCGGGAGGATCCGGCTGCCGGGTCTTGACCCCGCGGCGAGGTATACGCTTGCCCCAGCCGCGGGCGCGCTGGAACATCCCGACGCCGGCCATTCACCCCTGGACTGGTCCGAGGCTGCGCGGAACGGAACGCCCCTGGTCCTCTCCGGACGCCTTCTGGGTTCCACTGGAGTCCAGGCACCGGTACTGTTCCCCGAACAATCCGTCCTGATCGAGGTCCGGCAGGTCCCGTGAGAGGATCGTCCCCATGAACACCGCCCCGATCCAGGACCAGCCCGCGTGGTGGACCCACGCCGTCGTCTATCAGGTCTATCCCCGCAGCTTCGCAGATTCCGACGGCGACGGCGTCGGGGACCTCGGCGGAATCATCGGCAAGCTTGATTATCTGGCGGAACTCGGGGTGGACGTGCTGTGGCTGTCTCCCGTCTACCAGTCGCCGCAGCACGACAACGGGTATGACATCAGTGATTACCGCAGGATCGACCCCGCGTTCGGCACCCTCGAGCAGTTCAGCGAGCTCCTGGCGGGAGCGCATCACCGGGGCATGAAACTGGTGATGGATCTGGTGGTCAACCACACCTCCAACGACCACGAGTGGTTCAGGGAGGCATCCTCCTCGATCGACTCGCCCAAACGGGACTGGTACTGGTGGCGGGATCCCCGGGAGGGGTTCACCGCCGGCGAGCCGGGTGCCGAACCGACCAACTGGGGATCGGCTTTCAGCGGACCTGCCTGGACGCTCGACCCGGCCTCCGGACAGTACTACCTGCACCTGTTTGCACCCCAGCAGCCGGACCTCAACTGGGAAAACGCTGAAGTCCGGTCGGCTGTCTACGACATGATGAACTGGTGGCTTGACCTGGGCGTCGACGGTTTCCGGATGGACGTCATCAACTACATTTCCAAGGATCCTGCCCTGCCCGACGGCGTGGTGCCCGCCGGTGGGCTCTGGGGCGACGGCGCCCCACACTTCATTTCCGGACCGCGGATTCACGACTACCTCCAGGAGATGCACCGCGAAGTGTTCAGCGGCAGGACTGCCGACCTGATGACGGTGGGCGAGATGCCCGGTGCAACCCTTGAAGAGGCACGGCTCTTCACCGATCCCGCCCGCCAGGAACTGGACATGATTTTCCAGTTCGAGCATGTGGGACTGGACTTCGGGCCGGGCGGCAAATGGGATTACCGGGGGCTGGACCTTCAGGACCTGAAAACGTCCTGGAACCGCTGGCAGAAGGGCCTTGCTGACACCGGTTGGAACAGTCTGTACCTGAACAACCACGACCAGCCGCGGCTGGTGTCCAGGTTTGGCGACGACACCCGCTACCGGTACGAATCAGCCACCCTGTGGGCTACGCTGCTCCACCTCCACCGGGGGACCCCCTACATCTACCAGGGGGAGGAACTGGGGATGACCAACGTCCCGTTCACCTCGATCGGGGACTTCCGGGACCTCGAGTCCATCAACTACTACAACGAAGCCACCACCGCGCTGGGCCGCGACCCCGAGGAGGTGCTGGGGATGATCCGCATCATGAGCCGGGACAACGCCCGGACACCGATGCAGTGGACCGCCGGCCAGCAGGCGGGATTCACCACGTGCGAACCGTGGCTGGCGGTCAACCCGAACTATCCGACCATCAACGCCGATACCGATCGATCGGCCGACCGGTCCATCTACGGGTACTACCAGCGGCTGATCAAGCTGCGCCACGACAGCGCTGTCGTGCGGCTCGGCACCTTCACCCTGATTGAGGAATCCCACCGCACGCTGTACGCCTTCACCCGCACCCACGACGGCGAGACGCTCACCGTGCTCGGCAACGTGTCGGGGGAGGAGCTCGCCCTGCCGCCGGGGCTTGGCGAGGGCGAAGTGGTGCTGGGAAACTACCCGGCCCAGGATCCGCTGCGCCTCCAACCGTGGGAGGCGCGCCTGTTGCGGACGGCCATTCGGTAGACGGGTTCGCTAAGCTTCTGAAATGGCCCAATTCCGAGATCCCGGCCCCATCGAGTTCGACGCGATTATTCAGCGCTCGGCTGTCGTCGGCTCGGCAGCGTACGTTGAGTTTCCGCACAGTGTGCCCGAAACCTTTGGCGCAAGCGGGCGCGTGCCGGTGATGGCAGCGTTCGACGGTGTTGGCTACCGCGGTTCACTGGTCACCTACGGCGACGCGCATCTGTTGCTGGTGCGCTCCGATGTGCAGGAAGAAATCGGGAAGGCCGCCGGTGACACGGTGCGGGTTTCCCTCACCCTCGACACCAGTGAACGGGTGGTGGCCCTCGCCGACGACGTGGTGGATGCCCTGGTCGCCGGGGGCGAAGTGGATGCGTTCAGGGCCCTGTCCTACTCCCGCCAGCGCGAATACGGCCTGTGGATCGCGGCGGCCAAGCGCCCGGCGACCCGGGAGGCTCGCATCAAACGGACGTTGCAGCGTCTTGCGGAGGGTAAGGCCAACCAGAAGCCGGGTTAGCGTTCAGCGGTGAGGGTTTCGCTGTACAGATCCAGTAGCGCGGCCATTCCGCCGCCCTCCATCGCCCGGCGCTGCCGTTCAGCGCCCGTCCCGCGCTCCCAGACCGTCGCCAGGCCAGCGGCGATCCAGTCGGCGTCGCCCTCTTTGTCGACTGCGTCAGACGTGTAGCCCAGCAACCGGTCCATCTGCTCGCGTGCCGGAATCAGATCGCCCGTGTGAAGGTCCACCAGGTCTCCGGCCAGTCCATGCCGGGCAGCCTGCCACATGGCCGCATCGAGCAGCTCAGGGTCCGGGTCCAGGAACGGCAGTCCTGCCTCCGCCTCGCGGATGGCGGTGGATACCAGCCCCCGGACCAGGGCCGCCTGCAGCACCGAATCCTGTGCCTCCAGCTGGGCGTCGCCAGCCCGTAACTCGAGGGTGGGATACGTATCGGAGAGCCGTGCCATCCAGGTGAGCACCCCGCGGTCAATGATGACGCCGGTGGCTACCAGCCGGTCAATCCGGCGTTCGTAGTCGGCGGCGTCGGCGAAAACCGGGGGGCAGCCCTGCACCGGCCACCGGCGGTAGTGCACCACCCGCCAACTGGCGAAGCCGCTGTCCCGGTCCAGCCAGAACGGCGAGTTGGTGCTCAGGGCGGTGATGACCGGGAGCCAGGGCCGGATCCGGTTCAAGGCCTGTACCCCGGTTTCCTTGTCCGGGATGCCCACGTGCACATGCAAGCCGTTCACGAACTGGTCCGCGACGATACCGCGGGCGCTCGCACGGAGTTCGTGGTAGCGCTGCTTGTCGGTCAACGTGGGATACGCGGACTCGATCCGTGGGGCTGTCGCCGACCCGGTGGCGCGCACCCCGGCCTTCCGTGCCGCCGCGGAGATCCGTCGCCTGAAGTGCAGCAACGATTCCTCGGCCTCGGTGAGGGTGGCGCAGACCGGCGTCGCGGTTTCCAGCTGGCAGCCCAGGAGCTCACGCTGGATGTCGTCCGCCTCGATCGTCGATGACTGTTCCAGTAACGCCTGCACCTCGTTGGCCTTATAGACAGGCAATCCCGACGTCGGGTCCAGCAGGAGGTACTCTTCTTCAATCCCCAGCGTTGTCATGTAGTGATCATTGCATTTGTTGGCCGGTCGATAATACTGTGACGCGCTGCGGCCCCATCGATCCGGCTGATCAGTCCGCTATAGTCGAGGCAACGGCGATGGATCCCGCCGGGGCACTGCCCGAACCGCCACAAGGGCTGATGGTTCCTGCCTTGACACTCGACAGAGGCAGGTACACCGTGAATTCCGTTCGAGGCCCCCTGCTGGTCGGGGTGATGCCGGGTCAGGACCGGGCGGTTCTCGAGACCGCAAAGCTACCGGTTGGTCCGCGGCGAGGCAGCGCATGAGCTTGCGCAGGCAGCTGAGACGGAGGGGGCGTTCATGATCGTGGTGGGAGCGCGCCGCCTGACCGTGGCACGCCGGATGGGGAATCTCCTCACAGGTTCGGTGGCTGCCCACCTCGCGCACCACCAGCCAACGCCGGTCCTGGTGGTTCCCGCTACCCCCTCCCATACGCAGGGTGGGCGCTGATGCACTCCCGTCCGACCGTGTCCCGCGCGGAGACGCCGGCGCCGCTGGAGCGCCATCCCCATTGGCGACCGGCGCTCCTTCTCCTCGTCTTCCTCGGAGGAATGGTCGGAACCCTGTGCAGATACTGGCTGGAGGGGGTTGTCCCCAGGCCGTTGGGCCTCCCGCTGCCCACCCTGGCCATCAACCTGGTCGGCGCTTTCCTGCTGGGTCTGTTGCTCGAAGCGCTCCTGCGGTCCGGACCGGATCGTGGAAAACGCCGGTCCGCCCGTCTGCTTCTCGGCACCGGGCTGCTCGGTGGTTTCACCACCTACAGTACGTTCGCCATCGAGGCCGTCGGTTTGGGAATCGACGGGGACCTCGGGTGGGCTGCCCTGTATGTCGGAATCAGCGTGATGGGTGGGATCCTGCTGAGCTTCGCGGGGATCGCCGCAGCGTCGGCGCTGCACCGACGCCGCGCCAGCCGGCCGCGCCCCCACCAGGGCGGAGCCAGGCCATGAGCGTGCTCCTGATACTTCTGGTCGGTGCGGCAGGCGGATGTGGCGCAGTGACCCGATTCATGCTGGACGGCGTGGTGAGATCCCGGTTCCGGACAGCCATTCCGTGGGGCACCGTGGCAATTAACGTGGTCGGGTCGGGGCTGCTTGGGATCCTGGCCGGGCTGGGCCTGCGCGGTGGCATGCCGCTCGACCCAGAAATGATTGCCGGCGTCGGATTCCTGGGCGGGTTCACTACGTTCAGCACCGCCAGCGTCGAAACCGTCAGACTGCTGCAGAGCGGACGGGTGGGTCGCGGCCTGATCAATGCGATGGGCACCGCCACCCTGGCTCTTCTCGCCGCGGGGGCCGGTCTGGCCGTCGGCTCTCTACTGGCGGGCGGCTGACGCAGCACCCGGGGGCTACACCCGTGCGGGTTCGGCGAGCCGGCAGCCAGTGTGGACTCCATCCGTCTCGATCCAGAGCGCCTGGGTCAGCTCCTCGCCGAAGTCGTACGTCCTGGCATCTGCTATCCCACCCACCGCAACCACCAGCGGACCACCGAAGGGTTTACGCTCCACCACGCGTACCGGTATGTCCAGGTCGATGGATTCCGAGGCGAGAAACCGCAGCAGGTCGGGGTTCGCGTCGCTGATCCGCGTAATCCGTCCAGGGTGGCCGTCGTCGAGATCCTTCAACAGATGAGCGGTCGGCAGGGTGATCCTTCCATCAGCGGTGGGGATGGGATCCCCGTGCGGGTCGCGGGTGGGGTGGGAAAGTTTCCGGTCCAGCCGTTCGATGAAGGTGTCGGAGACTGTATGTTCCAGCAGCTCTGCTTCGTCATGCACCTCGTCCCAGCTGTATCCCAGCTCGCTGACCAGAAAGGTCTCCAGGAGCCGGTGCCGGCGTACCATCGCCAGGGCCAGCTGCCGCCCGTCACCCGTCAGCTCCACCGCACCATACGGTTCATGGCGGGCAAGGCCCAGATCCCTCAGCTTGCGCACCATCTCGGAGACGGAGGAATTCGCCACCGACAACCGGGCGGCCAGCTGCGAGGCTGTGACAGGACGATCCTGCCATTCGGTGAACGAGTAAATGACCTTCACATAGTCCTGGACGCTCGATGATCCTGCGCTCAGTGTTGCGGCAGTGCGCTTGGCCATGGGTCAGGCCCTTCCTGTCGGTTGCAGCCGGGCCGGTTCTCCGACGTCGTCCGGCGTGGTGGGACGCCGCAACCGACGACGGTTGCCTGCCTGCCAGATGATTCCCGTCCGGCGGGCGAAGAGGTAGACGAGCACAAAGACGAGCGATTGGGACAGGACCACTGCAGCGCCCGTCGAGATGTCCAGGTAGTAGCTGGCGTAGATACCGGCCACCGACGCCACGGTGGTGATGCTCGCGGCGAGGATCAGCATCCGGTCGAAGCTGCGGGTCAGGAGGAACGCCGTTGCACCGGGGGTGATGAGCATGGCCACCACCAGGATGATGCCGACGGCCTGCAGCCCGACGACGACGCTCAACGCCATCAGGCCCAGCAGGAGGGTGGACAGAGCCTTGGTGTTCAGCCCGATCACATGGGCGTGAGTGCGGTCAAAGGCGAACAACGTCAGATCCCGGCGTTTGTACAACACGATGGCGAGGGTCAGGGCGCCGAGGATGACCACCTGCCAGAGCTCACCGTCGGTCACGCCCAGGACGTTGCCGAAGAGGATGTGCATCAGGTCCACCTGGGACGGCGTGCGGGACACGATCGCCAGCCCGACGGCGAACAGCCCGGTGAAGACGACGCCGATCACCGTGTCCGACTTCAGCTTGGTCGTCGATTTCACCACACCGATCAGGGCGACGGCTCCGGCGCCGAAGACGAACGCGCCGATCGAGAAGGGGATCCCGATGATGTAGGCCAGCGCAACCCCCGGCAAGACGGCGTGCGAGACGGCGTCGCCCATCAGCGACCAGCCCATCAGGATCAGCCAGCAGGAGAGCACCGACGCCACCACCGCTGCGCATACCGTGACCACCAGGGCCCGGGTCAGGAAACCATACTGCAACGGTTCGGTCAGGAAGGACAGGAATTCCATCACGAATCCTCGTTCTTTTCGATGGTCGGTGAGGGAGGGCGGGGGCCAGACGCGGCCCCGGGAAGCGGCCCGAACGCGAGCGCCAGCTTTTCATGCGTCAGCACCTCTGCGGGCAGGCCATGGGCAAGGACCCGGTTATGCAGGAGCACCGCCTCGTCGCAGAGTTCGGGGATCCCCGCGAGGTCGTGGGTGGAGATCAGCGCCGTCCGGCCCTCGTCCCTGAGCTCCTTCAGGAGGCTGATCAAGGTGGCTTCGCTGGACTTGTCCACCCCGGCAAAGGGCTCATCCAGGAGGAGGAGCTGGGCATCCTGGGCGATGCTCCGGGCAACGAAAGCGCGCTTCTTCTGCCCGCCGGAGAGTTCCCCGATCTGCCGGCTACGCTGCGCGGTCAGGCCCACCCGGTCAAGCGCTTCGTCTACAGCCTCCCGGTCGGCACGGCCGGCCCGGCGGGACGGCCCCATCCGCCCGTACCTGCCCATCAGGACCACATCTCCCACCGAGAGCGGGAAGGTCCAGTCGACATCCTCCGATTGGGGGACATAGGCCACCATATTGGTGCGCCGTGCGGTGCGGTGGTCCTTGCCGAACAGTGTCACCGTGCCCACCGAGGGCTGCACCAGGCCCATCAGGCATTTGAAGAGTGTCGACTTGCCCGATCCGTTGACGCCGATCAGGCCGCAGATCCGTGCCCGCTCGACGGTCAGGTCAACGTCAATCAGCGCCTGCACCTCGTTGTAGCTGACGTTGAGTCCCGAGACGGACAGCGCGGCCACCGGGTGGAGGTCGGCAGGGGAGGGCGCAGGGTGTGCGGGGGCGTACCAGCTCATGGGGCGAGTCCTTCGGTGATCAGTGCAATGTCGTAGCGCAGGAGGTCGAGGAAGGTGGGTACCGGGCCGTCCGGCCCCGAAAGCGAATCGACATACAGGGGTCCCGAGAGATTCGCACCAGTGGCTAGGGCCACCTGCTCCTGCGCCGAGGGGTTGACTGTCGATTCGCAGAACACCGTGGGCACCTCGTTGGCCTCGACGAACCCGATCACTTCCTTGATCTGCCGGGGTGTGCCCTCAGCGTCCGAATTGACCGGCCAGATGAACGACTCGTCGAGACCGGCATCCCGCGCCAGGTAGGAGAAGGCGCCCTCGCAGGTGACCAGGGCCGGGGTGCCGCCGTCGGCGAAGGCAGCTTGCAGGTCGTCGAGCATTCCCTGCAGTTCGGCCTTGATCAGCGCACCGTTCGCCTCGAAGTCCCTGGCGTGGGCGGGATCGAGGTCGGTGAGCGCCGCTACGATATTGTCCACGTAGGTCTGTGCGGCACGGGGGGACATCCAGGCGTGCGGGTTGGCCAGTCCACTGTAGTTGCCGGAGCGGATGTCGACCGGTTCCACACCCTCGGAGAGAACTGCGCGCGGAGCGTCGACGGCGATCAGGAATCGCTCGAACCACCGTTCAAGACCCAGGCCGTTGTCCAGGATCAGGTCGGCGTCCTGCGCGTTCACCAGGTCTGAGGGAGTGGGATCGTAACCGTGGATCTCCGCACCGACCTTCGTGATGGACTCGACCCGGACATGCCCTCCACCGACCTGGTCGGCGAGATCGGCGAGAACGGTGAAGGTCGTCAACACCATGGGACGATCATCGTCGTCGGCGGGCCTCGCCTGGGCTGCCGGACTGGCGCCACAACCGGCGACCGCAAGCAGCATCGCCAGGACCAGCGGAAGACAATATTTCGGCATACCTAAATCTTACTCATAGGCACACCTTAACAATAGGGACTGGTCGGGTCAGTTACGGTCAGCCCGCCAGGAATGGGTGAAGTAGGGGAGGTCCACCGCAGCCTCACCGTTGAACCCCAGATGCTCGTGGAGGTACCAGTCCAGGTTGGCCTCCACCTTCACCCGGATGGCTGGGCTGGCGCGGCGATAGTAGCTGCGGGATTTAGCCAGTTCGATGATGTCCGTGGTGCGCAGCTGCTGGTTCCACCGGGCGGTCAAATGCTGCGCCACCCCGAACCCGGGGCCGATCGCCGGCTGGTACTCGGGGGTGTAGACGTCCCCGGCATGCATGATGCGGCTCAGCCGGTGAACCCAGGGGACCGACACATCAAGCTGGTTCCAGAGGAGGGCGAGCCGTCCGCCGGGAACCAGGAGGCGTGCCACTTCCGCTGAAGCCGCGACCGGATCAAGCCAGTGCCAGGCTTGTGCGATGGTCACCAGGTCGGTGGAGGCGACGGCCAGGCCGGTCGATTCGGCGGTGCCGACCACCGTGGTGACCTGGGGGAGCTTCGCACTGAGCACGCCCAGCATGTCGCTGGAGGGGTCGACGGCGGTCACCTGCAGCCCGCGCTTCACCAGCTCGGCGGTAAAGAGGCCGGTACCCGCGCCCAGATCGACGGCTGCTCGCGCACCGTGCGGCACTGACCAGTCGACACTCTCCGACGGGTAGCCAGGTCTGACCCGGTCATACTGCTCGCCGCCGTCGAGATAGCCACCCGCGAGGTGGACTCGCCGGCTCTGGTGCAGGCGCGGGCCGCCGCGGGGCATGGTGGACTCGCTTTCGCAGGCTCGGATAGCTGTCGGGATATCCCCCTAGCGTAGCCCCGACCAGTTGGATGACGGATTCCTACAGCAGGTCATCCACATCGGGGTTCAGGATCTGGAGCACATCGTTGTGGAGGGTGCTGTTGGTGGCGAGGGCGTTGCCGCCGAAGGGCCCATCGGTGCCTTCGAGGGAGGTGAAGCGCCCGCCAGCCTCGGTGATGATCGGCACCAGGGCGGCCATGTCGTAGAGGTTCAACTCGGGTTCGCAGGCGATGTCGACAGCACCCTCAGCGACCATGCAGTAGGACCAGAAGTCGCCGTAGGCCCGGCTGCGCCAGACCTTCTCGGTCAGCGACATGAACTCGGGCAGGTTCCCCCGCTCCTTCCAGCCCGAGAGGCTCGAGTACGACAAAGAGGCGTCTTCCAGCCGGGAGACGTTCGAGACCTTCAGCCGGCTCGCCGCGGCGAGCGATTTGCCCATGTAGGCACCGGTTCCGGTGGCCGCCCACCAGCGTTTCCCCAGGGCCGGTGCGCTGACCAGGCCCACCACGGGCTGTCCCTCGTCGACGAGGGCGATCAGGGTGGCCCAGACAGGGACGCCGCGCACAAAGCTCTTGGTGCCGTCGATAGGGTCGATGATCCAGCGTCGTGATCCGGCGCCGGTGCTGCCGAATTCCTCACCCAGCACCGCGTCGCGGGGGCGTGCCCGGGAGAGCTGGCCCCGGATCGACTCTTCAGCGGCCTTGTCGGCGTCGGTCACGGGGGTAAGGTCCGGCTTGGTTTCCACCACCAGATCCAAAGCCTTGAATCGCGACATGGTCTGGTCGTCAACAGAATCGGCCATCACATGGGCAAGGCGCAGATCATCGTTATAACTTTGGCGGTGGTTCATACCTTCAACCTATCGCCTTACCCCGCAGAGTGCGGGAGGCCCTGCCGTTAAACACCACAGGACACCGCCGGCTCAAAGCCGTGTCAGTGTCCTGTGGAAGAACCGCCCAGTGGGGCGGCCTACGTATCTGGGTTACTAGATAACGGTGATGTTCTCGGCCTGCGGTCCCTTGGGGCCCTGCGTGGTCTCGAAGTTGACCTTCTGGTTCTCTTCGAGCGCGCGGAATCCGCTGGAGTTGATTGCCGAGAAGTGGGCGAATACATCCGCGCCGCCGTCGTCAGGAGCAATGAATCCAAAGCCCTTTTCAGCGTTGAACCATTTGACTGTACCTGTTGCCATTTTTTTCATATTCCTTGTGTGTGAGAATCCCCCCGTGCTTCGGGGTTCTCGTTGCAGTGCTACTACGTGCGCAACGCCACAACTGGTTTAAGCCTATCAGGTCTACTGTTCGCCGAGCTCTTTGGCTTCCTGGGTATTTCCTTTTGCTTCGGGAATGCTGGAGCCGAGCAACCGTCGCAGGGACGCGAGGCGCACCGGCCCCGAGCCGCCGGCCAGCCCGTCCCGGACCCAGGGGTCCAATCCGCACTTCACGGCCGTCCGGTCGTGGCGGCAGCCTCTGGCGCAGTCGGCCGTGCCGGGTTCGAGGTCGGGGAAGGCCTGCAGGATCCGGTCGGGGTCCACATGGGCCAGTCCGAACGAACGGATCCCGGGGGTGTCGATGATCCAGGTACCCGGCAGTGCGTCCCCGGCTTTCAGCGCGATTGCCGACGACGACGTGTGCCGGCCCCGGCCGGTCACGGCGTTCACTCCTCCGGTGGCCCGGTTGGAGCCGGTCAACGCATTGACCATCGTCGATTTACCGACCCCCGAGTGGCCCAGCAGCACGCTGACCCTGCCATCCAGATGAGCGCGCAGTTGGCCGACCGCGTCACCGAGGAGACGTGCAGAGAGGCCGTCGTCGGACGTGCTTGCCACTGCGTCGTCGTCGGTGGCGGTCCGACTGATGATCACCGGGAGGTCCAGGTGTCGGTAGTTATCCAGCAACTCGCTGGGGTCCTTCAGATCGGCCTTGGTGACACAGAGGATCGGCTGGATCCCGGCGTCGTACGCCGCCACCAGCGCCCGGTCAATGAAGCCCGTGCGCGGTTCCGGATTGGCCGCGGCCACCACAATGACCAGCTGGTCGGCGTTGGCGACGACGGCGCGCTCCACCGGGTCGGTGTCGTCGGCGCTGCGCCGGAGCAGCGTGCGCCGCTCCTGTACCCGGACCAGCCTGGCAAGGGCATCGGGTCCGCCGGTGAGGTCACCCACCAGGGCCACCAGGTCACCGGCAACGACGGGAGTGCGCCGCAGCTCGCGGGCCCGGGCGGCAATGACGATCCGCTCGTCGGCGCCATCCTCGTCGACGACGGCGGTGTAGCGTCCGCGGTCGACGGTGACGATCCGTCCGGTGACCGCGTCCTCGTAGGCTGGCCGGTCCTTGGTGCGGGGACGGGTGCCCTTCTTGTTGGGGCGGACCCTGATGTCGGATTCGTCCCACGATCGCGCGCCGCCACGGTTGCCGCCGGTAGCCACGTCAGCGCCCGCTGGTGGGGAGGGGCTCGCCGGCGGAGGGGCGCCCGGTCGCCGCAAGGTCCGCCCAGAGCTCGGGGAACTGGGGCATGGTCTTGGCTGTGGTGCCGATGTTCTCAACCTCGACACCTTCGGTGGCCAACCCGATAATCGCTCCGGCGGTCGCCATCCGGTGATCCTCATAGGTCCTGAACACGCCGCCATGGAGGGGGGCCGGACTGATGGACAGCCCGTCGGCGGTCTCGGTCACTTCTCCACCCAGACGGTTGATCTCGGTCGCCAGTGCCTTGAGGCGGTCGGTCTCGTGGCCACGCAGGTGGGCGATCCCGCTCAGGGTCGACGGCGAATCGGCCAGTGCGCAGAGTGCCGCGACGGTGGGGGCGAGTTCGCTGGTGTCGGCGAGGTGTGCTCCACGGATGCGGGCACCGCCGGTCACCGAAAGGGTCCCGTCGGAGAGGACCACCTCAGCACCGAGTTGCACCAGGATCTCACGCCACTGGTCACCGACCTGGGTGGTACCCAGGGGCCAGTTGGGAATCCGCACGGTGCCGGCGGTGACCAGGGCCGCCGCGAGGAATGGGCCGGCGTTGGAGAGGTCCTGTTCGATCCGGACGTCGAAGGCTCGGATCGTGCCGGGGGAGACCCGCCACTGGTTCGGAAGTGAATCGTCGACGTCGACACCCACCTCGCGCAGTACCCGCACCGTCATGGCAATGTGGTCAAGGCTGGGCACGGGCGGACCCACGTGTTCAAGGTGCAGGCCGTCGGTGAACCGGGCGCCGACCAGGAGTAACGCGGAGATGAACTGGGAGGAGGCGCTGGCGTCCACCACCAGTTTCCCCCCGGGGACGGAGCCGGTACCGGTGACCGTGAATGGGAGCTGCCCGTCGCCGTCGTCGTCGACCGTGATCCCGAGACCGCGCAGGGCCTGGATGACTGCACCCATCGGACGCTGGCGGGCGTGTGGATCACCATCGAACGAGGCGGTTCCGTGGCGCAATGCCGCGAGGGGTGGAACGAACCGCATCACGGTGCCGGCCAGCCCGCAGTCGATGGCAGGGTCGCCGGTCGCGGCAGGATCCAGCGGGGTGACGAGGAGGTCCGGACCAAAGGCGCCGTCTCCGTCCACCTCGGTAAACCCGGCACCCAGGGCGGTGAGCGCCTTCACCATCAGCGCGGAGTCGCGGGAGATCAGTGGTGCACGCAGCCGGGACGGGCCGTCAGCCAGCGCGGCGAGGACGAGGAACCGGTTGGTGAGTGATTTGGAGCCGGGAACCTGAACTGTCGCATTGACCGGCGAGGTGGCGAAGGGTGCCGGCCAATGCGACAGTTCCATGTGGGTCACGTCTTTGCTAGCTCACCAGATCGGTGGCGGTCTTGCGGACGGACTTGTTGGCCTTCTTCAGCTGCTTCTCGGTGTCCTTGGCAATGGACTTGGCGCTCTTGCGCGTGTCGTGGCTGAGGGCCTTCGCGTTGCGCTTGGCATCGGACGCGAAGTGCTCGGCGCGCCAGGCCAGACCTGGGCGACCGTTCGTGTCCACGGAAGCCAGCAGGACTGCGCCAAGCAGCGAGACGTTCTTCAGGAGCTGGTTGCGGCGGGCCTTCCGCGCCTCGGCGGTGGACGAGTCGGCCGACTTGTAGTCAACGAGGGTGTTCAGACCGGCGGTGCCGACGAGGACCAGCGCGGCAACCCGGGAGAACCGTCCGATGCCCAGCAGCGCGGCAGCGCCGACCTGCGCGGCGCCGAGGGCCTGTGCCACTACTTTTTCGTTGGCGGTGACCGACGAGGCGGAGGGGATGGCCTTGGTGATCCGGTCAAGGGTGGGACGGAGCTGTGTGCCGGCTGCTTCGGCGTTCCGCAGCCGGTCAATACCGGCCACCACGAACGAACTCGCAAGCATCGGACGGGCTACTACGCGAACAAGGGTCATGATTGCCTCCTGGCTGTGGACTGATTGGGCACTTGCGTTCTAGTTTTGCATTTTTAAAGTGGTAAGGCGATATGGGTATCCGTAAGTGGTGCTCAGAGGGACGACGGCGGCACTCATCGCCCATCGGGGGCGACCGATCGGTGAGGAATAACCACCCGGGGGTAGCGGTTATGTCCAGCAGAGATCAGATAGGTACGGCAGAACCAACTGCAAGCTCACGAGAGGCGGATCATGACGGCACAAGCCGCAATAGTCGGACAGACGCCCGACTTCCAGTTGACGGTTAACCCCGTGCGGCCAGCGAGGCCCGGGCGCGTAGACTTTTCCTCAATGAATACAACACCCGCGGCGGGCAGCGTCCCAGCCGAAGACGCTCAATTGGATGTGTCGACCGAATCGGATGCGGATCGGAAGATTCGCTTCGAGCGAGATGCCATGCAGTATGTGGATCAGCTGTACTCAGCTGCCATGCGAATGGCACGCAATCCCGCTGATGCCGAGGATTTGGTGCAGGAGGCCTACACGAAGGCTTTTTCAGCGTTCCACCAGTACAAACCCGGCACCAATCTGAAGGCCTGGCTGTACCGCATTCTGACGAACACGTACATCAACCTGTACCGGAAGCGCCAGCGGGAACCGTTGCAGTCCCACTCGGACACGATCGAGGACTGGCAGCTGGCGAAGGCCGCCGAGCATACTCCCACGGGTCTGCGGTCTGCCGAGGTGGAGGCGCTTGACCACCTGCCAGATTCAGACGTCAAGCAGGCGCTGCAGGCCATTCCGGAGGAGTTCCGGTTAGCCGTCTACTTCTCCGATGTGGAGGGGTACGCCTACAAGGAAATATCAGAAATCATGAATACGCCCATCGGCACCGTAATGTCGCGGCTGCACCGTGGGCGCAAGCTGTTGCGTGAATTGCTTGCCGAGTACGCGCACGATCGCGGCCTGGGGGCTGCGAAGGTAGCGGCGGGCAGCGGCACGGCAAAGACACAGGAGGGTGGAAAATGAGCGATTGTCAGAGCCTTGGCGACTGCGCCGATTCCCGGATTGAGCGCTTGTACGACTACCTCGATGGGGCTCTGTCCCACGATGATCTGGTGGAGATCAAGAACCATCTGGAGGACTGCCCTGAGTGTGCGGAAGAGCACGACCTCGAGTGCGTCATCCGCTCAGTGGTCAAGAGATCCTGCACCGAGGTGGCGCCCACCACCCTCAAGACCAGCATCCTGGACCGGATCAGCCAGATCAAGACCGCAGAGCACTAGCTCACTGGAGCAGGCAGCCTGCACCGGATAAAAAAAGAGAGCCCCCGCAACCGATGATCGGTGCGGGGGGCTCTCTTTTTGGTGCTAGCCCGACTGCTCAGGCGTTGGGGCGCTTACCGTGGTTAGCGCCGCCCTTCTTGCGGTCGCGCTTCTTGCGTGCTCGCTTGCTCATGGCTGCCTCCTTGCTTCTCAAGTATTTTGAACTACCATCCAGTCTCCCACACTTCGCAGAGCCCGACCGTCCAACCGGGTGGCCTCCCCGGGGGCCGGGGGTCCTAGGATGGAATAACAGTCGATCCGAAGGAGCATCACGTGACCCGCGCCGTATACGTTGACTCATTTTCCGCTGACGACCCGCTGGCTGGATTGGTGATCGGCGACTTGCCGGTCAGTGAGGCCCCGGAGGGGTATCGGAAGGTGACCGTTCGTGCCTCCGCGCTAAACCACCATGACCTCTGGTCCCTCCGTGGGGTGGGTTTGGGTGAGGACAAACTGCCGATGATTCTCGGGTGTGACGCTGCCGGCGTTGACGATGATGGCAACGAGGTGCTGGTGCACGGGGTCATTTCCTCGCCGGGCTGGGAAGGCGACGAAACCCTCGATCCACGCCGTACCCTGCTGTCCGAGAAGTTGCCCGGCGCCATGGCCGATGTGGTGTGGGTGCCAGCACGCAATCTGGTCCCCAAGCCTGCCGAGCTGAGTTTCGAGGAGGCAGCCTGCCTGCCCACGTCATGGCTGACCGCGTACCGGATGCTGTTCACCGTGTCCCCCGCCGCGCCCGGATCCACCATTCTGGTCCAGGGGGCCGGCGGCGGCGTCGCAACAGCACTCATCGCGATGGCAAGCGCGGCCGGGTTCAGGGTTTGGGCGACCAGCCGGAGCAAGGCGAAGCAGGAGCGAGCACTCGCGCTCGGGGCAGCGGCAGTGTTTGACGACGGCGCTCGCCTTCCCGAACGCGTGGACGTCGTCTTCGATTCGGTGGGCGAGGCCACCTGGGGTCACTCGCTCAAGGCATTGAAGCCCGGCGGCGCGGTAGTGACCTGCGGTGCCACCAGCGGGCCGGCGCCCAGCGCCGACCTGAACCGGGTGTTTTTCCTGCAGCTGCAGGTTCTGGGGTCCACCATGGGCACCCGCGAGGAACTGGTCCGGCTCACCCGGTTCCTGGTCGCGACAGGCGTCCGTCCGGAGATTGACGAGGTGTTACCGCTCGACGAGGCGGAGAAGGGCTTCCGCAAAATGGCCGACGGCGACGTCTTTGGAAAAATCGTCTTCAGGCACTAATCGCCCAGCAACCAGCAATCAGCAACGGGGCCCGGCATGATGCCCTAGTCGTCGTCGCCGCCGTCTGAATCGTCGTCGCTTTCGTCGTCCGAATCGTCACCGGAGTCGCCGTCGCCTGAAGTGTTGTCATTGTTGTTGAAGCCCGATCCGCTGTCTTCCTGCTGCTGTTCCTGGTCCTGGTTGTCACCGGTGGTGTCATCGCAACCCACGAGGAAAAGCGCAGCGAGGATGAAGGCTGCTGCCGAGGCTTTTTTCGAAAGGGAGGTCTTCATGGGAGATACGTCCGTTCCTGGTGGATCTGTCGTGGGTGATCGGTCAATCAATCAGTGCCCCACCGTACACAGGGAAAATGAGAGGCCGCGTACTGCCGGACCCACTGACTGATCGACTCCTCAGGGTTCAATGATGGCCGCGGGAGCTACTGCGGCGCAGGTACATCCAGCCACTGGAACCAGCCACGGTGGAGGACGAGCCAGGCCATCAGCCCGTAGCCGGCCTGGCCGGGTCCGCCGCCGTTCGCTACGAGATCGCTCCGCCACTGCTCATGGGCCTGCAACGGGGTAAAGGTATCAACGTAGACGTGTTTCCGGCGTGTGGTCACATCCGCGTACGCCGCGGACAGATCTGCCAGCCGGCGGTTCCGTTCGGGGTCGAGCCCCGGGGGAGGACCTACCACGAGCACCTTGACGCTCATCTGGGCTGCGCCATCCAGGATGTTGGCAAGATTGAGGCGGCTGCGCGCGGTGGACAGGTCCAGGTCCAGGTCCCGGTCGGACAGGCCGATCACCAGCCGGTTCTCGAATCCGTTGTCGAACCGCCGACCGGTCTCCTGCTGCCAACGGTTGGCGAGGGCTTCGGTGCCCTCCTCGGGCGCCGCAAGGGTAAACGCCTGAAGGGAGACGCCGTTGGGAGCTGTCCGGGCCAGCACTCGGCCGAACCAGCCGAGCGCACGAGGGTCGCCCAGGCCTGCGAGCAGTTCGTCACCTACGGCTGCGAGCCGGATTCTGCGTTGTTCCACTGGTTGGTTACCTTTGTCCACTCATCGATTGCGCTACTGCGGTCCGCGTTTCGAACCCAGTGTAAAGATCCAGTCTGAAACTGGAGTTGGGTGGGGTGCCCGGCACCCCACCCAACATCATACGTACCCGGCAGCTGGTCAGCTGCTAGTTGCGTTCGAACGCCTTCTTGACCAGAATCTCCTGCTCCACGGCGTGGCGCTTGGCCGAACCTGTCGCAGTCGATGCCGAGGCCGGACGGGATGCCAGCCGCAGGGGCCGGTCCAGGTGCTCAGGCAGGTTCAGGCCGATGAACGGCCATGGCCCCTGGTTCGCTGGTTCGTCCTGGGCCCACACCAGGTCGGCATTCGGGTACTCGCCGACAGCCGCCAGGATGTCATCCACCGGGAGCGGCGCCAGCTGCTCCACCCGGATGATTGCCGTCTTCTGGTCTTCGGTCTTCTGGCGGGCGGCCAGCAGATCGTAGTACAGGCGTCCGGAGACGAGGATGACGTGGTCGACGTCGTTGGCGTTGAGTTCCTGCTTGTCCGGGATGACCGGCAGGAAACCGCCGGTGGTGAAGTCCTCCACCGAGCTCGCGGCCGCCTTCAGCCGAAGCAGTTGCTTGGGGGTGAAGATGATCAACGGTTTGCGGGGCCGGGTGTAGGCCTGACGGCGCAGGAGGTGGAAGTGCGACGCGGCGGTGGTGGGGTTGGCCACCACCATGTTGTCCTCAGCGCACATCTGCAGGAACCGTTCAATGCGGGCCGACGAGTGGTCGGGGCCTTGGCCCTCGTACCCGTGAGGCAGCATCAGTACCAGGGACGAGCGCTGGCCCCACTTCTGTTCCGCGGAGCTGATGAACTCGTCGATGATCGTCTGGGCACCGTTGACGAAGTCACCGAACTGGGCCTCCCACAGGACGAGCGCGTCGGGGCGTTCCACCGAATAGCCGTATTCGAAGCCCATCGCCGCGTATTCCGACAGCAGCGAATCGTAGATCCAGAACTTCGCCTGGGCCTCACTCAGGTCATCGAGGGGCAACCATTCCTCGCCGGTCGCCCGGTCGTGGAAAACGGCATGCCGCTGGACGAACGTCCCGCGACGGGAGTCCTGCCCAGCCAGACGGACGGGGACGCCTTCCATCAGCAACGACCCGAAGGCGGCGAGCTCGCCGAAGCCCCAGTCGATGCCACCCTCACGCGACATCTGCTCGCGCTTGTCCAGCAGCGCCTTCAGCTTCGGGTGCACAGTGAAGTTCTCGGGAATTGCCGTATGAACCTTGCCGATGTGGGCGAGGGTCTCGGCGGTGATCGCGGTGCTGGCTGGCGCCCCGACCCCGGTATCGGACTGCTGGGCGATGGGCCGTTCGATATCCGACACAGCTGCAGCATCCTTGGTCACGATGGGGATCGGTGACGTCTGGGCCGCATGGGTCTCGGCGAACACCCGTTCCAGACGCTCCTGATAGTCCTTCAGAGCCTGCTCGGCCTCATCCTGGCTGATGTCGCCACGACCGATCAGAGCCTCGGTGTAGAGCTTGCGGACCGACCGCTTGGCTTCGATGAGGTTGTACATCATGGGCTGGGTCATCGACGGGTCGTCGCCCTCGTTGTGGCCACGGCGGCGGTAGCACACCATGTCGATGACCACGTCCTTGTTGAACTTCTGGCGGAACTGGTAGGCCAGCTGGCCTACGCGGACCACCGCTTCCGGATCATCTCCGTTGACGTGGAAGATCGGCGCCTGCACCATCTTCGCCACATCCGTCGAGTAGACCGAGGAACGCGACGAGGTGGGGGAGGTGGTGAAGCCGACCTGGTTGTTCACAATGATGTGGATGGTGCCACCGGTACGGTAACCGCGGAGCTGGGACAGGTTCAGGGTTTCAGCGACGACGCCCTGGCCAGCGAAGGCCGCGTCGCCGTGGATCTGGATGGGCAGCACGGGGAACGCGTTCCCCTGGTCGAGCCGGTCTTGCTTGGCCCGAACGATCCCCTCGAGGACCGAGTCCACCGCCTCAAGGTGGGACGGGTTCGCCGCCAGGTAGATCTTGGTCTCGTTGCCGCTCTCCGAGGTGAAGGTGCCCTCCGTGCCCAGGTGGTACTTCACGTCACCGGAGCCCTGTACCGACCGTGGATCCTGGGTGCCCTCGAATTCACGGAAGACCTGGCCATAGGTCTTGCCGGCGATGTTGGTCAGGACGTTCAGCCGGCCTCGGTGTGCCATGCCGATTGCCACCTCGTCGAGGCCGTCGTCGGCGGCGTTCGAAATCACGGAGTCCAGCAGCGGAATCAGTGACTCGCCACCCTCAAGGGAGAACCGCTTCTGGCCAACGAACTTCGTCTGCAGGAAGGTCTCAAAAGCCTCGGCGGCGTTGAGCTGGTGCAGCACGCGCATCTGCTCTTCACGGCTGGGCTTGGAGTAGGAGTGTTCCAGCTCATCCTGGAACCACTGACGCTCCTCCGGGTCCTGGATGTGCATGTACTCGATGCCGGTGGTGCGGCAGTACGCATCCCGGAGGACACCGAGGATGGTCCGGAACTTGAGCATCGGCTTGCCGCCGAAGCCGCCCGTGGGCCACTCCCGGTCCAGATCCCACAGGGTCAGGCCGTGGGTGCGCACGTCGAGGTCGGCGTGCTTGCGCTGGACGTACTCCAGCGGGTTGGTGTCGGCCATCAGATGACCGCGCACCCGGTAGGCGTGAATCAGCTGCTGGATGCGGGCAACCTTATTGATTTCATCCATCGGATCAACCTGGATGTCGGCGCTCCACCGGACCGGCTCGTACGGGATCCGCAGGGCCTCGAAGATCTCGTCGTAGAAGTTCTGCTCACCGAGCAGGAGCTGGTGGATGATCCGCAGGAACTCGCCGCTGCCCGCACCCTGGATCACGCGGTGATCGTAGGTGGACGTCAGGGTGATGGTTTTGCTGATTGCGTGCCGGGCGAGGGTTTTCTCACTGGAACCCTGGAACTCGGCCGGGTACTCCAGGGCGCCGGCACCGATGATGCAGGCCTGGCCCTTGGAGAGGCGGGGCACCGAATGGACGGTGCCGATCCCGCCCGGGTTGGTCAGGGATACGGTCGTCCCCGCGTAGTCGTCTGCACCCAGCTTGCCGCCACGGGCTTTCTTGACCAGGTCCTCGTAGGCGTGCCAAAAGTCCGAGAAGTTCATCGTCTCGGCCTTCTTGATGTTGGGAACCACCAACGAGCGCGTGCCATCCGGCTTGGGCATGTCGATGGCCAGGCCGAAGTTCACGTGCGCGGGCTGCACCGCCGAGGGCTTGCCGTCAACGACGTCGTAGTACACGTTCTGGGAGGGGAACTGGGCCAGCGCACGAATGATGGCGTAGCCGATGAGGTGGGTGAAGGAAACCTTGCCGCCGCGGGCGCGGGCGAGGTGGTTGTTGATGACCACCCGGTTGTCGATGAGCAGCTTCGCCGGGATGGCGCGGACGCTCGTCGCGGTCGGAACGGTCAGGCTGGCGTCCATGTTGGTCGCGATCGCCTTGGCCGGTCCGCGGAGGACCTTGACCGTGTCCTCGTCCATGTCGGTGCTGCGATCGGTCTTCGGTAACTGGGCGGGGATCGGCGTCGTCGCCGGCTTCTCGGCCTTTGCGCTCTCGGACTGCTTGGCCACGGGCTTCTCGGCTCGTTCCTTGGCTGCCGCCTCCATAGCCTGGTCAGCCTTGTCTTCGGCCTTGATCTCGGCCTTGCTGTGCGTCTCCTTTGGAACCGGCGGCTTTGCCGACTCCTCGAAGCTCGCGGGAGACTCGCCCGATGCCTTGGGGGTGCTGCCCTCTGCGTTCACCACGGGCAGTTCGCGGGTGGCTGGGTTGTGGCCGAGTTCACCGCTGCTGTTGTTGACGCCGCTCTTGACAGCACTGTCATTCGAGCCGCTGTTGGTCGAGGCTGGGCGCCCGTTTCCGGACTTGGAGTCATCGGCGGCAAAGGAGTCGAACAGTGTCCACCACTTCTTGTCCACCGAGTTCCGGTCCTTTTGGAACTGCTCGTATAACTCGTCGACAAGCCACTCGTTTCCGCCGAATTCTTCAGGTAGACGGTGGTTGGGTTGTTCTGGCACTAGTAATACGCCTCTTCCGTAAGTTTGCCCTGAGCCCGGTGGGAACAGCCTGCAGCCTTTTCTTGCTAGATAAAACTGTATACAGACCCTGTGTCAGTCTAATGACAGTCTGAGGCAACAAGCCAATCACCTGGGCAATCCTGCGGGGATCCTTCCGTGATGCTTCCGAGCGCTCCGGCGGTGACCGCCGGAGCGCCGACGAGAGTGCGTGCCCCTGGGCGTCAACCGCCTAGACTTTCAGGGAAGCCGAGCCAGGAGCAACACCATGCGTTTTATCAATCAGCCCGCCACTGACCTCACCTATTCAGACGTCTTTTTGGTCCCGTCAGCGTCCGAAGTGGTCTCCAGATTCGATGTGGACCTATCCAGTGATGATTCCTCGGGCACCACCATCCCCCTGGTCGTCGCCAACATGACCGCAGTGACAGGGCGGCGGATGGTGGAAACAGTGGCCCGCCGCGGCGGCCTCGCGGTGCTGCCGCAGGACATCCCGTCCGAGGTGATCGCGGAGGTCACCCAGTGGGTGAAGAGCCGCGATGCTGTCTACGAGACACCGCTGCGGCTGAAGCCGAACAACACCGTCATCGACGCACTGCACCTGATCAACAAGCGCTCCCACGGGGCAGTGATGGTGGTAAACGAGCAGAACCACTGTGTCGGAGTGGTCCGGTCCGCCGACTGCGAGGGCGTCGACCGGTTCGCGTCGCTGGAATCGGTGATGCGCACCAGCTTCATCAGCTTCGAGTCCACCCGGTTCGAGGGAGATCCCCTAGCGGGCCTGCAGCGGGCATTCGAGGAACTCGACGCGTCCAGCACCAGCCTGGCCCCCGTGCTGCGCGACGGCGAACTCCTGGGCGTGCTGACCCGCAAGGGCGCGCTCCGCTCCACGATCTACCGGCCGGCGCTCGACGCGAAGGGTGCCCTCCGGGTAGCGGCCGCCGTCGGCATCAACGGCGACGTTGAGGCCAAGGCCTCGGCGCTGCTCGACGCCGGTGTGGACGTCCTGGTGGTGGATACCGCCCACGGGCATCAGCGCAAGATGCTCGACGCCCTGAAGGTGGTCCGCAGTGTTGCCAACGGACTCGCGCGCCCGGTGCCGATCGTTGCCGGAAATGTGGTGAGCGCCGGGGGCGTCCGCGACCTGGTTGAGGCTGGCGCCAACATCGTCAAGGTGGGGGTGGGGCCAGGTGCCATGTGCACCACCCGGATGATGACCGCCGTCGGGCGTCCCCAGTTTTCGGCAGTCCAGGAGTGCGCCGCGGCGGCGCGCTCGCTGGGCGCCCAGGTATGGGCCGACGGCGGCGTGCGGTACCCCCGGGACGTCGCCCTGGCCCTGGCAGCCGGTGCCAGCCAGGTGATGATCGGTTCGTGGTTCGCTGGCACCTATGAGAGCCCGGGTGACCTGCAGACCGACAGCAGCGGCCGACAGTATAAGGAGAGCTTCGGCATGGCTTCGGCGCGGGCCGTCCAGAACCGGACCCAGCGCGACGACGTGTTCGCGCGGGCACGGAAGGGCCTCTTCGAAGAGGGGATCTCGACGTCGAAAATGTACCTCGACCCGGCGCGGCCCGGTGTGGAGGACCTGTTGGACATGATCACCGCCGGGTTGCGCAGCTCGATGACCTACGCTGGCGCACGCAGCCTCGCCGAGTTCCGGGAAAACGCAGTGGTGGGTGTTCAGTCGGCGGCTGGCTATGAAGAGGGCAGGCCGCTGCCACAGAGCTGGTAGGAGGGACTGGTGTGGCCCGGTCCCTGATGTAAACTGAAACTCTTATGGACAGTTCCTCTAGGGGCCGGCCCGCGATGCGTGCGCAGCGAATCTCCGCAGCACGATCGAGAAGCGCCGGCAGCCCCCGCACTTACCCCCATCACCACCTACCGGCACTTCTGAGCCCCACTGAGAGCGAGCCCAACAGGGCCGGTTTCTCGGCGGCAAGCTCCACCGAGCCGCTATCGGAGCCCTCTAGACCGGGGCTACCCGATCATCCACAGTGTTCCCTTAGCGATCAGGGCCATACCGCCCGGGCGGCGGTGACGGCACCATGGAGATCTATTTCCTCGTAGCAGGCCTGCTGCTCATCCTCGGCACCGGGTTCTTTGTCGCCGTGGAATTCTCCCTCGTCGCACTTGATCAGACCTACGTGCAGCGAGCCGTGGATAACGGGGACAAGGGCGCCGTGCCCCTCCTCAAGTGCCTGAAGTCACTCTCGACCCAGCTGTCCAGCTGTCAGCTGGGCATCACCCTCACCACCTTGCTGACCGGGTACGTGATGGAGCCCTCGGTTGGACGACTGATTCAGGGGCCCCTGACATCGATCGGGGTCCCCGACGCGATTCTGGCCACCGTTTCCCTGGTGATCGCAATGACCCTCGCCACCCTGTTATCGATGCTGATCGGCGAGCTGGTCCCGAAGAACCTCGCGATCGCGCTTCCCTTCAAGATCGGCAAACTCCTGGCACGGCCACAGCTGATCTTCACCGGTGTCTTCAAACCTGCGATCGTTGTCCTCAACGGCTTCTCGAACCGTGTCCTCAACCTCTTTGGACTGGAGGCGAAGGAGGAGATCTCCGGTGCCCGCACCCCCTCGGAGTTGTCCTCGTTGGTCCGCCGATCCGCCGAGATGGGCACCCTTGACGCCGGTACCGCAAATTTTCTGGCGCGCACGTTCAGTTTCTCGGAACGCACCGCCGCAGACGTGATGACGCCACGGATCCGGATGGAAACCATTGACTCTGATCAAACCGTGGCCGACGTCGTCGACCTCGCCCGCCGGACCGGGTTCTCCCGGTTCCCGCTGATTGCCGACTCTCCCGATGACATCCGGGGCGTGGTACACGTCAAGAAGGCAGTGGCCGTCCCCCGCAGCAAGCGGGCAGGTCTCCCCGCCGGAACCATCATGACCGAGGTGCTGCGGGTGCCTGAGACGGTCCACCTGGATTCGCTTCTCGCCGAGCTGCGGGAGGCGAACCTCCAACTCGCCGTAGTCCTGGACGAATACGGCGGCACCGCTGGCGTGGTCACCCTGGAGGACCTGGTTGAGGAAATCGTCGGCGAGGTCGCCGATGAACACGACAAGCTCAAGCCGGGAGTCCTGCAGAGCGCCTCAGGCAACTGGTTCTTTCCCGGGCTGATGCGTCCCGACGAGGTTACTGACCAAATCCCGCACCTTGCGGTGCCGGATGAGGCAGGGTACGAGACTGTCGCTGGGTACATCATGGCCGAGCTGGGGCGGATTGCAGTCCCCGGTGACCGGGTCGACGTCCGGGGTGGGCTCCTCGAAGTGGAACGCATGGATGGGCGCCGGATCGACCGGGTCAGCTTCATCCCCCGACAACCAGCAGATGACACCAGCGGAGCGACCGCCGCAGTAACGGAAGGCCGACGATGAGCGACTGGGCCGGAATCGTATGGCTAGTTGTCCTGCTGATTGGCAATGCCTTTTTCGTCGGCGCCGAGTTCGCCGTGATGTCTGCCCGTCGCAGCCAGATCGAACCGCTCGCAGACGCGGGCTCCAAGCGGGCGAAAACCACCCTGTGGGCAATGGAACACGTCTCGCTGATGCTGGCCTGTGCGCAGCTCGGTATCACCGTGTGCTCACTGCTCATCCTGCAGGTGGCTGAACCCGCAATCCACCACCTCTTGGTGGTTCCACTGGAGACGGTGGGAATCCCTGCGGGACCGGCCGACATTATCGCGTTTGCGATCGCCCTGCTCGTGGTGACCTTCCTGCATGTGACGTTCGGTGAGATGGTTCCGAAGAACATTTCGGTGTCGGTCGCCGACAAGGCGGCCCTGCTGCTGGCCCCGCCGCTGGTGATGATCGCACGCATCGTGAACCCGATCATCGGCTCGCTGAACTGGCTGGCCAACCACATCCTGCGGGCCATGAGAGTGGAGCCGAAGGACGAGGTGACCTCGTCCTTCACCCTGGAGGAGGTGCAATCAATCGTTCAGGAGTCCACCCGGCACGGACTGGTCGACGACGGCTCAGGGCTGATCTCCGGTGCGCTCGAGTTCTCTGGTCAGACAGCCGGCACCGTCATGGTCCCCCTGGAGGAACTGGTCAGCGTGCGGACCGATTCCACCCCTGCCGAGTTTGAGAAGACGGTCGGCAGGACAGGGTTCTCCCGGTTCGTATTGATGGACGAGAACGATGTCCTCACCGGCTACATGCACCTCAAGGACATCATGTCCATCTCGGAGGAGATGTACTCGAAGCCGATTACTGAGAACAAGGTGCGCACGCTGGCGAACCTGTCCCTGGATGACGAAATCGAGACCGCGCTGAGCACCATGCAGCGCACCGGGTCACACCTGGCACGGGTCCTCGGTCCCGACGGCGCAACCCACGGGGTGTTGTTCCTTGAGGACGTGATCGAGCAGTTGATCGGTGAGATCCGCGACGCCACCCAGAACCAGGGTCATCGGCGGACGGGGGAGAGCGTCGTCGAGCTGGGGGCGGATCGACGCCCTGTGTAGTCGCTTCGATATGCGAATGATTCGCGTTTGCGTTAGACTCGAATTCACCGGGTAATCATCCGAGGACCCGCCATACGAAGATCGAGGAACAATGCGACGTCTTTCCACATCGACAACTTTCGTCGGGGTAGCAGCGGCGGCTCTTGCCCTGACCGGGTGCGGCCAGTCGGGTAACCCGGCAGCCGCGGACCCATCCACCGAGGGCATCCAGGTGGTGTCCTCCACCAACGTGTATGGCGACATCGCCGAGACCATTGGCGGGGAGTTCGTTTCGGTGACCTCGATCGTGGACTCGCTGTCACAGGACCCGCACTCCTACGAAGCCACGGTGCAGGACAAACTGGCTGTGTCCGAGGCGGAGCTGCTGATCGAGAATGGTGGAGGGTATGACCCGTTCCTCCACCAGTTGGCAGACGAAGTGGAAATGGATCACGACTACATTGTCTCGGCGGTTTCCGTGTCCGGCTACGAAGAGTCTGAGGAGGAGCACGCCGAGCACGAGGGCGAGGAAGAGCATGCCGAGGACGACCATTCGGATCACGCTCATGGATCCGTGAACGAGCATGTCTGGTACGACCTGGACGCCATGGCAGCAGTGGCCGAAGATATCGGGACGAAGCTGTCCAGCCTCGACCCGGACAACGCCGCGACCTACGAGGGCAACGTTGAGGAGTTCACCACCGGGATCAACGCATTGACCGACCGGTTGGCGGAACTGAGCAGCACTGCCGACGGCCTGACGGTCGCGATCACCGAACCCGTCCCGGTCTACCTGCTGGAGGCGGCAGGACTGCAGAACGTCACCCCCGAAGGCTACAGCGAGGCAATCGAGGAAGGCTCTGATGTGTCAGTCGCCGTCCTCAACGACATGATGAACCTGATGGAGGACGAGTCGCTGGCCTTCCTTGCCTATAATGAGCAGACGGAAAGCCCCCAGACCCAGACCGTCCGCGACGCGGCGGACGAAGCCGGGGTGCCCATCGTGAACTTCACCGAAACTGTGCCTGAGGGGGACGACTTCCTGAGTTGGATGACCGCCAACGTGGACGGCATCGAAAGCATCCTCGCCCCCTGATCTGGCGCCACCTACCTTCTACTGGAGCTGAACCCACTGGCCTTGACCCATGACCACCCCTCGACTGATCACCGCACCGCGGAACCCGTCATCCAACTGCGGTCGGCGTCCCTTTCGTTCGGTGATCGCGTGCTCTGGCGGGACCTTGACCTTGACATCCATCCCGGCGAGTTTTTCGCCGTCCTGGGCCCGAACGGGTCGGGTAAAACCAGCCTGCTGAAGGTCCTGCTGGGGTTGCAGCAGCTGGACTCCGGGTCGGCCACGGTGAACGGGTCCAGGGTACGGCGGGGAAGCCGGGACATCGGGTATATCCCGCAGCAGAAATCGTTCCCTCCCGAAACTCCGTTGCGGGCACGGGATCTGGTGGGCCTTGGCGTCGATGGCCATCGCTGGGGCCTCCGCTGGCGGGGCAAGGATTACAACGCTGCAGTGGACGCCCTGCTGGACAAGGTGGGTGCATCGGACTACGCCGAAGCACCGGTCGGCAGGCTGTCCGGCGGCGAGCAGCAGCGGCTCCGCGCAGCGCAGGCACTCGCGACCAATCCTGAGGTGTTGCTCTGCGACGAGCCGCTCCTGTCACTGGACCTGCACCACCAGCAGGCGGTCAGTGGTTTGATCAACTCCCAGTGCCGGAACAACGACTCCGCGGTGGTCTTTGTCACCCATGAAATCAACCCCATCATCGACTATGTGGACCGGGTGCTCTACCTGGCGGGCGGGCAGTTCAGGGTGGGGCCGCCGCACGAGGTGATGACCAGCGAGGTGCTCTCGGAGCTCTACAACAGCAACGTCGAGGTCCTGCACAGCAAAGGGCGGATCATCGTCGTCGGGCTCCCCGATGACACCACCCACCACCATGCGGAAGGACACTGACAGTGGATCTGCAGGAGATCTTCACCGCTATCTTCAACTTCGAGAACTACGCCGACCTGTTGCCGCTGGTGCAGAATTCGCTCTGGGCGGGGGCAGTACTGGGGCTCCTGGGCGGACTGATCGGTACCTTCGTCATGATGAGGGATCTGGCGTTCGCGGTGCACGGGATCGCGGAGCTGTCCTTTGCCGGCGCCGCGTTCGCCCTGCTCATCGGCGCCAACGTCATCTATGGCTCCCTCGTCGGATCGGTGATGGCCGCCGTGTTGCTCGGGGTCATGGGGATCAGGGCGCGGGACCGCAACTCAATTATCGGCGTCATCATGCCGTTCGGGCTTGGCCTCGGGATCCTCTTCCTGGCACTCTACGAGGGCCGGGCGGCGAATAAGTTCGGTCTGCTGACCGGCCAGATTGTCTCGGTCGACGACGTGCAGCTATCCCTCCTCGTCGGCTGCGCCCTCGCAGTGATGGTGGCGCTGCTGGCGATCTGGCGTCCGCTGACCTTCGCCAGCGCCGACGCCGATCTCGCGGAGGCTCGCGGGGTACCCGTCCGCGGGCTGTCGATCATGTTCATGTTCCTGCTCGGCGTCTCGGTGGCTCTGTCCATCCAGGTGGTCGGAGCCCTGCTGGTCCTGGCCCTCCTGATCACACCGGCGGCGGCCGCGCTGAAGGTGACTTCATCGCCACGTCTGGTGGTGCTGCTCAGCGTCGTGTTCGCCTGCCTCTCGGTGGTCGGCGGCATCCTGCTGGCGCTCGGTGGCCGGATTCCGATCAGCCCCTATGTGACGACCATTTCCTTTGTCATCTACCTCATTTGCCGCGGCATCAGCTGGCAGCGGGGCCGGCGGACCAGCGCCAGTACCCGTCAACCCTCGCAGGTGCGCTCCGCCTAGACCGGCACCTGACCGGTTGAGCACAGCGGGCACAGACCATAGATTTCCACGGTGTGGGCCACCTCGGTGTAACCATGCTCCTCGGCAATGCGGGCGGCCCACTTCTCTACCGCTGGCGCTTCGATTTCCACCGCGCGGCCGCAGTTGCGGCACAGCAGATGGTGATGATGGTGGGGGGCTGCACACCTGCGGTAAACGGCCTCGTTTTCGCCGTTACGCAGCACATCGACCAGACCGTCCTCGGACATTGACTGCAGGATGCGGTAGGTGGTGGCCAGGGAGACCGGCTGGCCCGTCTCGTGCAACAGCCGATGCAACTCCTGGGTGCTGACAAAATCGTCCAGGTCATCGAGCGCTGCGCTCACTGCCAGGCGCTGTTTAGTGACCCGTTGTTCGGTCCCCTTACGGGCTGCCGGTTCTGCTGTTGGTGGCACTCGGAAATCGCCTCCTGGCGGCTCGTACGTTACTGACCCCGCGAACAAGGTTACCAGCGCTCCGCGGACAACCCTGTTGGCGGGCAGGGCCCTGACGGTAGGCTGACGCGATGAAGCTCACCAAATTCACCCACTCCTGTGTCCGGCTGGAAAAAGAGGGTGCGGTGCTGGTCCTCGACCCGGGATCGTTCTCCGAGGTGGAGACCGCCCTCGCCGGTGCGCACGCACTCCTGATTACCCACCAGCATCCCGACCACATCGATGAGGACCGGGTGGTGGCTGCACTCCACGACGACCCGTCGCTGGTGGTGTATGCGCCGGAGGTGGTCGCGAGCGCGCTGGCCGAACGCCTCGACGGGGACGCCGCCGGTAGAGTGCACACGGCCGCGCCGGAGCAACGCTACAGCGTTGCCGGGTTCGAGGTGCAGACCTTCGGCGGCCAGCACGCGATGATTCACCCGCAGATCCCGGTAGTCGCGAACATCGGCTACGTGATTGACGGCAACCTCTACCACCCGGGAGATTCCTTCATCGTCCCCCACGGCATCGACATCACCACGCTGCTGGTCCCGGTGCATGCCCCCTGGTCAAAGATCGCGGAGGTGATCGATTTTGTCACCTCGGTGCGCGCGCCGCGGGCCTATCAGATCCACGACGCACTGCTCAATGACACGGGACTGCAGATGGTCGAGGGCCACGTCGCCCGCCTCGGCGGGCTGTACGGCACCGAGTTCCGCCATCTTGCCCCGGGCGAGAATGTGATGATCTAGTGCTGGGAGGACCCGGCCCCCGCGGCTGAGGTCCGGGGGGAGACGGTCACCGTCGAGACCTGCTCGAGCTTCGGCGAGAGGTGGTCGCCGTCGACCACGATGCCGCGCTCCCACCAGAACCGGAGCCCGTCGGGGCCGTCCTGGAGGCCCGCGAGGTTGTTGTCGAACCAGGGCCCCTTCAGGCCTGACCACCGGAACGGCGGGTTCGGGACTTTGGCTGATCTGGCCACCAGCGCCCCCACCGGGCTCGCGACGCCGTAGGACAAGATCGCCGTCGCAAACCGCATTGCCCGGGGGAGCGGGTTGCGGATGGGTGAGCACACCGCCTGGATGATCCGGCTGCCCGAGGTGCGCTCCACCTCGGAAACGTACGAGAAGTGCACGTCCCCGGAGAGGAAGGTCACTGTCTCCGGCGCCGGCCCGCGCAACCCGTCGGCCACCTCGACCGCCATTCGTGCGACAGTCCTGAAGCTCCGCTGGAAAGCGCCCCAGTGTTCCAGGTCAACGGTGCGCCGCATCTTCTCACCGATTTTCGCGCCAAACCTGCCCCAGGCGCCGTCGGCCAGCGCCTCGTTCCAGGCTTCGATGTGGTGCAGGCCTGCGGGGAGCAGGAAGGGCAGCGAGGTGGCGACCAGCAGGTGACGGAAGCCGCCCTGCATCTGCCCATCCAGCCAGTCCATCTCCTGATCGTCGAGGATGGAGCGCTTGTCGGGGTCGAGCACCCGACCCGCGCGGGAGTCGACGACCACCAGGCGCACGTCGCCGATTTCCCGGGCAAAGCTCCAGCGGTAAGTGGCGGGTTGTCGGTTCGCCCGGTCGGCGAACCGGTCCAGCACATCACTGATGTCCAGTTCGTTTTCCCCGTGATGCGCAGCGATGACCTGCCAGATTTCGTCGTCGGCACGGTTCTGCGGGGAGAGGTTGCCCAGATGCTGGTGCACCCAGTAGGACCCGAGTCCCGAGACGATGCGCCCCTGCCACCAGGACGTCTCCTCCATTGACTGCTTCCATTTCAGGGAGGTGTTCCAGTCGTCCCGGATGTCGTGGTCGTCGAAAATCATGGCGCTGGGCAGGGTCGACAGCAGCCACCGGTTGGCATCGTCCGACCACGCCAGGTTGTACAGGTGCGCGTACTCCTCGTAATCCTTCAGTTCCTCGCCGGGTTCCTCGGTGATGTCCCGCCGGGTCTTGATGAACTCCTGCATCGCGTCGCTGGTCACATCCGCGTACACCTGGTCACCGAGGAAGACCACCAGATCGGGCCACGCGACGTCGTCGACGCCGTTCGCCATGTTGAGGGCGTAGGCCCGCATCGAGTCGACGCCGTGCTTGCCGTTTCCTGCCTCGTTGTGGGGGACGCTGGTCCGGCACGAGCCGAAGGCCATCTTGATCGGCTTGCCGGGTGCCAGAGTGGCGATCTTCGAGGGCGGGTACGTGGATCCTTCCTCCGGCCACACCAGCTCACCGTCAATCGACACCGTGTACTCGGAGACGGAGCCGGGTTCCAGCCCATCGACTTCGACGAGGGCGTAGTGGTGGCCGTGGACGCCGAAAGTCCGGGCGGTCCAGGTGCGCTGCCCTGCAGCGACCGTCACCTGGGCTGCGCGGCGGGTTTCCACCCAGATGCTGGCCGACGTCAGGTCGACATACCGCATCATGGGACCAAGCACCAGGGAATCAGTCATTACTCAGTTCTACCCGGTTCGCGTGGCCGCCGCTATCTGGCTTCTCTCAGTCGTGCCACGTCCCGGTGCTGAAGAACCGCTCCAACTGAGCCGTTGCGGGTGCCGGATCCAGGCCGCGGGCGGCCAGCCAGGCGTCGTCGTCGTACGACCCGGCATACCGGGTGCCGGCGTCACACATCAGCGACACCACGCTGCCCCGCCGTCCCTCGGCGACCATTTCGGCAATCAGGCACCAGACACCCCACAGGTTGGTCCCGGTGGACGGCCCGGCGTGGAGCCCGGTGAGGTCCCTCAGGTGCCGCATCGCGGCGACGGAGGCCGCATCAGGCACCTGAATCATGTGGTCAATCACTCCCGGCACAAAGCTGGGTTCCAGCCGGGGCCGTCCGATGCCCTCGATGCGGGAGGGGCTGCCCGCCGCGGAGGTGCCCCGGTTGAGCCATGCCGGGTAAAACGCCGAGTTCTCCGGGTCGACGACGGCCAGCCGGGTCCGGTGGCGCTGGTACCTGATGTACCGGCCGATGGTGGCACTGGTGCCACCGGTTCCGGCCCCCACCACGATCCAGTCGGGGATTGGGTGTTGTTCCAGCGCGAGCTGGCCGAAGATCGATTCGGCAATGTTGTTGTTGCCACGCCAGTCGGTGGCCCGCTCCGCATAGGTGAACTGGTCCATGTAGTGGCCACCCGTGGTGGCAGCGAGTTCAGCGGCCGCGTCATACACCTCTGAGGCGTGGTCCACGAAGTGGCAGGCCCCGCCGTACTGCTCGATCAGGTCGATCTTTTCCTTGCTGGTGGTCCGGGTCATCACGGCAATGAACGGCAGGTCGAGGAGCTGTGCGAAATAGGCCTCCGAGACGGCTGTCGAACCACTCGACGCTTCGACGATGGTGGTGTTCTCAGTAATCCAGCCGTTGACCAGGCCGAACAGAAACAGGGACCGTGCCAGGCGGTGCTTGAGGCTGCCGGTGCGGTGCGTGGACTCGTCCTTGAGGAACAGATCCACTCCCCAGTGCTCCGGCAGGGGGACCGCGTACAGGTGTGTATCGGCAGACCGGTTGTTCTCGGCCTCGATGCGGCGGATCGCTTCCGCAGCCCAGGACCTTTCGGAGAGGGGCGTCAGGATAGTCACGGGTTCAGCCTACCGGCCACAGCCCCGTCCGGTCCCTGAGCCGCCAGGCAATGGATTACAAAACCAGCACGGGCTGTGGTGGACTTGTGCACATAGGCCCGGCAGTGCTGCCGGTCACATTCAAAAGGAGATCTTGATGAAGACTCTGATGGACGTGCAGGCCCTGCGGGACCGGATGACCTCCGGTCTGCAGACGGTCCTGCTGGATGTCCGCTGGACGCTGGGCGATCCCCACGGTCACGGTCATTACCAATCAGCCCACATCCCCGGCGCCGTCTACGTTGACCTGGAGTCCACGCTCAGCGCCGAACCGTCAGCCCGCGAGGGCAGGCATCCGCTGCCGACTATCGATCGCTTGCAGGAAGCTGCCCGGCAGTGGGGCATCAACGACGGCGACGTCGTCGTCGCCTATGACAATTCCGGCAACACCTCGGCCGCACGTCTCTGGTGGCTGCTGCGCTGGGCAGGGCTCGAGACTGTGCACCTGCTCGACGGCGGACTCACCGCCTGGACTGCCGCCGGCTTCGAGACCGAGGGCGGCGAGGAACAACACTGTCTCGGCGAAGTCGACCTGACGCAGGGGGCCATGCCGGTGACCCCGATCGATGCCGTCTCGGACGTCGCACGGGACGGCGTCCTGCTGGACGCGCGCGCCGGTGAACGGTTCCGCGGCGAGGTGGAACCGCTGGATCCGAAGGCGGGCCATATTCCCGGGGCGATCAGCGCACCCACCACCGAAAACCTCGCCCCCGACCTGCGGTTCAAGACGCCGCAGGACCTCCGGGAAAGGTTCGAGGCCCTCGGTGTCAGCGACACGGTCGACGTCGCCGTGTACTGCGGGTCAGGGATCACCGCCGCCCACCAGATCGCTGCCCTGGAGATTGCCGGCTACCGTGCCGCACTGTACCCGGGATCATGGTCCCAGTGGTCGTCGCGGTCCGAGTTGCCGGTGGCAACCGGAGCCTAGCCGGCCCACCCGGCCCGGCACCGGCCACCTACCCACCCACCCCGACCAAGCATCCGAGGAGTTTCGCATGAGTACCCTGTTCACCAAGATTATCGACGGTGACATTCCGGGGCGCTTCGTCTGGAAGGACGACGACGTCGTCGCTTTTCTCACGATCGCACCCCTGACCGACGGGCACACCCTGGTGCTGCCCCGGCGGGAGGTGGCGCACTGGGTGGACGCGGAACCTGAGCTTCTGGGCAAGGTGATGGCCGTGGCGCAAACCATCGGCAAGGCGCAGGTGACCGCGTTCGCACCGAAGCGGGTGGGCGTGCTGGTGGAGGGGTTCGAGGTGCCGCACCTGCATGTCCACGTCTGGCCGACGCAGAGCGCGAAGGACTTCGACGTTCACGCGGTGGACCACAATCCGGACCCGGCGCGGCTCGACGCCAACGCCGCAGCGCTGCGGGATGCGCTCCGGGAGGCGGGCCACGGAGCGAACGTGGCCGGGGACAGCTAGCAGCGGGCTGGCCAGTGGGCTGCTAGCCGGCGGTGCCCACCCCGGCCCGCTGCGCCGCCATCGCCTCGCCGATCGCGGCGCGGATCCGCTTCTCCGAGACGGTGTAGGCGGTCCCGAGTTCTTGCGCGAACAGGCTGATCCGCAGTTCCTCGAGCATCCAGCGCACCCGCAACAGTGCGGGCGGGGTTTTCCGTCCGCCCGGCACGAGGGCAGCGACGGCGTCGTCGTACTCATCTTCCAGCCGCTGCACCACCGCCGTCCCGAGGGAATCGCGCTGGACATTGCCAGCCAGCTTGGCGATCCGGGTCTCGATGCCGGTCAGGTACCGGGGCAGATGGCTGAGCTGGGTGTAGCCCGTTTTCGCGACGAAGCCGGGGTACACCAGCTGTTCCAGCTGGCTCCGCACATCATTTAGTGCAGTGATCAGGGCGAGGCTGGTGGTCCCCTTGAGCTGTTTCTCGATCCGCCGGGTGCTGGAGAGGATCTTTTCCACGGTGGCCGTGACGGTGAAGACAGTGTCGATGAGTTCGGCCCTGACAGTCTCGTAGAGGGAACTGAATTCGGCCTCGGTCCAGGGCAGGGACTCCGGGGTGAGCTTGTCGACGGCCGCCAGGGTGCAGTCCCCGATCAGTCCCGCGACGCTGCCGTGGGGGTTCTGCGTGAACGTGAGCTTCTCCGCATTGCTGAGATGCTCCAGGACGTACTTGGCCGGGCTCGGGACGCGGACCGCGAGGAGGCGGATGACCCCGTCGCGCATCGATGCATCCTGCTCCGCGGGGTTGGGGAAGACCGACACCCCGACGGCGGTGCCCTCGTCGGACAGTGCCGGGTACCCGGTCACGGTGTGGCCATTCACCAACCGGGTGACCTGCCGGGGCATGTCACCGATGGTCCAGGCGGTAAGGCCGGACCGCTCGGTGATCCCAATGTCTGTGGGTGAGCTGTCTGTCGGTGAGCCGTTTGAGGGTGAGTTGTCTGTCGGTGAGCCGTTCACGGCGGCCCGCGCCTGAACCCGCGCTGGAGCCTTCGCTGGCCGGGTGGTGGACGGCGTGGCACCCAGGGACTCGGCGATCGCGCGGCGTGTCTGTGGTGCCAACCGTTCCTGCAGCGCGGTCAGGTCGGTGCCCTCGTCGAGGATTTTGCCCTGGCCGTCCACCACCTGGAAGGTCATCAGGAGGTGCTCAGGCAGGACGGCGCGGTTCCAGGAACCGGGTGCGATGATGTGTCCCTTCAACCGCCGCAACGCAAGTTCCAGCGACTGCTCCAGATCGTCCCGGTCGGGGTCAAAGTCGGTGTTGAGTGCTGCAACGGCACTCCGTGCCACATCGGGTGCGGGAATGAAGTTCTTGCGCACCTGTTTCGGCAGTGACTTGATCAGCGCGGTAACCAGTTCCACCCGCAGCCCCGGGATCTGCCAGTGGAATGGCCTCGCCTCGAGCTGGTTCAGGAACACCACGGGGATCTGGACCGTGACGCCGTCTGAGGCGCCCTGGACACCGGGGGAGAACTCGTAGCTCAGCGGCAGGTCGAACCCTCCCTGATGCCAGGTCTTGGGGAAGGCAGACTCGTCAAGGTCATCCTCGGCGAGCACATCGCCGGGAAGGAAGTCCAGGAGTTCCGGCTGACGGTGGCGGGTGTCCTTCCACCAGGAGTCGAAGTGCCGTTCGGAGACCACCTCGGGTCCCACCCGGGAGTCGTAGAACTCGAACAGGGTCTCGTCGTCGACCATCAGGTCACGACGGCGCAGCCTGTTCTCCAGCTCCTCGATTTCCGCGAGGCGTGCCTTGTTGCGGTGGAAGAACTTATGGTGGGTTTTCCAGTCACCTTCAACCAGGGCATGCCTGATAAACATCTCGCGGGCAACCTCGCGGTCGATCCGCCCATAGTTGACCCGGCGCTGAGGGACGATCGGAACGCCGTAGAGGGTCACCTTTTCATGGGCCATCACCGCGCCCATCTTGCGGGACCAGTGTGGCTCGCTGTAACTGCGCTTGACCAGGTGAGGCGCCACCTCTTCCGCCCACAGCGGGTCGAACTTCGCGGCGACCCGGGCCCAGAGACGGGAGGTTTCAACCAGTTCGGCAGCCATCACCCAGTCCGGCGACTTCTTGAAGAGGGCGCTGCCGGGGAAGACCGCGAACCGGGTACCCCGCGCACCGGCGTACTCGCGCTTGCGCTGGTCATAGAGTCCAATGTGGCTGAGCAGCCCGGCGAGCAGGCTGATGTGAATCGGGGTGTCGTTGCCCACCGGATCCACTGGGTCAGGAGACAGCGTGATCCCCAGCGGTTTCGCCAGCTGCCGGAGCTGGGCAAACAGGTCCTGCCACTCGCGCACCCGCAGGTAATTGATGAACTCGTTGCGGCACAGCTTGCGGAACTGGGTCGAGGAGAGTTCCTTCTGCTGCTCCTGCAGGTACCGCCAGAGGTTCAGGTAGCCGGTGAAGTCGGAGTTCTCATCCAGGAACCGCTTGTGCATCGCCGTGGCGGTTTGCAGCTTGGCGCCCTGGTCGGCCTGCGGGCGTTCCCGGGGGTCCTGGATGGTCAGGGCCGCGGCGAGCACCATCACTTCCTTGGCGCACCCCCGCTCGCCGGCCTCGACGATCATCCGGCCCAGGCGCGGATCCACCGGGAGCTGCGCGAGCTTCCGGCCGACCTTCGAAATGCTGCCGGACGGTTCGAGGGCACCGAGCTCCTTGAGCAGGGTCACGCCGTCGTTGATGGCCTTGGAGTCCGGTGGTTCGACGAAGGGGAAGTCGGCGACATCTTTGGGGCCGCGGGTGACGCCCATCGCGCTCATCTGCAGGATGACGGCCGCCAGGTTGGTGCGCAGGATCTCGGGATCGGTGAACGGGCGGCGGGCGTCGAAGTCTTCCTGGGAATACAACCGGATGGCGATGCCATCCGACACCCGGCCGCAGCGCCCGGAGCGCTGGTTCGCCGAGGCCTGCGACACTCGCTCGATCGGTAGCCGCTGCACCTTGGTGCGGTGCGAGTACCGGGAGATCCGGGCGGTACCGGTATCGATGACGTACTTGATGCCCGGGACGGTCAGCGAGGTCTCCGCGACGTTCGTGGCCAGGATGATGCGGCGGCCTGGACCGGAGGGACGGAAGACCCGGTGCTGTTCCTGCAGCGACAACCTGGCGAACAATGGCAGGATATCAGTGCCCTTGAGCCTGGGGTTGACCTGCACCCGGGCGCGAAGGGCGTCGGCGGCGTCCCGGATCTCGCGTTCGCCGGAGAAGAACACCAGGATGTCCCCGGGTGCTTCCGTGGCGAGTTCGTCGACGGCGTCACACACCGCATCGAGCGGGTCGCGGTCCTCCTCCTGGTCCCCGGGGTCGGCGCTGTCGTCTGCCTCGCCGGCCGGTTGGCTGAGCGGACGGTACCTGATCTCCACCGGGTAGGTGCGGCCCGAGACCTCAATGATGGGTGCAGGCTGCTTGACGCTCACGGCTTCATCGGCGGCGAAGTGCGCGGCGAAGCGCTCCGGATCGATGGTGGCGGAGGTGATGATGAGTTTCAGGTCGGGACGCTGGGGGAGGATCCGCTTCAGATACCCGAGGATGAAGTCGATGTTCAGGCTCCGCTCGTGGGCCTCATCGATGATGATCGTGCTGTATTTCTTCAGCAGCCGGTCGTGCTGGATCTCCGCGAGCAGGATGCCGTCAGTCATCAACTTGATCTTCGTGCGGCGGCTGACCTCCCCGGTGAACCGGACCTGGAAACCGACCTCCGCTCCCACCGTGACATCGAGTTCCTCGGCAATCCGTTCGGCGACGGTGCGGGCTGCCAGCCGGCGGGGCTGGGTGTGGCCGATCAGCCCATGCTCGGCGAGCCCCAGTTCCACGCACATCTTGGGGATCTGGGTGGTCTTGCCGGAGCCGGTCTCGCCAGCGATGATCGTCACCTGGTTCGCGGCGATCGCGGCCATGATGTCGGCGCGGCGCTCGGAAACCGGGAGTTCGGGGGGATAGGAGATTTTCAGTGCCATGGTTGGTACCAATTCTAGGCCTTGGGAGAACCGGATCAGTCCCCGGCTGCCCTACTCAGCCGGGCCGCTGCCAGCCGGGCGCGCTCACGCATCTGCGGCGGATCCAGGATCTCGAAGTCCAGTTCCAGCGCTACCATGTGCATCAGGGGCCAATCGAGCGAATCGAATCCAGCCCGCATGATCGTGTGGCCGTCCCCGTCGCTCTGGAGTTCAGCCGTGTCCGGTGAGATCTTCTGCGAGACGTCGGCGATGTTCCCGGCGAGCCGGACCACGACGTCGTACTTGTAGGGTGACCGGGTAATTGATTGCTGGACGTACAGTGCGAGGTCCCGGGCAGGCAGCGGCCGGGGGGCAAAGCGGTCCCGCTGGGCGGGGACGCTCTGACAGCGGTCCACCCGGAACGTCCGCCAGTCCTCACGGGTGGCGTCCCAGGCCACCAGATACCAGCGCCGACCGGTGTCCACCAGCCGGTAGGGTTCAACGATCCGACGCGACGATTCACCGTCCTGACGGGCATACCTGAACACGACCGTGCGACGTTCGGTGATCGCCGCGGAGAGTGCCGTGAGAATCTCGGGCCGCACCGGGGTGCTGACCGCGGCCATCCGGGTGACGGCGTTGCGCAGACCGGCGAACCGGGGGCGCAGCCGGCCCGGCAGGACCTGTTCCAGTTTGGTGAGCGCACGCACGGAGGCTTCGCCGATGCCCGCCACGGGGCTTGCGGTGACGGCGCTGAGGCCGAGGGCGACGGCCAGTGCTTCGTCGTCGTCGAGCAGTAGCGGGGGCAACTGGGCACCTGCCCCGAGCTGGTAGCCACCGGCGACACCGGGGGAGGCGTGAATGGGGTAACCCAGGGTGCGGAGCTTGCCGATATCGCGGCGAACCGTACGCTCGGTGACATCCATCCTGTCGGCCAGGGCGGAGCCCGTCCATTCACGGCGCAGCTGAAGCAGAGACAGTAATTTCAGCAGCCGGGCCGAGGTTTCCAACATGCACCCAAAATACTCCCCAACCAGGTCAGAAACTGTCCTCAATCGCTTTTACCCTGAATCCATGGACATCACGATGGAACTGACAGACCAGTTGCGGTGGTATTGGGAGCATCAGGCTCGCCCCCGGCTGGATGGGTTGAGCGATGAGGAGTATTCCTGAACCGGTGCCAGCGCCGGTCACCACAATTGCCTGGCGGATGGGGCACCTGATGGTGGGGGTGCTCAGGTCGCCCTCAACCCAGGCAGCCGACCGGCGTTAAAGCAGGCAACCCCCGGATTTCACTGAAATCCGGGGGTTGTTCTGTGCCCTCGATAGGATTCGAACCTACGACCTTCTGCGCCGGAGGCAGACGCTCTATCCCCTGAGCTACGAAGGCGTGGAGCCGGTCGTACCGGCCCCGTAATTGGGACTCATTGAGCTTAGCAGGGAAGCAGCCCCTGACGAAAACCCCTCTTGCGGGGCCTCCCGTTCGAGGGGAGGGGGCAGCGGAGGCGTCACAGAAATGGCCGCAGCGTTGCGCCCCGTTATGCTGGACGGGTGACTCCTGAAGAACTCTCTGCTGCCATCTCCTCATGCCTCAAAGACGCCGTCGTTGCTGGCGAATTCGACATCGAGCTTCCCTCTGAGGTCCGGGTGGAGCGACCCAGGAGCCGCGAGCACGGGGACTGGGCCACCAACATCGCCCTCCAGCTGTCCAAGCAGGCGGGAATGAACCCCCGGGAGTTCGCCCAGATCCTGAGCGGGCGCCTGGAGCAGATTGACGGCGTCAAGACCGTCGCGATCGCAGGTCCGGGCTTTCTCAACATCACCCTCGATGCCGCCGCCGCCGGTGAACTTGCCCGGTCAATCGTCGAAGCCGGCGACACCTACGGCAACAGCGGGCTGATGGCTGACACCAGGATCAACCTGGAGTTCGTCTCGGCGAACCCCACGGGTCCCATCCACCTGGGCGGCACCCGGTGGGCGGCCGTCGGCGATGCGCTGGCCCGGCTGTTCCAGTCCCAGGGTGCAGCGGTAACCCGTGAGTACTACTTCAACGATCATGGCGCCCAGGTGGAGCGCTTCGCCCGGTCCCTGTGGGCCAGCGCCAAGGGCGAGCCATCGCCGGAGGACGGCTACGGCGGCGCCTATATCGACGACATTGCAGCCCGCGTACTGGTTCTCGACCCTGCCATCCTTGACCTGCCGCAGGACGAGTCGGTCGAGCGGTTCCGGGAGCTGGGTGTCGATCTGATGTTCGGCGACATCAAGACATCGCTCCATGACTTCGGCGTCGACTTCGACGTGTACTTCCACGAACACTCGCTCTTCGAGGAGGGGTTCGTCGAGGGTTTGCTGGAGAAGTTGAAGACCTCGGGGAACCTGTACCTCGAGGACGGCGCCTGGTGGCTGCGGTCCACCGAGTTCGGCGACGACAAGGACCGGGTGGTCATCAAGTCCGACGGCGCTCCCGCCTACATCGCCGGCGACATCGGCTACTTCGTCAACAAGCGCCGCCGGGGCTTCGACCTGAACATCATCATGCTCGGTGCAGACCACCATGGCTACGTCGCCCGCCTCAAGGCTGCAGCGGCGGCCCTCGGCGATGACCCCGACACGGTCGAGGTGCTGATCGGCCAGATGGTCAACCTGATGAAGGACGGTGTCCCGGTCCGGATGTCCAAGCGGGCAGGCACCGTTGTCACCCTCGAAGACCTGGTCGATGCCGTCGGCGTGGATGCCGCCCGGTACACCCTGGCGCGCTTCTCGGCCGACTCGAACATCGACATCGACCTTGACCTGCTCACCCGGCGGACCAACGACAACCCGGTGTTCTACGTGCAGTACGCGCACGCCCGGACCCATGCCGTGGAGCGCAACGCCGTAGCCGCCGGAGTGGACACCAGTGCTTTCGACGCCTCCGAACTCAGCCACCCCACCGAGGGCGAGCTGCTGGCGGCGCTCGGCCAGTTCCCCGGCATGGTGGCGCAGGCCGCCGCGTTCAGGGAACCGCACCGGGTGGCCCGCCACATCGAGGTCATCGCCGGCACCTATCACCGCTGGTACGACGCGTGCCGGATCGCGCCGCTGGGCGAGGAACCGGTCACCGATCTGCACCGCACCCGGCTCTGGCTGAACAACGCCACGCAGCAGGTTCTCGCCAACGGTCTGGGCCTGCTCGGCGTCTCGGCACCGGAGCGGATGTGAGCATGGGACCCGAAGAGATGCGCCTGACCGCTGCCGTCCCATCCGTGGCCTCGCCGCTGGCCCCTCCATGGCTGAGCTATCCCGACGACGTCAACCGGCTCGACCCTGCCCTCTGGGCGCAGGACGTCGCCCGCCCGGGCGAGGAACTCTCCATCGGTGGGCTCACGGTCAGCGCCCTCGCCGAAGAGTTCGGCACCCCGCTGTTCGTCCTGTCCGAGGACGACTTCCGGGCACGGGCCCGCAGCTTCAAGGACGCGTTCGACGCCGCCTTCGCAGACCTGTGCGGGGGAGTGGATGTCTACTACGCTGGCAAATCGTTCCTCTGCACCGAGATTGCGCATTGGGGAGCCGAGGAAGGGTTGCGCCTGGACACCTGCTCGGCCGGCGAGCTGGCGATCGCTATGCGGGCCGGCATTCCCGGCGAGCACCTGAGCCTGCACGGGAACAACAAGTCCGACGCAGCCCTCCGCCGGGCGCTGGACCTGAACGTGGGCCGCATCGTGGTGGACAGCCTGCCCGAGCTGGAGCAGGTTGCCGCCCTCGCTACCTCCCTCGGCACCACCGCGAACGTGATGCTCCGGCTCACCCCGGGCGTGCACGCGTCCACGCACGAATTCATTGCCACCGCTCACGAGGACCAGAAGTTTGGCTTGTCCCTCGCCGGTGGGCCCGCGGGCCCGGGCACTGGCGACGTAGCCTCCTCCCCGGCAGCGCAGGCAGTCGCGGCGGCGCTGGGTCACGAGTCGGTCAACCTGCTGGGCGTCCACTGCCATATTGGTTCGCAGATCTTCGAGCCCGAGGGCTTTGAGCTCGCCGCCCGCAGGCTGCTTGCCTTCCTCGGAAAGGTCCGCGACCTGCATGGGCGGGAACTGCCCGAGCTGGATCTGGGCGGCGGCTACGGGATCGCGTACACCGAGGTTGACGCTCCCCGCCCGCCAGCCGAGATTGCCTCGGCGATGGCCGACGTCGTGCGCTCCACCTGCGCGGAACTCGGCCTGGCCGTGCCCAGGATCTCGATTGAGCCGGGCCGGGCGATCGTCGGGTCAACCACTTTTACCCTGTACACGGCCGGTATCACCAAAACGGTCAGGGTCGACGTCGACGGCGACACCCAGCCGCGGCGTTACGTTTCGGTGGATGGAGGGATGAGCGATAACCCCCGCCCGGTCCTCTACGACGCCAATTACTCGGCGGCCCTTGCGTCGCGGACATCCGGGGCGGCCCCCGTGCTGTCACGGGTGGTCGGGATGCACTGCGAAAGCGGCGACATCGTGGTCCGTGACGTCTATCTGCCGGAGGACACCGGTGCGGGCGACCTGCTGGCCGTCCCCGGGACGGGCGCCTACTGCTGGGCGCTGTCGAGTAACTACAACTGGGTCGGGAGACCTCCCGTCGTGGCCGTCCGGGATGGGCAGGCACGGCTGATCGTGCGCGGCGAGACCGAGAACGACATCCTGGCCCGTGACATCACTCGCACCACCAACTGATTGCAGGAGCGACACAATTTCACCCGTTACAGACTCGAATTCACCCGCCCTTTCGACACTGAAGGTTGCGCTGCTGGGCTGCGGCAACGTCGGCTCGCAGGTGGCGCGGATCCTTCTTGAAGATGCCGACGCGCTGGCCGCACGGACCGGTGCACGGCTGGAGCTGACCGGCATTGCGGTCCGGAATATCGACGCCCCGCGGGACGTCGACCTGCCGCGCGAACTCTTCACCACCGATGCCGAGGCGCTGGTGGAAGGCGCCGACATCGTGATTGAACTGATGGGGGGCATCGAGCCTGCGCGGTCCCTGATCTTGCGCTCCATTGAGCACGGCGCCACGGTGGTCAGCGGCAACAAGGCGCTGCTGGCGCTCGACGGGCCCACCCTCTATGAGAAGGCCGATGCGGCCAGGGTCCAACTGTCCTACGAGGCCGCGGTGGCTGGCGCCATCCCGATCCTGCGCCCCATCCGGGACAGCCTCTCCGGCGACCGCATCACCCGGGTGCTCGGAATCGTCAACGGCACCACCAACTTCATCCTCGACCAGATGGACACTACCGGCGCGCAGTTCGACGACGCCCTGGCCGAAGCCCAACGGCTCGGTTATGCCGAAGCGGACCCCACGGCGGACGTCGAGGGGCACGACGCCGCGGCGAAGGGTGCCATCCTGGCCTCGCTGTCCTTCCACACCCGGTTCGCCCTGGAAGATGTCTACTGCGAGGGCATCACAAAGGTGACCGCCGACGATATTGCGGCCGCCAAGGATGCCGGTTTTGTGATCAAGCTGCTGGCCATCGCCGAACTCCTGCCCCGGGACGACGCCGACGGCGCCGGCTCCCAGGGCGTCAGCGTCCGGGTGCACCCCACCCTGCTGCCCCGGGATCATCCGCTGGCTGCTGTCCATGGCGCGTTCAACGCCGTCTTCATCGAAGCTGAAAACGCTGGCGAACTGATGTTTTACGGCCAGGGGGCCGGTGGCACCCCTACCGCCTCGGCGGTGCTGGGCGACGTCGTCAGCGCGGCACGACGGATGGTGCTCGGCGGCCCCGGACGCACCGAAACCACCACCGGGCATGTGCCCTCGATGACTATCGACTCCGTGAAGACCAGCTACTCGATCGGCCTCGATGTCGCGGATCAGCCAGGTGTGCTGGCCCGGATCGCCCAACTGTTCGCCGAGCAGGGCGTCTCGATCGAGACCATGCGGCAGAATATCCATCCAACAGGCACGCCGGGGGAGGCCACCGCTGAACTGCGCATTGTCACCCACCGTGCCACCGAGGCGGCCCTCGCCACGACCGTTCAACATATCCAGGACCTCGCCGTGATCAACTCGGTGACGAGCGTCCTTCGAGTGGAAGGAGCCTAAGTGGCTCACCAATGGCGCGGCGTTATCCGCGAGTACGCCGACCGTCTGCCCGTCACCGAGTCCACTGAGGTCATCACCCTCGGTGAGGGCGGGACCCCTCTGGTTCCGGCCAAGGCGCTCTCCGAACTGACGGGCTCCCAGGTCTTCCTCAAGGTCGAGGGGATGAACCCGACCGGATCCTTCAAGGACCGGGGAATGACCATGGCGATCACCGCTGCGATCGAGGCCGGTGCCAAGGCAGTGGTGTGCGCCTCGACCGGAAACACCTCAGCCTCCGCCGCGGCGTACGCCACCCAGGCGGGCATCACCTGCGCCGTTCTGGTACCGGACGGCAAGATCTCAATGGGCAAACTGAGTCAGGCCATCGCTCACGGGGCAGAACTGCTACAGGTCAACGGCAACTTCGACAACTGCCTCGACGTCGCCCGCAAGCTCGCCGAGGCGTACCCGGTTTTCCTGGTGAACTCAGTCAATCCGGCGCGGATCGAAGGCCAGAAGACCGGGGCCTTCGAAGTTGTTGATGTCCTCGGCGACGCCCCCGACTATCACCTGCTCCCGGTCGGCAATGCCGGCAATATCACTGCGTACTGGAAGGGCTACAAGGAGTACTCGGAGCCCTACTCCAACCCCCACCTCATCGGCGACAGCACGGTGCTCGCGCCCGTCTCCACCAAACGGCCCATCATGTGGGGCTTCCAGGCGGAGGGCGCCTCGCCGCTGGTCAAGGGACACCCGGTGACCGAGCCCGATACCCTTGCCACGGCCATCCGGATTGGCAACCCTGCCTCCTGGGACCAGGCGATTGCCGCCCGGGACGAGTCCGGGGGCATCATCGAAGCAGTCACCGACGAGGAAATCCTCGACGCGCACCGCTGGTTGTCCGCACGCGAAGGTGTCTTCGTGGAGCCGGCCTCCGCAGCCGGAGTTGCCGGGTTGTTGAAAAAGCATGCGGCCGGAGAGGCACCGGTCGGCAAGACCATCGTCATCACTGTGACCGGCCACGGCCTCAAGGATCCGCAGTGGGCGCTGAAAGCCGCCGACGGATCGGACGTCGAGCCCACGAAGGTTGATTTCGACGTCGTCAGCGTCGCCACCGCGCTGGGACTCGAGGACGCTGCGGGTGAGTGAGCGGGTTCCCGTGTACTCTTCCGTGATCGACCCTTCGCTGGGGTCCCCGCGGATGGTCGCTGCTGGCCAGGACGCGACCATCCGGGTACCTGCGACCAGCGCAAACCTGGGACCGGGCTTCGACACGCTGGGACTCGCGGTGTCACTCTTTGACACGGTCAGGGTGCGGACCAACACCAGCGGCACCGTGTCGGTCCGGGTTACCGGCGAGGGGGCGGACAGCCTCCCCACCGATGGCAGCCACCTGGTGGCACGGACCCTGCTGGAAACGCTTGACCGGGCGGGATACGGCTGCCCCGGCCTCGAATTGGACACCGAAAATCTGATTCCTCATGGCCGGGGGCTCGGCTCCTCGGCGGCGGCCATCGTCACAGCCGTGCTGGGAGCGAACTTCCTGCTGCCGGACAACGCCCGGATGGAACCACCCGCGCTGCTGCAGTTGTGTTCAACCCTGGAGGGCCACCCCGACAATGTTGCGCCGGCACTGGCGGGTGCGCTTGCAATCTCCTGGGAAACAGGCAGGGTCTTTCGCAGCACCCGCGTCCCGGTGCATCCGTCGATCATTCCGATAGCCGCGGTCCCGTCAAGCAGCCTTTCGACCGAGAGCGCGAGGGCACTGCTGCCGACCTCTGTGTCCCACGCAAGTGCTGCGGCCAATGCTGGCCGCGCCGCGCTGCTGATTGACTCGCTGTCACGCGAGCCGCAGTTCATTCTGGATGCCACGCAGGACGAGCTGCATCAGGACTACCGGGCACAGGCGATGATTCCCAGCGCCACCCTGATGCGTCAACTCAGGGCCCAGGGATTCCCCGCAGTGATTTCCGGTGCGGGGCCAACGGTGATGACTCTCGCCGTCGGGGAAGCGCAGGCGACGGCAGCCGAGAAGGCGATCGTGGCATTGACTGGAGAGCCAAACAACGCAGATTCAGGCGTCCAATGGCGCGTCCTCAGGCTGACCGTTGCCCCCGAGGGTGCTAAACTAGTGGTGCACCAACGGAATGAATCGTGACCTGTCGGTTCGTTGTTCATCTGAGTGCTTCTGCTGATCTGGCCGTCATTTTCTTTTGACCGCCGCAAACTGCATGGTTTTCAGCAGTCGCATCACCTCCGGTGTAACCTCCCAGGAACGTACGAGCATCACCGGTTTGAACTTGAATCGAAAGCCTACTTACTTCCGAAGGTTTTTAGCACGCACGGCCAGGCCGGACTCTTCCGGCAGGACCGAACCCTATCCGCCAGTTCGTCTAACGGTGGCAGGGCTAACCAAACGCGGTCCACATCAGAGTTGGACCGCCCGACGAGGGGGAAGGATCCTTCGTGACTGAAACCACTGACCTGTTGTCAGGTGTGGACACATCAAACGCCGGCGCAGCCGACGCTCCCGCTTCCAAAAGCTCCGGCCTTGCCGGGCTGAAGCTCGCCCAGCTCCAGGCTCTTGCGGGCCAGTTGGGCATTACTGGCGGTTCCAGGATGCGCAAGGGCGACCTGGTCTCGGCCATCTCCGATCATCAGCGCGGCTCTGCGGTTGCAGACCGCCCCAAGGACTCCGCTCCCAGTGACGCCAGCGCACCAGAGTCTGAGGCCGGCCAGTCAAATGGCTCGACCCGTTCCTCGCGCCGTGCATCCAGCCGGACCGCGAGCACAGACAGCGACAGCCAGGACAGCGATGGTGCTGCACAGGAGCCGACCGAGCGTCCGTCGCGCACCCGCAACCGCAACCGACGTGCCGGATCAGACGGCGTCGTCAGCCTGCCTGCCTCTGAGGCTCCCCAGCCGGAAGCTACTGAGGCATCCGGTGACGACGCCCAGAACAGCGGCGGCGACACGAACGGCCGTGAGAACAATGGCCGGGACAATGGCGGCGAACGTGGCCGTGGCCGCGCTCCCCGCGAGAACCGGCGTGGACGCCGCGGCGAAGAGCGTGCCGACAACTCCGCGAACGAATCCCCGGAGACGACGTCGTCGGACGATTCCTCGCGCTCCGACCGGAACAGCGCCGACCGGAACAGCGCCGACCGGAACAGTCAGGGCTCCGGCGAGTCGAACGACTCCTCCGAGCAGAGTGATTCAAACGCGCGCAATGACCGTGGCGGACGGAACCGGAATGAGAACCGGACCGATTCCGGCGACAACCGGAACAACGAAAACCGGAACAACAGCAACGACAACCGGGGTAACGACAACCGGAACAACAGCAACGACAACCGCGACGACGATAGCCGTGGCCGTAGCCGGAACCGCCGTAATCGCAACTCCCGCGATGACAACGGCGGCGGCAACGACCGTGGAAATGACCGTGGCAACGACCGTGGAAACGATCGCGGGAATGACCGGGGCAACGACCGCAGCAGCCGGTTCCGCGACCGCAACGACCGGAATGACCGCCGTCGCAACCGCAACCAGAATCCCGAGGTCGACGACGTCGAGGTAACTGACGACGACGTCCTGCTGCCCGTAGCGGGCATCCTCGACGTCCTCGAGAACTACGCGTTCGTGCGGACCTCGGGCTACCTGCCCGGCCCCAACGACGTCTACGTTTCCCTGGCCCAGGTCAAGAAGCACAACCTGCGCAAGGGCGACGCAGTAGTGGGCGCCATCCGCGCCCCCCGCGACGGCGAGAACCAGAACAACACCCGCCAAAAGTTCAATGCGCTGATCCGCGTAACCTCGGTGAACGGCAAGCCAGCCGAGGACCTCAAGGACCGGGTCGAGTTCGCCAAGCTGGTTCCGCTGTACCCGACCGAACGCCTGCGCCTCGAGACCGAAGCGAAGAAGATCGGTCCCCGCGTCATCGACCTGGTAGCGCCGATCGGCAAGGGCCAGCGTGGCCTGATCGTTTCACCCCCCAAGGCGGGCAAGACGCTCATCCTGCAGGCGATCGCCAACGCGATCACCATCAATAATCCTGAGGTCCACCTCATGATGGTGCTGGTTGACGAACGCCCCGAGGAAGTCACTGACATGCAGCGCACGGTCAAGGGTGAGGTCATTGCCTCCACCTTCGACCGTCCGGCGGATGACCACACAACTGTCGCCGAACTTTCCATCGAGCGCGCCAAGCGTCTCGTGGAAATGGGGATGGACGTGGTGGTCCTGCTCGACTCGATGACCCGTCTGGGCCGTGCCTACAACCTCGCAGCCCCGGCATCCGGACGCATTCTGTCCGGTGGCGTCGACTCGGCAGCGCTCTACCCGCCGAAGCGTTTCTTCGGTGCGGCACGCAACATCGAGAACGGTGGCTCGCTCACCATTCTGGCCACCGCGCTCGTGGAGACCGGGTCCAAGATGGACGAGGTCATCTTCGAGGAGTTCAAGGGCACCGGCAACATGGAGCTGCGCCTCTCCCGGAACCTCGCGGACAAGCGCATCTTCCCGGCAGTCGACGTCAACGCGTCGGGTACCCGTCGTGAAGAGAAGCTGCTGTCCCCGGACGAGGTCAAGATCATGTGGAAGCTGCGGCGTGTCCTTTCCGGACTTGGCGAACAGCAGTCACTTGAGCTGCTGACCAACAAGATCCGGGAAACCCAGTCGAACGTCGAGTTCCTGATGCAGGTCCAGAAGACCACCTTGGGTTCCAAGAACGACGACGACTAGCAAGCCACCCGTCGCCCACGCTCGTCCGGTCCGCCGGATCGGGCGTGGGCGGCTCTGGTTAACCAAACGAGTCAACAGAAATGACGGGTTTCCGGGCCGGTTGAGGTTATGGCTGTTGAAAAGAAATTGTTCGAAAGAGGTATTTCCCAGATGTTTGAGTCGATCCAGAACCTGCTCGACGAGCACGCCGAGCTCCAGCTCAGGCTCTCCGACCCGGCAGTGCACTCTGACCAGGTGCTGGCCCGCAAGCTCGGCCGCAGGTACGCCGAGCTGAGCAGTATCGTCGACGCGCACACCAAATGGGAGGCGCTGAAGGACGATCTCGAAGCAGCACAGGAAATGGCCGACGACCCGGAGTTCGCTGCCGAGGTGCCGGTCCTGGAGGAGCAGCTCGCTGCCGCGCAGGAGCGGCTGCGCCGGTTGCTCATCCCGCGCGACCCCAACGACAGCCGGGACGTCATCATCGAGGTCAAGGGTGGCGAGGGCGGCGACGAAGCGGCCCTGTTCGCCGGCGACCTGCTCCGCATGTACACGCGGTATGCGGAGACCCGCGGCTGGAAGACCGAGATCATCTCGGCCAACGAGTCCGACCTGGGTGGGTACAAGGACGTCCAGATGGCAATCAAGGGCTCCTCCAACGAACCGGGGGAGGGCGTCTACGCCCGCCTGAAGTTCGAGGGTGGCGTGCACCGCGTGCAGCGGGTCCCCGTGACGGAGTCCCAGGGCCGTATCCACACCTCGGCTGCCGGTGTGCTGATCCTGCCCGAGGTGGATGAGCCGGAGGAAGTGGAGATCAGCCAGAACGATCTGAAGATCGACGTGTACCGGTCGTCCGGTCCGGGAGGCCAGTCGGTGAACACCACCGACTCCGCGGTCCGCATCACCCACCTTCCCACCGGAATTGTCGTGGCGATGCAGAACGAGAAGTCCCAGCTACAGAACCGTGAGGCGGGTATGCGGGTGCTCAGGTCCCGGATCCTGGCACACCAGCAGGCGCAGATCGACGCGGCGAACTCCGACATCCGGAAGTCGCAGATCCGCACCATGGACCGCTCCGAGCGGATCCGCACCTACAACTATCCCGAGAACCGCATCGCCGACCACCGCACCGGGTACAAGGCCTACAACCTTGACGCAGTCATGAATGGTGACCTCGAGGCCGTGGTCCAGGCGGGTATCGAAATGGACGAACAGTCCCGGCTTGACGCGATCGGCGAGGACGACTGAGCACCAACTGCCCGATGACCGAACAGATCTCCTCCCGAGAGACGCTTGAGGAAGCGCTGGCGCGAGCCACCGGTATCCTGACCGACGCCGGTGTGCCCAGTCCGCGGGTCGATGCCCACCTACTGGCAGCCCACCTGCTGGGCGAACCGGTGGGGCGGGTCAAAACCATGGCGCTCCTGGGTGCGGCAGCCCCGGCAGGCTTCTTCGAGCTGGTGGCGGAGCGTGCGCTCAGGGTCCCGCTCCAGCACATCACCGGCACAGCCCACTTCCGGCGGCTGGAGCTGGCAGTCGGCCCGGGAGCTTTCATACCCCGCCCGGAGACGGAGTCCGTGGCGCAGCTCGCGATTGATCACGCGCTGACGCTGATCAGACCCCGGGTGGTTGACCTGGGAACCGGAAGCGGCGCCATCGCGGCCGCCGTCGCCGACGAGGTGCCCGGCGCCGACGTCTACGCGGTCGAATTCAGCCCCCTAGCCCATGCGTGGGCCGAACGGAATCTTCAGCCCCGGTCAGTGACACTGATTCTTGGCGACCTGCGGGATGCGCTGGGGGAGGAGGACGGGACGTTCGACGTCGTCGTGTCCAACCCGCCCTATATTCCCTCCGAAGCAGTGCCCCGGGAGCCTGAGGTGGCGGAACATGACCCACAGATCGCGCTGTACGGTGGCGGCAGGGACGGGCTCGAACTGCCCTGGGCAGCGGCGCTCAGCGCGGCGCGGTTGCTGGTGCCCGGCGGTTATTTCGTGATGGAACATGCGGAGGTGCAGGCCCCCGCGATCGCAGCGCTGCTGCGGTCTGACCCCCGCTGGGAAACTGTGCTCACTCACCAGGACCTCACCGGGCGAGACCGCTCCACCTCAGCCCTCCGCACCGAATGCGCCAATCCGGGCGCACCAGTGAAAGGATAAATTCGTGACCACCAGTTATGACTGTTCCGAGCCGGCCCAGCGCGCCGACGGGTTGGCCCACGCCCAACGCGCCGTTGCAGCCAACCAGTGTGTGGTGCTCCCCACCGACACGGTGTACGGGATCGCCGCCGATGCTTTCTCGCCCCAGGCTGTCGCCACCCTGTTGGCATCCAAGGGTCGTGGGCGGAACATGCCGCCGCCCGTCCTGATACCCCGTGTCCAGACCATGGACGGACTGGCCACCGATGTCCACCCTGATGCGAGGAAGCTTGCCGAGGCCTTCTGGCCAGGAGGCCTGACCCTCATCTTCCGGGCCCAGCCCTCCCTGACCTGGGACCTCGGCGAGACCCTGGGGACGGTTGCGCTGCGGGTGCCCGACGACGCGTTGGCGCTCGACCTGCTGACCTTGACCGGACCCATGGCTGTCTCGTCGGCCAACCGCACGGGGTCGCCGGCCGCAACCACCGGCGCCGAGGCCTATGCCCAGCTGGCCGACTCGGTGGAGGTGTACCTTGAGGGTGGACCACGGAGTGGCACCGCCTCGACAATCGTCGACGCAACGGGGGAGGACCTCGTGCTGGTGCGCGCCGGTAGTATCAGCCTGACCCAGCTGCAGGAGGTTGTCCCCGGGGTCAGGGAACCTGGCGCTCCTGACGATTCTGACGGTTCCGCCCCGCTCGACCCTGACGACGCCGGGACCCCGCAGCCTCCAGCACACCACTGACCCGGTGCTCCACCCGGATGTTGTGGGCTTCAGCCCACCCCGGGTCCTGTGCCTGACCGAACCACATCAGTTCCACCCGGCGCAGGCTGCCATGCAGTCGTTCACTGAGCAGTGCTGACATCTGGTAGCCCGCGCGGAGGATGAAACGGCACAGGGACCGCGGCAGCACCATGGGGGTGCCTCCGGCTGCCTCCAGTACGGAGCGGACCGTCATTCCTTCGCTGGGCTGCAGGATGACAGCCGGAAGAGGTCCGGCAAAAGAACCCACCTGAACCACATAATCGGCCAGGGACTCCACCGACGTGACCGGGGTGCTTGCGGTTCCGGGTGCGGCTACCGAGGCCAGGGGTGATGCTGCCAGCCGCGCGAGTGCGGCGGTCGTCGGTCGATCGGCACCCTGCACCGACGTGGCGCGGACCACCACCGGGTGCGTTCCCTCAACCCCACCCCGTCCAACGGTGAGACGGAGTGCTTCCTCGCCCAGTGCCTTGCTCCGGGAGTAGGCCGAAAACGGCGCCAGGTCGAAGGACTCGTCCAGGACCTCCCGTTGACCCTGGACCGCTGCACTGCTCAGGTGGATCAGCCGGTCCACCCGCGCTGCCGAGCAGGCGTAGGCCAGGACAGCGGGGAGCAGCGCGTTTGCTCCGCGGAGTTCAGCCGTGTCAGCGCTTCGCGGCGCGGCGACACCAGCGGCGTTGACCACCACTGAAGCACCGGACAGCGCCGCGGCGAGCCCGGCGACCGACGGGTGGCGGGCTGCCTCATCGAGGATCTGTCCAGCGGACGTGGCATCGCTCGCCAGGCGGGGTGCCGCGATACCCGTCGCCTCCACACCCGCATCCTGCGCGGCACGTAACACGGCCGATCCGACAAACCCGGTAGCGCCAACAATCACCCAGGGCATCGTCAGTTCTTCTCCCTCAGCAGCTCGGACCCCTCAGGGCGTTTGGCAGGAGGTTCCAAGGGCGGCATGGGCTGCCACGAAGGATCCGTGAGGATCGCGCGTGACTCCCGCCAGCCCCGCCAGAGCGGTGCCAGCCCGGAGAGGGAGTGCTCGACGGCGACCAGCCGGAACACTTCCTTGGCAGCGGTCAGCAGGGTGCCCAGACCAAAGCCCCAGCGGTTGAACCTGCCGTTGATCCTGAGGTAGCGCGCCTGATGGCCCCGGTTCCGCATGCCGCAGTAGCGGCCCAGATCATTTGAATCGTTCAGGTGCCGCACTCCGAGGTCAATCTGTTTCTGGGGCCGGGCTTTTTTCAGCACGTACTCGTTGATGTACACCACCGGCTCGGACTGGGAGATCAGCCAGCCGTAGGTGGTGTCGTCCCCGTTGAGGAAGAACCGGGGATCGGGGAGACCCACGCGGCGCACCACATCGGCGTGGACCAGCATTCCTTCGAAGCAGCCCACATTGGTATGGAATACGCGGCTATGGCGAAACACGTTGCCGCGGACCGGGAAGTGTACGCCGAGAAAAGCGTTGAAGTGGTGCTGCCAGAAGAACGGTTTGCCCGAGTGGTCGTACCGGCGCCCGTGAAGGCAGCGATACGTCTGCAGCTGCGGCTGGAATGCGGCGATCGCGCCGGGAAGCACCTCGACGTCGTCGTCCATCAGCCAGAGCCACTCGGCGCCCTCGGCGAGTGCCCGCTCCGCCCCGGCCGAGAAACCGCCGGATCCGCCGACATTCTTCTTCAACCGGTGATGAATCAGCGGCACCGGGAGGTTCGCCTGCGCAATGACCTCGTCCGTGGCATCGGTACTCGCGTTGTTGACCACAATGACGTTCTGCGGTGCCGGATCCAGCTGCGCAATGGTTTCGAGCAGGACCCGGAGGTAGCCTGCCCGGTTGAAGGTGGTGACAACCACCGTCACGGCGGGGTCGGAGGCGGTCATCTCAGAATCCATGGTCCGAGGGGGGCCCAAAACCGCGTCCGCGCACGCCGGTGGAGTAGGCCCTGAACCAGTCGGCGAGTCCGCGCGGGTCGCGATGCGCCAGGTAATAGAGCGGGTAGCCCACGCCGTCCGCGATGAGAGATTTCACCCGGCCATACCGGCGCGTCAAATATCCGCGGTTACGGAAGTAGTAATAACGCTTGAACGCCGTCTCGGGGACGAGCACGTGCAGCCGGTCACCGAGGACCTGGTGTGTTTCCGCCCACCCCGGAGGATGGCTCAGGGCAACGGTGGTCACCGTGCCGAACGGAATGCCGGCACGCCGGAGCCGCAGCATGAAATCCGTTTCATCTCCGCGGATGAACAGGCGGAGATCGGGAAGTCCCACCCGGAAAAACACGTCGGTGCGGATCAACGCGCCGTTGAAGAATTGGCCAACGTCTCTGATGATCCCCAGCTTCTCGACTTCGGCACGGTCGTGCACCGAACGCCCAGCCAACCGGAAAGGAAAGGACAGCCGGGTCGGCTCTCCGGGGGCCACGATCAGGGGTACGACGGCGTCGAGTCCCTCCGCTTTCGCGGCTGCCAGCAGGGTAGCGAGGGCTTCCGGATCCTCCGGGTGGGCGTCGTCGTCCATGATCCAGACCCACTCGGCGCCGCTGGCCATCGCGGACAGGATGGCAAGGGAAAACCCGCCTGCACCGCCAAGATTGCTCAGGGAGCGGATGTAGTTCACCGGTGCGTCGGATTCGACGGCGATTGCCTCGATGTCCCGGGTTCCCGAGTCAACCAGCGCGACCGAGGTGAGCGGCGTGCTCTGTTGGGACAGTGCCAGCAGGAGGGTACGCAGGTCGTCAGGGCGGTCAAAAGTCACTGCCGCAACGGCCACGGTATCCTGCAAAACAGTCCTTTCCGGTCCGCTCACAACACGCCTCAAAAGCGGTCAGGGCCGGGTAGTGCGGTTAGTATTCTCGGGTAGGGAGAGTCTATTACACCAGCACGAGCTGATACTTTGCCGTGAGGACTTACCCCTCGCCGTGAGGACTCCTCTACACGATTGCCATGACCGCCGAGCCGTTGTTAGGAACCATGAAACTCGCTGACAGCGCGGATCCAGCCCGGGAAGGGCCAGATAACCGCAGCACGACGCGGTCGGAGAAGCCGACGCTCTGGCTCTGGTCGCAGTACATTTTCGATTCGGTGGCCTGGGTGGTCGCGATTGTGTTGGCCCTGGTACTCCGGTACGAGCTACTGATCAACCAGATCAACGTGACGGGGGTGGTGGTGTTCTGCGCGGCGGCCCTCGCCGCCCAGCTCGCAGTAGGTCTGAGCTTCGCCCTCTATCGCGGCCGTTATAGTTTCGGCAGCTTCCACGAGGCACGACTACTGGTGATCGTCACGGTCATCGTCTCGGTGATCCTCCTGCTGGTCAGTGTCGCCTTCTTCTCGATCATCGAAATTCCGCGCAGCATCGGCATCATCGCGTTCCCGTTTGCCTGCATGTTCATGGCCTCCACCAGGTACCTCAAACGCATGTTTGTTGAAAGCAAGGCAAAACCCGGTGAGGATGCACAGCGGACCCTCATCTACGGAGCCGGGTTCCTCGGTGGTTCGCTGGTGGGTCGGATGCTCCAGGACCGGGACTCACCGTACTTTCCGGTGGGCCTGATCGACGATGACCCCGCCAAGAAACACCTCCGCCTTGCCACCGTTCCAGTCCTGGGCCGGCTTGAGGACCTTCCGGGGATCATCGCGCGCACCCGGGCTTCGGTGCTGGTGATCGCGTTCGCCGACGTCGAAGCAGCCCAGGTGCGCCGGGTGTCCGATCTGGTGGCCGGAATGAACATCAGGGTCCTGGTCCTGCCACCCCTGCGGGATATGCTCGCGACCGAAGGGTCTGGCGCCGGTTTCTCCGACTTTCGCGAGGTTGCGGTCGAGGACCTCATTGGTCGCCGGCCCGTGGACATCCACGCCGACGAGGTCGCCGGGTACATCACCGGAAAGAAGGTGCTGGTCACCGGCGCCGGCGGATCCATCGGATCCGAGCTGTGCCGTCAGCTGGCGCAGTTCAACCCCGCCGAGCTCATCATGCTCGACCGCGACGAAACGGGACTGCAGACCACCCAGCTCTCCATGACGGGGCGTGGACTGCTGACCGGCAAGGACACCGTCCTGGCGGACATTCGCGATGCCGACACGCTGCAGGCGATCTTTGGGGAACGCAAACCCGAGGTGGTGTTCCACGCGGCAGCCCTCAAGCACGTGTCGTTGCTCGAGCAGTACCCGGAAGAAGCCTGGAAAACCAACGTCCTGGGCACCCAGAACGTGCTCAACGCCGCCAAGGCAGCAGGCGTGACCCATTTCGTGAACATTTCCACCGACAAGGCGGCGAACCCCACCAGCGTGCTGGGTCACTCGAAACGGGTCGCCGAGAAGCTCACCGCCTGGCAGGCTACTCAGACTGCGAACAGTTACGTCTCGGTCCGGTTCGGCAACGTCATCGGAAGCCGGGGCTCGATGCTGCCCCTCTTTACCGAGCAGATCAGGGTGGGCGGACCCATCACCGTGACCGACCCTGAGGTCACCCGGTTCTTCATGACCATTCCCGAGGCCTGCCAGTTGGTGATCCAGGCCGGGGCTATTGGACGCCCGGGTGAGGTGCTGATCCTGGACATGGGCGAGGCGGTGAAAATCCTCGACGTCGCGCAACGGATGATCACGATGTCGGGTAAGGACATTGAAATAGTTTTCACCGGTCTCAGGCCGGGGGAGAAGATGCATGAGGAACTGGTCGGATTCGGCGAAGACGGTTCCCGTCCGCTGCACCCGAAAATCTCGCACACCAACGTATCGATTCTCGACCCGGGACAGCTGAACCTGCTCGACTGGAAACGCAAGGGCGGGATTCTCGATGCTTGAACTCCAGCTCGCCCTCGTGGTCGGTACCTCCCTGGTCCTCAGCGCTCTTTTGCCTTTCGTCCTCAAGCCGGTGCTGGCGAAGCTCGGGGTGCTGGACATCCCCAATGAGCGGTCCTCTCACACAACGGTGGTGATCCGCGGAGTGGGGATCACCGTGGCGGTGGGCATCGCGGCGTCGCTGGTGCTTTCCCTTGCCATCGGGCTGGTGGCCGTGGATCGGTCGTTGATCGTGATTATTCTGTCCATGCTCTCCGTCGCGGCGTTGCTGGGCTGGATCGAGGACTATCGTGGAATCTCGATTAGGGTGCGTGCAGTTCTGCAACTGATGATCGGAGCGGTAGGTACCGCGGCGCTGGCGTGGACCATCGGGCAGAGCTTCTGGTGGGTTCCGGTGGGTGCGCTAGCCGTGGCTGCGTACATCAACGCGGCAAACTTCATGGATGGCATCAACGGTATCTCCGGTATGCATGGAGTGGCGGTAGGCGCCTTCTATGCGATCGCCGGGATGCTCAGCGACCAGCTCTGGCTCGTTGTTGCAGGCCTGGTGGTGGCGGCAGCCTTTGCGGGGTTCCTGCCCTGGAATCTGGGTAGGGGATTCGTGTTCCTCGGCGATGTGGGCAGTTACCTACTGGGCGCCTCCATCGCGGCGATAGCTGTCACCGGATTGCTCGCTGGGGTGTACCTCGAGTATCTGTTCTCACCGGTGCTGATTTACCTCGCCGACACCTTCACCACCTTCCTGCGCCGCGTCCGGGCCGGTGACCGCTGGTACGCCTCCCACCGTGAGCATGTCTACCAGCGCCTGACCGACGTGGGACTGACCCACGTCCAATCGGCGCTCCTGGTCACCGGCTGTTCGGTGCTCACCGGCGCTGCCGGATTTGTCGCGGCGACTGCCTCGCCATTCGTTGCGGTCGCGTTCTCTCTGCTGGCCGCCGGGGTAGTGGTGCTCTACCTCTACTCACCTCGGCTGTTGACCGGCCGCGTCAAGGCCTCCCGCACTCTGCCCGGGTGAGCGGGTCGAACCCCGATTTCTCTTTACTGTAGAATTGATACGCAGTCCGCGGCGTTCCTCCCGTGGCCTGAGTCGGGGACTTCCCTCACATCGAATCTACGGATGGATTCCCTATGAGCACACCTGACGCCCCAGGCGTCGGTGCCCGTCGAGGCACTACCCATCCCGCCGCTGATCCGTCAGGATCCCTCTGGCTGGGAATCCTTAAAAAATGCGTTCTGGTCACTACCTCAGCCATTGCCGTGACCGCTGCGGTCGCGATTTTCGTCACCGGTCCGGGCGCTGCCTTGAGCGCGTTGTTCGGGTTCGCGGTCGTCGTCGCTTTCTTCGGGATCAGCCTTGCTGTTGGACACTTCGCTGGACGCAATAACCCATCGGGTGCCATCGGGCTCTTCGCCGTAACGTATGCGATCAAGGTTGTTGGGTTCGCGGTTGTTCTCTTCGTGCTCGGGACTCCACCATGGCTCGAGCCGAACTGGTTCTTCGCCGGCGCTGTCGGAACGGTGATTCTTTGGCAAACGGTGGAACTCTATGTCTTCTCCAAGGCGCGGCACCAGCTTTACAACGACCCGGAGCCGGTCAAGCCAGCTCCAGGAAATGAGGGAGACCGTGGCTGATTCGCGCCCACAGGACCCCCGACAGTCGTCTACGGCAAACACTGATGGTGGGGCCGATCGGGGCCCCTACGGTGAGGGCGGATACAACGCTGGTATTGCCGTCTTTAGCTACATTATTGGCGGGATACTCGTCTGGAGTTTGATAGGGTGGGGGCTGGACAACCTCCTGGGAACACGATGGATAGTGCTCGTTGGAGGTCTCTTGGGTGCAGTCGGGGGTTTCTACCTCTCCCATATGCATAACCTCACCCGCACCATACAAGCTGAGCCCGGTTCGACGCCGCGGGACAGCAGCGGGAAGGCTGGGGAGAACCCTAAGTGAATGTCGAAAACTTAATGAGTCGGAGCAGTAAATCCATGCCCGATCAGAACCTGCCCAACGATGGACACTGCAGAGAGGAAACGCGTTGATCGCGCTTGCGCTCCCGGCCACTACAACGGATGAGGGTTTCGTAGCCCCCACAATTGACGACACCCACTACCGGGATATTTTCCCGTGGGGCGGTGAATACGGCGTCTGGTTCGAGGGTGGCTTCGGCAAGCAGATGCTGATGATTATCCTGTCAGTCATCTTTATTGCCATCTTCTTCATCATTGCCTCCCGCAAGGGAAAGCTGGTCCCCGGCAAAATGCAGTTCCTGGGGGAGTCCGCCTACGGATTCGTCAGGAACTCCATCGGTAAGGACATTATCGGTGGCAAGGACTTCATGAAGTATGTGCCGTGGCTTTTCACCGCATTCTTCTTCGTCCTCGTAAACAACATTTTCGGCGCGATTCCGTTCCTTCAGTTGCCGAGCTTCTCCCATCCAGGTAGCGCCTACGCCATTGCGGGGATTTTCTACCTACTCTGGGTTGGCATTGGCATCAAGAAGCACGGACTGCGTTACTTCAAACTGGCAGTTGTCCCGTCGGGGGTTCCCTGGTACATCCTGCCGATCGTGGTCCCCATCGAGATCATCTCGAACTTCCTCGTTCGTCCGGTGACCCACTCACTCCGACTCTTCGCCACTATGCTGGCAGGCCACCTGATCATCACCCTGGCCGGTTCGGCCATTGAATACATGGTGCTGACGGGAAACATCCTGCTACAGGGTACGAGCGTGCTGGTCCTGGTTGGAGCTGTCTCCATGTACATGCTTGAGGTGCTGATCATGATCCTCCAGGCGTACGTGTTCACACTGCTGGCAGCCATCTACATCGAAGGCGCACTCCACGCCGACGCTCACTAATTTTCACGACTAACTAATACAGACTTCCCCGTCGGGGATGATCCCAAACAACCTGTCGCAGCAAGCGGCATCTTGAAAGGAACACAATGGAAGTACAGGGTAGCCTCAACCTCGTTGGATACGGTCTCTCCGCAATTGGTGGTGGCATCGGTGTAGGACTCGTCTTCGCCGCATACATCAACGGTGTAGCGCGTCAGCCAGAAGCCCAGCGGGTCCTCCAGCCCATCGCCTTCCTCGGACTGGCTTTGACTGAAGCACTCGCCATCCTCGGCTTGGTCTTCGCGTTCGTTATCGGCGCGTAATTACGCGTCCGCCACGGTCCATAGACTAGCTAAAGAAAGACGGGTGAAACATGCTTAACGCAGCGATAATGGCGGCAGAAGAGGGCACAAGTCCTCTTATCCCGAATCTGTGGGAACTGCTCGTTACGTTGGTGGGCTTCGCGGTGCTGATGTTCATCGTCATCAAGTTCGTGATGCCGGCGTTTGAGAAGACGTTTGCGGAGCGGACTGCAGCCATCGAAGGCGGCATCGCCAAGGCTGAAGCAGCGCAGGCTGAAGCAAACGCAGCGCTTGACGAATACAAGCAGCAGTTGGTGGATGCACGCACGGAAGCCAACCGCATCCGTGAGGAAGCACGCGCCGAAGGTGCGCAGATCCTCGCGGAACTGAAGGAAAAGGCCGGAGCTGAGTCAGCTCGTATCACCGAGCAGGCACACGTCCAGATTGAAGCAGAACGTCAGGCAGCTGTTGTGTCACTGCGCGCCGAAGTTGGCACGCTGGCAACCGACCTCGCCAGCCGCATCGTTGGAGAGTCGCTTTCTGATGATCAGCGGTCCGCGCGGGTCGTCGACCGCTTCCTGGCCGACCTCGAAACTCAGAGCGCAGGTGCATCGAAGTAATGGCAGGTGTATCCAGCCAGTCCCTGGCAACGGCACTCAAAGATCTAGAAACCCGTCTGCCCGGCGCAACGCTGTCGTTGGCCGAGGAACTCTTCGGGGTCCTCGACATGCTCGATAGCAACGCCGGTCTCCGTCGCGCGCTGACCGATCCTTCCCGCGAAGGCAGGGACAAAGCCGCACTGGTTTCGACCCTGGTTGCGGGCAAGGTCTCAGAGCAGACAGCGACGGTGGTCGGGGAACTGGTTTCCATGCGATGGGCCGCGGCCCGGGACCTTGGAGACGCGCTGGAAACCCTTGGTGCCACCGCAGCGATTGCGGTGGCAGAAAATCGGGGCAACGGTGCAGCAAGTCTGGAGAGTCTTGAAAACGACCTCTTCGACTTCATCAGGACCGTTGACTCGAGCCACGAATTGCAGCGTGCTCTGTCCGAGCGGCAGGCCACTGACGACGCCCGGGTTGCCCTGGCGCTGAAGCTGGTTCCCAACGCCGGACCAGAAGCGCAGCTGTTGGTGCGTCAGGCAGTACAGGCACCCCGCGGCATCAAGCCCACTCACTTGGTGAAGCGGTTCGTTGAACTCGTGGCCAAACGGCATGACCGCTGGATTGCCAACGTCAGCGTTACCCGTCCGTTGACTGATGAGCAGTACGAGCGGTTGCAGCAGGGCCTCAACTCCCTGTTTGGACGCGAGCTCAGAACCGATGTCACCGTGGAGCCGTCGCTTATTGGCGGGGTCCGCGTCCAGGTTGGCGATGAAGTGGTTGATTCCACGGTTATCGCCAGGCTGTCTGAACTGCGGCGAAAGCTTGCGGTGTAGGACGGTACGCCGTCCTGGAGCCAGACACACAACAGACTGAATTACACACCGGTCGCCGCGAAGCAGTGGTGATCACAACACAGGAGAGCAGGGACTGCAGATGGCCGAATTGACCATCAACGCCGAAGACGTCCGTAATGCGTTGAACGAGTTTGCGGCATCCTACGAGCCCGGCAACGCAGAACGCGTTGAAGTCGGCCGCGTGAGCACTGCCAGCGATGGCATCGCCAAGGTAGAAGGATTGCCTTCGGTGATGGCCAATGAATTGTTGCGTTTCGAAGATGGCACCCTGGGCCTCGCCCAGAACCTCGACACCCGTGAAATCGGCGTCGTCGTGCTTGGTGACTTCACCGGTATCGAAGAAGGCCAGGAAGTTCACCGCACAGGAGAGATCCTCTCCGTGCCAGTGGGCGACGCCTTCCTCGGCCGCGTAGTTGACCCTCTGGGTCAGCCCATCGATGACCTTGGCGAGATCAAGGCGGAAGCGCGGCGCGCACTGGAGCTTCAGGCGCCGGGCGTTACCGAGCGTAAGTCGGTCCACGAGCCCATGCAGACCGGGCTTAAGGCCATCGACGCGATGATCCCGATCGGCCGTGGCCAGCGCCAGCTGATCATTGGTGATCGTCAGACCGGCAAGACGGCCATCGCCGTCGACACCATCATCAACCAGAAGGCCAACTGGGAGTCCGGCGATGTGAAGAAGCAGGTTCGCTGCATCTACGTCGCCATTGGACAGAAGGCCTCAACTATCGCTGCCGTACGCCAGACCCTTGAGGACAAGGGCGCCCTGGAGTACACCACGATCGTTGCATCACCTGCATCCGATCCCTCAGGCTTCAAGTACCTGGCACCCTACGCAGGTTCGGCCATCGGCCAGCACTGGATGTACGCCGGCAAACACGTCCTGGTGATCTTCGATGACCTTTCCAAGCAGGCTGAAGCCTACCGAGCGGTGTCGCTGCTGCTGCGTCGTCCACCAGGACGCGAAGCCTACCCGGGCGACGTGTTCTACTTGCACTCCCGTCTGCTGGAGCGTTGTGCGAAGCTCTCCGATGAGCTCGGTGCGGGTTCGATGACCGGTCTGCCGATCGTCGAGACCAAAGCCAACGACGTCTCGGCGTTCATTCCGACCAACGTTATCTCGATCACCGATGGGCAGATCTTCCTGCAGTCGGACCTCTTCAACGCCAACCAGCGTCCAGCAGTCGATGTCGGCGTCTCGGTGTCACGCGTGGGTGGTTCAGCACAGGTCAAGGCCATGAAGAAGGTCTCGGGCACGTTGAAGCTGGACCTCGCGCAGTACCGGGACATGCAGGCGTTCGCAATGTTCGCCTCGGACCTGGATGCAGCATCGCGTCAGCAGCTGACCCGCGGTGCGCGCCTGATGGAACTGCTCAAGCAGGGCCAGTATGCACCGTTCCCCGTAGAGGATCAGGTCGTTTCGATCTGGGCCGGCACCAACGGCTACCTCGACGACGTACCGGTTGAGGACGTTCGCAAGTTCGAGGGCCAGTTCCTCGAGCACCTGCGGCACAAGTCGTCAGTCCTCACCACCCTGGCCGAGACCAACCTCCTTGAGGACTCCACCGTCGACGAGCTGAAGAAGCAGATCGACGACTTCAAGCAGGGCTTCTTCGGCGAAGGCCACGATGGACTGGTAGCCGGACACGAAGAGTACAGCGCCCTCTCCGAGGACGAGGTCGACCAGGAGAAGATCGTCAAGCAGAAGCGCTAGGGAATGAGGTACCGGGGTGACTCAGTCACCCCGGTACCACCCCGGCCTTAGCCGTAATCCCCAGGTGGACTACGAAGGAAAGGACATGTATGGGAGCCCAGATCCGGGTCTACCGCCAGAAGATCACGTCGACCACGTCGATGAGGAAGATCTTCAAGGCGATGGAGCTGATCGCGACTTCTCGCATCGGCAAGGCAAGGGCACGAGTATCCTCGTCCCTGCCCTACGCCAATGCGATCACCCGTGCCGTCTCAGCAGTGGCATCGCAGTCAGAGATCGATCACCCGCTCACCACCGAGCCGGAGCAGATTCGGCGATCGGCGGTTCTCGTGATGACCTCAGACCGCGGACTCGCGGGATCCTACTCAGCGAGCGTGCTGAAGCAGGCCGAATCACTGATCGAGCTGCTTCGGGAAGAAGGCAAGGAAGTCAAAACCTACCTTGTCGGTCGGAAGGCGCAGGCCTACTTCGACTTCCGGGACCGCGCGTTCGAGAACGTGTGGATCGGCGGGACTGACGCGCCAGATTTTGAAACCGCACGCGAGATCGGCAAAGCACTCCTGGCCGAGTTCAATACGGACTTCGAAGACGGCGGCGTCGACGAAATCCATGTTGTTTACACCCGCTTCAGGTCAATGGTGTTGCAGGAACCAACGGTAATCCGCCTGCTTCCACTCGAGGTCGTCGAAGAGGAAGCAGCATCTGAATCAGATCTGTTGCCGCTCTACGAGTATGAGCCGGAGCCCGAAATGGTTCTGGACGCACTGCTCCCCCGCTACATCGAGTCGCGGATCTTCGCGGCCCTGTTGCAGGCAGCAGCGAGCGAACTCGCCGCCCGTCAGCGGGCAATGAAGTCCGCAGGCGACAACGCAACTGATCTGATCAAGAAGTACACCCGGCTCCGCAACACTGCGCGCCAGGCGGAGATCACCCAGGAACTTTCGGAGATTGTGGCAGGTGCGGACGCGCTCAGCGCATCCTAGCTTCCCCGCAAATTCTTGAACCTGCTCCACCCTAGTTAGACTTAGCCCCACGCCATCTACGTAAGTGAAGTGAGAGAGATGACTGCCCAGACTATTGAGCACGGTAGTGACTCAGTTGCATCCGGCGGCACAGGTCGAATCGCCCGTGTCATTGGCCCGGTTGTCGACGTCGAGTTCCCGGCTGACGCCATTCCCGCAATCTACAACGCGCTGACCACTGAGATCACTCTCAATGGTGAGACGCACATGATCACCTTCGAGACCTCACAGCACCTCGGTGACAACCTGGTGCGTGCAATCTCGCTCCAGGCCACTGACGGCCTGGTCCGCGGAACCGTTGTCCACGACACCGGCAGCGCCATTTCGGTGCCCGTCGGCGACGTCGTCAAGGGTCACATCTTCAACGTCCTGGGTAAGCCCCTCGACGTCGAAGAGTCCTCGCTGGAGATCACTGAGCGGTGGCCAATCCACCGCAAGCCACCGGCATTCGCCCAGCTCGAAGGCTCCACCGAGATGCTGGAGACCGGCATCAAGAGCATCGACCTTCTCACCCCGTACATCAAGGGTGGAAAGATCGGGTTGTTCGGCGGTGCAGGCGTTGGCAAGACCGTGCTGATCCAGGAAATGATCACCCGTGTTGCCCGTAACTTCGGTGGTACCTCGGTATTCGCCGGTGTTGGCGAGCGGACCCGTGAAGGAAACGACCTCTGGGTTGAAATGGAAGAGGCGGGCGTCCTGAAGGACACCGCGTTGGTGTTCGGCCAGATGGATGAGCCACCAGGAACGCGCCTCCGGGTTGCCCTGTCGGCCCTGACCATGGCCGAGTACTTCAGGGATGTCCAGAAGCAGGACGTGCTGTTGTTCGTTGACAACATCTTCCGCTTCACCCAGGCAGGTTCCGAGGTATCGACCCTCCTCGGCCGGATGCCTTCGGCAGTGGGCTACCAGCCGAACCTTGCCGATGAGATGGGACTCCTCCAGGAGCGCATCACCTCGACCAAGGGCCACTCGATCACGTCAATGCAGGCCGTCTACGTACCTGCTGATGACTACACCGACCCGGCACCGGCAGCAACCTTCGCCCACCTTGATGCCACCACCGAGCTGTCGCGTGAAATTGCTTCACGTGGTCTGTACCCGGCGATCGACCCGCTGACTTCGACGTCGCGAATTCTCGATCCCCAGTACATCGGACACGATCACTACAACACTGCAGTGCGTGTCAAGCAGATCCTCCAGAAGAACAAGGAACTGCAGGACATCATCGCCATCCTCGGTGTTGACGAGCTCTCCGAAGAAGACAAGATTGTTGTTTCGCGGGCACGCCGTATCCAGCAGTTCCTGTCGCAGAACACCTACACGGCTAAGCAGTTCACCGGAGTCGAAGGCTCCACCGTGAGCATCAAGGACACCATCGAGGGCTTCAACGCCATCGCCAACGGCGACCTTGACCATATTGCTGAGCAGGCGTTCTTCAACATTGGCGGACTCGACGACGTCGAGCGCCAGTGGGCCAAGATCCAAGAGCAGACCGGAAAGTAACGTTCATGGCTGAACTCGAAGTAGAAATCGTCGCGGCGGACCATTTTGTCTGGTCCGGCGCGGCGACCATGGTCAGGGCTCGCACCAGCGACGGCGAAATCGGTATCCTGCCCGGGCATGCTCCGATGCTCGCCATCCTGGCTGAAGGCGAAATGGCCATTGAGCCCGTCTCCGGTGAACGGCTATTGGTAACGGTTGACGGAGGGTTCTTCTCTGTCGACAGCAACCGGGTAGTCATTGTCGCTGACAACGCGAAGATCGGCGGCAATGTGTCCGCGGAGACTCGCTGACAGCACCGGTGATGGACGGTCTAGGTATAGCCTTCATCACGCTCGCAGCGATCTTTCTGCTGCTGGTGCTTGCCATCATGGCTTTCGGTCTTCGCCGGCTTCAGCTGCGCGGAGCGCTCGGAACCTTTGACGCCTCCATCTGCTTCCCTCCCCAGGGATGGCAGATGGGGGTTTGTCGTTATACGGACCTGCATCTTGAATGGCTTCAGATGGCATCCTTGAGTCCTCGTCCCCGCTACCGTTATCTACGCAGTTCGCTGGAGCTTAAGGGATGGCGTCAGCCCACTGAGGCTGAGAAACGCCGGATCCAGCCCGGCGCGATAGTGGTCACGCTGGACTACGAGGGCCAGGAAGTGTTGCTGGCGATGAAGTTCGACGTCTACGCGGGCCTGTCCTCGTGGCTGGAGGCGGGACCGGTTGTCGGGATAGGTACCTGGCGCTGAGATCCACATATAGGTAGGGCCCCCACGGTGATCCGTGGGGGCCCTACCTATAAAGAACCGGTCGACTGCTGAGACGACCGATCGGACGCTACAGGGCGGTGACGCCGGTAGCCTGGGGGCCCTTGGCGCCCTGACCGATTTCGAACTGAACGCGCTGGTTTTCGTCAAGAGTCTTGAATCCACCGGTCTGGATCTCAGAGTAATGTACAAAAACATCGCCGTCGGAGTCGTCCGGGGTGATGAAGCCGAAGCCCTTTTCAGCGTTAAACCATTTCACAGTGCCCTGTGCCATTTGTTTCTCCTCCATAATGAAATGTTCAGTCCTACACACTGCATGTAGTCCCGGGGTCACTCCACGGAAACAACCTATCGGCACCTCTTGTATTTCGGTTCCGGTGGGAAGTCACACGCTCGCAACATCGTCTTGCGAGCATGCTTCACACGTACACAAAGACTGAAATAAGCATCACATAATGGCCTGTGCTGGTCAACGGAGATTTCGTGCAAATTCTGGGAAATTAGCAAAAGGTAACGGGTAGGCATGCTGTTAGAACGGTTCCAGCCAGACGCCTTCCCGGAGCACGGCCAGCAATGCAAGGTCGGCGGTCACCACCACGGCATCGGCGCGCAGGCCCAGCCGGAGGCTGCCGATTTCATCGGCGAGTCCGAGGACGTTGGCGGGGACCGCGGTCGCGGAGGCCACCGCATCTTTGAGGGGTACACCGGCGTCAACGGTGCGGCGCACCACATCAAGCAGAACTGCCGTACCGCCGGCGAGGGATCCGGTGCGGTCAAGGGTAGCTACGCCATTGGCGACTGTCACAGCGGAGGAGCCCAGATGGTAGTTGCCGTCGGGGAGACCCGCCGCGGCCATTGAATCGGTCACCAACGTGATGTTCTCCGACCCCACGAGGTCGAAAACAGTCAGGACCGTTTGGGGATCCAGGTGAGCGTTGTCAGCGATCAGTTCGACGACGGCAGTCCCCGCTTTCGCTGCCCTGAGGCAGGCGGCTACCGGCCCGGGGGAGCGGTGGTGCAGTGGCGGCATCCCATTGAAGAGGTGTGTGACGGTGGGTCGCATGCTGTAGCCGTCGAACCCGGATGACTCCATTTCCTCCCAGGCGAGTGACAGCGACGCTGCAGCGGTGTCGGCGTCGGCATCGGTGTGGCCGAGGGACGGGGTGATCCCGTGGGTGGTCAGGATATCGACCAGTGCATCCGCTCCAGGCAGCTCCGGCGCGTAGGTCATGGTCTTGAGCCTGCCCTGTGCCGCTTCGATCAGGTCTGCCACATAGTCGGGTTCAGGGTCGGAAATGTAGTCGGGGTTTTGGGCGCCGCAGCGTGCGACCGAGACAAACGGTCCTTCCGCGTGGATGCCCGCGATGACCCCTTCCTCTGCCAGCCCGGCCAGGACCGCAAGCGCATTGATCAAGTCTTGCCGCGGAGCGGTCATGGTGCTCGCCAGGACGGTGGTGGTGCCGCTGCGGTGGAGGAAGTCGACCGCCCGGCGCGCGGCACTTACATCAGCATTGGCGAAGTCCCCGCCGTTGGCTCCGTGACAGTGGGTGTCCACGAGTCCGGGTAGGAGGATACTGCCCGGCGGGAATTCCCGATCCGCCGGTGCGGATCCGCCATCGAATGCGGCAGCTGGGCCGGCGAACGAAATGCGATCGCCGTCGACAGCCAGCACCCCGTCATCAATGATTCCGGCCTCGGTGATGATGCGTCCACGAATGTAACGCACAGTGGAGCGTCCAGGAATCTCGTTGCTGACCATAGCCTGATTCTATGCGCAGCTCGCGGGTTGGTCGCGTGGATGACCTTGTGCTGTGGCTTTCCGAGCGCAAGGTCCTTTCTCGGTGCTTAGGGTCGCGACCTGTCCTGCTTCACAGTCCTGACCTGTTCCATAGTCCTGAAAATTTCCATAGTCCTGAAGATTCCCGCAGCCCTGACCTGTTGACGTTCGATTATCGCGTTGCCGGGTAGGGGTGGTGCGGTGGAGTGGTAGGTGTGGCCGGTGGGGGTGGTGGATTTGAGCTGATGTCTCGGTCCGGGTGCGGGGGCTACAGTCCAGCCGGGGTGTTCTTTGGTGTGGTTGCACGCTTCGCAGAGTCCAGCCCCATTCGTGATCGATGTCGGCCCGCCCCGATGCCACGGGATGATGTGGTCGATGTGGCGGATCGGTGCGTCGCAGTACGGGGTCCGGCAGGTGTCATCCCGGGCAGTAATAAACCGGCGTTGCGCTTTCGTGAAGAGCCGGGCCGTGGAATCCATCGCCACCAAATCCCCGCTCGATGGGGCCGTGTAAAGACGACGTAACCAGACGTCGAAAGCACGGTGTGCGGCGGAGTCGCTTGGATCCTTCCGGCCAGTGCCAGTGCCAGTGCCGCCAGCTGGCCCTGCCCCGGCCGAATCTGCCCGACCGATTGCTGGGCTGGTTGGACCGCCCTGGCTGATTGCTGGCTCAGCACCCGGTTCGGTTGTGGTGGGACGCTGGCCTGTTGGTGTGCCTGAGCCTTCTAGAATGCCCGGGCCTGTTGGTGTCCGTGGGCTGGTCGGTGTCTCTGCCTGAAGGAGGTTGCGTGCCCAGCTGGAGGGGACGATGCCGTAGCCGGGGATCCGTGCTGGTTCGCTGTCGCCCTGGAAGAGGGCACGGTCGGTCATGATGAGCTGCAACTCGACCCGGCTGATACCCCCGGGGACCCCGGTGACGCGTTCGACGAGGGTATCGGCCATCACCTGACCCCGGGACCTGGGGTCACCAGCACCCCGGACCGTGTCAGCGTGACGAGTCAACACGGCGTAGGTGGCGACGGCTTCCTTCACCGGGAGCAACGCTGTCAGGTAGGCCATGGTGTCTGGTGCTGGCCGGATACTCACACACCGCTCCGTCGCAGCGTGGGCGGCACGGTTCACCACCGACCGGGGATCCCGGCGGTACGCGGCTGCCTTCGCCGCGGCGACGACCGCCTTATCCCCACACCCGGTGAACCTACCCGTATCAGCTGATAGCTCTTCATCCACGGCAGCACGGTCAACACTGCTGAGGCACGCGGTCTCTTTCACTAACAGGGTGGCCCGCCACTCATTCAACTGCCCCGTGTGGAGGGCGGCTAGTGTGTGGGGCATCTCCGTCACCAGCGCCCGAGCCAAGCCGAGGAGCCGGCTGCCGCGGGACGGGGATTCACGCCGCGCCAACGCGACCTGCGCCCCCACCCCTTTGCCCTGTTCGGCGGCGGGTACCCCGGCGAGGGTTTGGGTGTCGCGTTCAGCGACGTCGATCGCAACCGTGATCCGGGCCTGTACCCCAGCAATCGCCGACTTCAGATCCTCCAACTCCCGCAACTGATCAATCAACCCCACCGCATCCACCGCCGGTTTCAGGGAGTTCAGCGCTTCGACCAGGGCCCGGGTGGAACGCTTACGGCCAGCCCCGGCAAGGGTGCTCACAGGAGTGTTGCTCGTCGGAGCAGCACCGGCAGACGTAGCAGAAGAAGAATCGACAGGAATGCCGTCCGCAGCACCAGAGAGTCGGCCGCGCTCAGGTTCACGACAAGCACCCGAGGCTCCCCGCGCAGCCGTCACCCGGGAGGGGATTCCCCTCCGTTTCGGTGATGGAGCTGCGCTGCCGTCCATACCTCTATTGTCCCAAACACCACCGACATTCCTGCGGAACAAAGGGCTATGTGGACAAACCTCTCGAACAAAGTTTCGAACGAAAGGTTGGCACCCGATATCCGGTTATCTACACCCGATCATCGGCATCTGATAGCCGCCTCAAGGGTCAGGCTAGAAGAGGCGTGACTCGACGTCGTCTACCCCACGCATCATGTCGTAATCCAACGTCAGGCAGTCGATACCCCGATCCAGGGCCAGCACGCGTGCCTGTGGTTTGATCTGCTGTGCCGCAAAGATTCCCCTGACCGGAGACATCAGGGGATCCCGATTAAGGAGTTCGAGGTACCTGGTCAGCTGTTCAACACCATCGATGTCGCCCCGGCGCTTGAGCTCAATGGCCACAGTGGCTCCTGAGGCATCACGGGCAAGGATATCCACGGGCCCGATGGCGGTCATGTACTCACGGCGAATCAGCGTAAAACCGGCGCCAGCGAGATGGATCTGCTCAGCCAGAAGGCGCTGCAGATCTGCCTCAACGCCGTCCTTGACCAGGCCGGGATCCACTCCCAGATCATGCGAAGTCTCGTGAATGAGCTCATGAATATTGATTACCAGGCGGTCGTCGGTCTTGGCATGCTGCACGTTCCACACTTCGGTGACACCCAGCTCGGTGTCCGCCTCGTCGGGAGTGACAATGCGCAGGGTGGCTGGCGGGCTCATCCAGTTGAGGGGCTTGTAAGAGCCGCCGTCGGAGTGGACCAATACTGACCCGTCGGCCTTGACCATCAGCAGTCGGGTGGCCAAGGGCAGGTGGGCCCGGAGGCGGCCGATGTAATCGACTGAGCACTGGGCTACAACTAAACGCACGTATTGCCATCCAATTCGCTGAGTGGTTTGGGGGTACCTAAATCGTCCCACAATGCGCAGAGAACCCCTGCCCCCGAAACTAAGGCAGGGAGTGCCGGAAGGTGGCTGGTGCTCGGCGGCTACTGCGGCCTGTCGGGCCGCGAGCACTATTCAGACGATGTAGGCAAGCAGCCCCAGACCCAGCCGCTCGTCGTGATGTCGGCAGTTTCGGAAGGTTCGGAGACCGTCGCGGGCGCGTCGCTGAGGTGGGTCAGAATATCTCGTCTTATTCGATCCGATTCATCGGGCAGACTAGGTCTATGCCGCGTTCCAACCGTCCCCGTCGTCCCGGGAAGCCAACAGCTCAGCCCGGGCGCAAGACCGGCCCGGTGCCCGAGATCGATCTTGAGCGGGCGCGGGCTGGCATTCCGACCCACGAAAGCGCGCCCGACGGCGAGTGGTCGGTGCGCCGGATCACCGAGCGCAACGCTGCCAAGGACTATGTATGTCCGGGCTGCCACCGGGTGATTCCATCCGGCCTCGCACACCTGGTGGTCTGGCAGGAAGACTCACTGTTCGGCGCTGCCGCGGGGCTGGCTGGCCGGCGCCACTGGCACGTGAACTGTTGGCGGACCCGAAGCTACAAGTACTGAGCCGACGACGGCGCAGGGCCGCTCCGGATACCGCGGGGCTATCCCGTGTTCCCCTAGACTGAAACGATGACTTCGACGCCTTCCAGCTATGACTTCACCGATTCTGACTCTCCGATGGACATCAGGGCATCCACGGTGCTCCCCGCAATCCGCACGGACATTGAATTGCGGACTTCCGACGGGTTGACGCTGGTGGGCGAGTTCGCCGAACCGGTGGACCGGCCGCCGCTGGCCACACTGGTGACCATGCATCCGCTGCCCACCGCTGGCGGATTCATGGACTCGCACGTGTTCCGGAAGGCATCTTTCAGGCTTCCGGCGCTGGCGGACATCGCAGTACTTCGCTTCAATACCCGCGGCACCAGTTCGCCGCGTGGCCGCAGCGAAGGCGAGTTCGATGGCGGCGCAGCGGAACAAGCAGACATTGAGGCGGCTGTCGCCTGGGCCGCCGAACGCCACCCGGAAAACATCTGGCTGGTCGGCTGGTCCTTCGGCACCGAACTGTGCCTGAAGTACGGCGCCTCCGAGCCGATAGCGTCCGCCATTCAGGGTGCAATCCTGTTGTCCCCGCCGCTCCACCGAGCTGGGAATGAGGATCTCGATGCGTGGGCCGCCTCCGGTCTGACCCTGAAGGTCCTGGTACCCGAACACGACGATTATCTTCAGCCAGCAGCGGCCACCACCCGGTTCTCCCGGGTACCCCAGGCCGAGGTCATTGGGGTGGATGGGGCCAAGCACCTCTGGGTGGGGGAGAAGTATGCGGCGCGTGTCCTCGATGAAATCGCCGACACCGTCCTGCCCGGCAGCTCCGATTCGCTGCCGACCACCTGGACCGGAGAAGCCGCCACCGCGTCCTAAAGCGGTGGCATCCAGCACACCGGGCTACTGCCCGTCCTGACGGGCGATGAACACTTCCTTGAGCAGCAACATCACGGCGGCGGCGGTCGGAATGGCGATGAGCGCCCCCAGCACGCCCAGCAGACTGCCGCCAGCAATCACGGCGATCACTGCCACCGAGCCGGGAACCGCGACCGCCCGCTGCATGATGCGGGGTGAGATGAAGTACGCCTCAACCTGCAGGTAGGCGAGGTAGAGCACGGCGAAGAGCAGTGCGGTCTGCCACCCGGCGGTCAACGCAACTAAGGTGACGATGACCGCGGCGATCAGCGCCCCCACCAGTGGAATGAAGGCCAGCAGTACCACGACGAAGGCCAGCAGAACCGAGAACGGGACCTGGGCGATGGTCATGAAGATGAAGGCAAAGATCGCGTTCAGCAGGGCGACACACGCCTGGCCGATCACGTAGTTGCCGACGCTGCTGGTGATCTCCTCGGCCAGCGACTTGACCCGTGGTCGGCGTGAGCGTGGTGCCAGGCGGTAGGCCCATTCCTTCATCGCGGGCAGCGACGCCAGGAAGTACAGGATCAGCACCAGCACGATCAGGGTGCCGAACAGGCTGTTGAGGATGACCGTTCCCACTCCCAGAACGCCACCGAAGATCCCGCCTACCGCCTCCGAGTTGTCGAAGAAGTTATTGACCTCATCGGTTACCCGCTCCCTCACCTGGAACTGCTGGTCGACCGTACGGAAGAAGTCCGAGTTCAGAAAGTCATCAACAAACCCGGGCGCCCGGTCCACGAACTGGCTCGTCTGGTTCGCGATGGTGGGGATCAGGGTGGCGAAGAAGCCTGCAATGAGGCTCGCAAGCAACAACAGCGCGACGGCGATACCGGCCGGGCGTGGTACCCCCTTTTTCTCCAGCCAGCGGACTATGGGATCCAGCCCGAGCGCAATGAACATGGCAGCGCCGATCCACAGCAGCAACTGGCCCACGTTGGTGATCATGAAATAGGCCAGCAGGGCCAGGCCGACACCCACGGTACCCATGAATCCGAAGTGGATGGGGTGGTGGCGCATGGACCGGGGCTGCGGGTTGCCGAACTTCAGGCGCTCGTCGGCGAGGGTCACCTCCTCGTCGAAGGGCACCTGATCAGGAGCGCGCTCGGGGGGGAACTCAAACCGCAGCCGGGGCTGCGCCCCGGGGATGGGCTTGCGCAACCGGTGCAGGATCGCGGCCAGCAGGCCCGGCTGGGAGGCTTCATCGGGGGAGCCCGCCGTGTGCCCGTTCGCCACGCGGGGTGGGGCAGTGGGCCGGGGGAGCGGCTCGCCGACCGGAACTTCCTGATTATCGCTCACGCTTGTTTTCTGCTTTCCCAGTGGTGCCTGCGAGGGGTGGCCGTCATCCAGGGCCATTGCACGTTAGCGAAACACTAACAGGCAAGCTGGACGGCGCCCTGCACCCTGACCGGTCCGCCGTCGTGCCCGGGACCAGCGTGGTTCCAGCCGATAGTGACGCCCTCCACAAAATCCTGCCGTGTAGGTGAAGTTAGTTACGATGGGAGGTGAGATCAAGCTTTTGCACAGACAATCGCGCCGCCGGGGACCTGTCGGCGCATGATGCGTGGCCGTGCTGCGCGCGAGCAACGATAGGTATCTGAGTGCGTTTCAAGATTGCAGTTCCCGCCCTGGTGATCGGAGTGCTGTTGATGCTCGTGGGCATCGCACAGCTCACCTTTTTGTCCCCTTCCGAGACAGTGACCGCTTCGGTGCCAGCCGGAACCGAGAGCGGGCCGGTGACTGTGATCGACGCTGGTGCCAAGGAGCCCGGAGCCGACGACGTCGACATCACGGTCCGCTCTGAGGGGACCTTCACTCTCGCTGTCGGCCGGGCCAGCGACGTCGACGCCTGGGTGGGCGACGCGGCCCACCTCCGGGTGACCGGAATTGAAGAGGACGGCCTCCAGACCACGTTCACTGACGGCGAGCAGACAGTTCCGGATCCCAGCGGATCCGATCTTTGGACCAGCGAGGAAACCGCCGAAGGTAGCGTCACCCACCGCTGGCTGGACCCGGCCGACGGCGACTGGTCCATTTTGCTTGCGTCCGACGGCGAAAACCCCGCCCCTACCAATGTCTCGATCACATGGCCCAACGACGAGACCACGGTCTGGGCTGTTCCCCTCATCGTGATCGGAGCCCTCATCGTTCTGATCGGGATCGCACTGTTCTTCCGCAAGCCCAAGCGCGAACGACGTCCGACCGTTGAGGGGTCGCGAGCCCATCAGCGCGCCCTTGAAGCCCGCAACAAGCAGGGCAGGAAGGGCGGAGCACAGTTCAGCGTGGCAGTCGTTGTCATGGGACTCACCGCTTCCGGACTCAGTGCGGCGCACGCCACGACGTCGGAGCCATCCCCCTCGCCTGCGACGTCGGAGCCATCCCCCTCGCCTGCGACGTCGGAGCCATCCCCCTCGCCTGCGACGTCGGAGCCATCCCCCTCGCCTGCGACGTCGGAGCCATCCCCCTCGCCCGCGGCGGAGGAGACCGGGGACCAGCCGCCGGTGGTGCTCGAAAGCCAGTTGGAGCGAATTCTCGCTTCGGTTGCCACCGTCGTCGCGGAGGGTGACGCGGCCGCCGACGCCGATCTGCTTGCGCCTCGGACCGCAGAGGCCGCACTGGCGCTGCGGACCGCCAATTACGCTGTGCGTGCCGACGCCTCGGAGATCCCGGAGCCCACGCCGGTGGCCGCGGAACCGATCCTGACCACCATGATCTCCTCCGATCCCAGCTGGCCCCGCACGGTGGTGGCCCTCACCCAGTCCGAGGACAACCCAGTGCCGCAGGCGCTGGTGCTGGTACAGGCAGACCCCCGGTCCAATTACCAGCTCAGCGCGGCTATCCAGATGCTGCCCGGCACGACCTTTCCCAGCTCCGAGGGCTCAGCCGGGGTGGCACAGGTCCCGCTCGACAACGCACCAGGACTCGCCTACGCGCCGCAGACGGCGATGAACGCCATTGCGGATTTCCTCTCCGAACCCGACGGCGACAACGCCGACACTTTCGAGGAGAACTCCTTTGCGGAGGCCATCACGTCTTTCCAGTCGGATGTCGTGGCGGATCCGGACAACGACTCGGCGGACATCACCTTTGTCCACGCTTCGGAGCCCGACTACACGCATGCCCTCGCCACCGGCGACGGCGGCGCGATGGTCTTCGGGTACCTGAACCACACCTACTCCAGCGTGCCCCGGGGCTCCCGTGACTCCATCGATCTCGACGGCACCGTCTACGAGTCGCTCACGGGCGAGACGTCGACCGACGAGGGCATTGACGTGCGCTACGGCGAAGCGGTCATGATGTACATACCCACCGAGGAAAGCGGCGAACGCGTCCGGGTCGTCGGCGCCGCCCAGCAATTGTTGTCCGCCGAGCTGAGATAGTTCCGGCGAGCATCACCACTTGTCTACCCACGATCAAATGACTTCCAACGAATAAAGGCGGAACCATGAGCATTCCGAACAACCGCGGGCCCCTCCCGCCGTCGTCAATGAACCTGCACGGAGCCGTTGACCTTTCGGCGCTGAAGGCTCGTGCCGAAGCAGCACGCACAGCGCCCCAGGGCGGCGCGCCGGCGGCTGGCAACGGCCAGCAGGCGGAAGCCCAACCCGCCAGCGGAGCCGGCGCCGCCGGGAGCCCCTACGTGGTCGAGGTCACCGAGCAGAGCTTCCCCCAGCTGGTACAGCTCTCCTCCCAGGTCCCCGTGGTCGTTGACCTGCGGGCCGGATGGAGCGAGGAATCCTCCCGCGTCACTGCCGTGCTGGAAGCCATCGCCGTCGAACACGATGGCAAGGTCCTGCTGGCGAAGGTCGATGTCGAAACGCAGCCGCAGATTGCCCAGGCATTTCAGGCCCAGACCGTACCGACCGTCGTCGCCGTTCTCAAGGGGCAGCCCGTGCCTCTGTTCGAGGGTGCCGTCCCCGAACAGCAGATCCGTTCCTTCATCGATGAACTGCTGAAGGTGGCAGGCGCCAACGGGGTCGCCGGATCGCTGCGGGAGGGCGCTGACGCCGAGGGTGCCGAGGCCGCGGCCGAGGAGCCACCCCTGCCCCCGCACCACCGGGCCGCCTTTGACGCGATCGAGGCGGGGGACTATCTGGCCGCCGCGGCATCCTACCGCCAGGCCCTGGCCGAACAGCCCGCGGACGCCGAGGCCAAGGCTGGACTCGCCCAGGTGGAACTGATGCAGCGGCTGAAGGACGTTGATGCGGCAACCATCCGCCAGCGCGCAGCCGACGAGCCAGACATTCTTGAAAGCCAGCTGGCCGTGGCGGACCTGGATGTGTCAGGAGGACACGTCGAGGACGGGTTCGCCCGGATCGTGGCCTTCATTTCCCGCACCGCCGGTGAACCGCGTGAAGCGGCACGGGTGCGGCTGCTGGAACTGTTCGACGTCGTCGGTATCGCCGATCCACGGGTCACCAAGGCCCGTGGAGCACTCGCCCGAGCCCTGTTCTAGAGCAGGACCCCGGTTCGGGGACACAGGTCATCCGGGTGGCGGAAGATCTTGGGCGGTAATTCGTCCCTTTGGATGACGAGGAGCAGCCTCCCACGTTGTTAGCGTTGGGGGATGAGTTCACCCACCCTTCCCCTGTCTCCCGATACTGCCGGCGAACCTACCCTTCCGGGGAGCCCTGCACTCGTCATCCGCGGGCTCGCCAAGCGGTTCGGCGAGAAGATCGCCGTCAACGGTGTCGACCTGGATGTCCCGGCCGGATCCTTCTACGGACTGGTGGGACCCAACGGGGCGGGCAAGACCACCACGCTATCGATGGCGACCGGACTCCTCCGGCCCGATCATGGGCATGCCTGGGTGCATGGCGTCGACGTCTGGGACCATCCCCTCGAAGCGAAGAAGCTGATGGGAATCCTTCCGGACGGGGTAAGGCTGTTCGACCGGTTGACCGGCGAGCAGCTGGTGACCTACGCCGGGCTGCTGCGTGGCATGGACCGGGACACCGTTGCCGAACGGGTTGCGGACCTGCTCCGGGCCCTGGACCTCACCAACGACGCGGGCACCCTGGTGGTCGACTATTCGGCCGGTATGACCAAGAAGATTGCGCTGGCGTCCGCGCTGATCCATGCGCCGTCGCTGCTGGTGCTCGACGAGCCCTTCGAATCGGTGGATCCGGTGTCAGCGGCGAACATCCGTGACATCCTCGCCAGCTATGTCGGCTCCGGTGGAACCGTCATCGTTTCCAGCCACGTGATGGACCTGGTGCAGCGGATGTGCGACCACGTGGCAGTGATCGCCGCCGGTACCGTGCTCGCTGCCGGCACCGTGGACGAGGTGCGCGGGGAATCCAGCCTGGAGGACCGGTTCGTGGAACTCGTGGGTGGCCGGAACACTGCGGAGGGCCTCACATGGTTGCGCACCTCCTAAGACTCAAACTCACCCTCCTCCGGAACTCCCTGAAGCGCAGCACTTGGGCGCTGGTTGGGGTCATCCTGGGTGGCCTGTACGGGCTCGGGATGCTGGGCCTGTTGATCGTTGGTCTGGTCTTCCTGGGGAACGCAGACCCTACAGTGATCCGCAATGTGTTGGTCATTGGCGGGTCGGTGGTGGTCCTCGGCTGGATCGTGGTGCCAATGGTTTCTTCCGGTATCGATATGACCCTCGACCCGGCCCGGTTTGTCACCTTCGCGGTACCAATGCGGCAGATGATCGCCGGGTTGGCGCTTGGAGCGGTGATCGGGATTCCCGGGATCATCACCCTGCTGGCCTCCCTGGCCCAGGTGGGCACCTGGATCCGGTACCCGGCCGCTGCTGTGGCGGCCCTCATCTGCGCGGTGCTCGCCGTGCTGCTCTGCGTGGTCGCTTCCCGGTTGGCGACCACAGCGGTCATTTCCCTCACCTCCTCCCGCCGGTTCAAGGACGTCAGCTCGATGGTGATCCTGGTGCCGCTGATCCTGGTGGGTCCGATCATCGCCGCTGTCGCGACCGGTTTTGAGCAGTCGCCGGGCTTCGCCAACGAACTCGCGGCCATCCTGGGGTGGACCCCGCTCGGGGTTTTCTGGGCGGTGCCCGCGGACGTGGCCGACGGCGCCTACCTCACCGCTACGCTCCGGTTCGTCCTCGGCGTCGTTGTGCTCGCGGTGCTTGCCTGGCTCTGGCAACTGAACCTGGCGAGGGCGCTGGTCACCCCCGCCTACAACGCGGTCACCCGGAAGGGCGCCGGCAATCTGGGATTTTTCCGCCGCTTCCCGGCCACACCCACCGGCGCGGTGGCAGCCCGGGCACTGACCTACTGGGCCCGGGACCCACGGTATCTGGGGTCGATCGTGATCGTTCCGTTGGTACCGCTGCTGATGCTGTTCTTCGCAGCACAGTCGGGGGACTACACGCTGCTGAATTTCGTGGGACCGATTATCGCTTTCCTGCTCGCGTGGTCCATTTCAGCCGACATCTCCTACGACAACACTGCTTTCTGGTTACACCTGTCCACGGGTGTGAGCGGTCGGTCCGACCGGGCCGGACGCGCCCTGGCCGTCGCGGTAATCTCGGCCCCAGCGGTGCTGGTATTCACCATTGCACCGCTGTGGATTTCCGGCAGCCTCGAGGACCTCCCGATGATGCTCGGACTGTCCATCGGCGTCCTGCTGACCGGCATTGGGTTCTCCAGCGTGGTTTCCGCACGGTATACCTACAACGTGCCGTTGCCGGGGGAGAGCCCGCTGAAGACCCCACCGGGCACCGGGTTCTCGATGTTTGCCGTCCAGATGATTGGCTGGCTGGTCCTGCTGGTGCTGGTCATCCCGGAACTGGGGCTCGCGATTGCCTATCTGGTCACCGGAAACAGTGCCTTCGGTTGGCTCACCCTGCTGGTGGGATGCGTGTTGGGTGCCGTCCTGCTTCTCGTCGGGTTGAAGCTGGGCGGACAATGGTACGACCGTAGGGCGCCGGAACTGCTGCAGGCGGTGTCAGTCAACAAGTAGGCAGGTTCTGAACAGCCTGACCACAACAGAAGGACAGTGGATGGAAGTTGTTATCCTGCCCGATCCGTCAGCCATCGCCACGCTCGCAGCGGATGCGATCGAGGCGCTGGTGCGGCGCAAACCCGACGCTGTGCTGGGTCTGGCGACCGGTTCGTCGCCGCTCGGCGTCTATGACGAACTGGCGACCCGGCACCAGCGGGACGGTCTGAGCTTCGCGGCCGCCCACGGCTTCGCGCTGGATGAGTATGTGGGACTTCCCGCCGGGCACCCCGAGTCCTACCGGGAGGTGATCCGTAGGGAGTTCACCGACCGGATCGATATCCGCCCGGAAAACGTGCACGGTCCCGACGGCGCCGCAACGGATATTCCCGCAGCCTGCGCGGCCTATGAGGAGGCCATCCGGCTGGCGGGCGGCGTTGACCTGCAGCTGTTGGGGGTGGGGACCGACGGCCACATTGGCTTCAATGAACCGGGTAGCTCACTGGTCTCACGCACCCGGATCAAGTCGCTCATCATGCAGACCCGCAAGGACAATGCCAGGTTCTTCGGCAGCGTCGACGAGGTGCCACATCACGTGGTGACCCAGGGCCTCGGGACCATCATGGACGCCCGGCACGTGGTGCTGATTGCAACGGGCGCCCAAAAGGCGCGGGCAGTTCACGATTTCGTCGAGGGCCCGGTGGCGGCGGTGTGCGCGGCATCCATTCTGCAGATGCACCCACACGCCACCATCCTCATCGATGATGCGGCGGCCTCGGGCTTGAAACTGGCAGATTATTATCGCCACACTTACGCCAACAAACCCTCCTGGCAGGGAATCTAGGTTGCTATCCGCCCGGCAGTATGGTCACGAAGCAAGGATAGGATGGACGCATGAGTACGCCTGCAGACCCTTTTGACAATGATCCCGGCAACGACCCACGCACTGATCCCCAGCGCTCAGGCTCCACCGCCACGCTGGAGCGCGAGGAGCTTCGGGAAGAGCTGGAACCAGGGGATCGCGAACGCCTCGCCCACTACGTCCGCAAAGAGAAGATCATGGAGTCCGCCCTGTCAGGCGAGCCAGTGATCGCTTTGTGCGGCAAGGTGTGGACGCCGGGCCGCGACCCGCAGAAGTTCCCGGTATGCCCGGAGTGCAAAGACATCTACAACGGCATGCGCCCTGGCAAGGACGACAAGGACAAATAGCACCACCCCTCAGAGGAAACGTCCCCGGATACGGGTTTGTCCGGGGATAGTGGTGGTCGGTATTCCTGCGTGCCCCTCCGTCGTCGTCGGTTGACTAAGGATTCATGACTGATCACTCCGCCCGGCCCACCACGGGGCCCGAAGTCGTAGGCGAAACGGCGAACCTGCGCCCGCTGACCATCGGGATCATCGCCATCATCACCTGTGCCGCCTTCGAGGCGATGGCGGTGACGACGGCGATGCCTGCGGTGGTCGCTGACCTGGACGGGGTCTCCGGGTACGGTCTGGCCTTTTCGATGTACCTCACGGCGTCGCTGCTGGGCACGGTGATCGCCGGTACCTGGTGTGACCGGGCGGGTGCGCGTCCGGCACTCGCCGTCGGCATGTTCGTCATGATCGCAGGGCTGCTGGTCTCGGGTGCCGCGGGTGAGTTCTGGATGGTCACGGCTGGTCGGGCCGTCTCGGGACTGGGCGGTGGCTTCATGGTGGTAGCCGTTTATGTGATCATCGGGGGAGCATACCCCCAGCACCGCCAACCGGTGATCTTCGGCTGGTTATCCGCGGCCTGGGTGCTGCCCTCGCTGATCGGTCCAGCGGTAGCTGGCTATCTGGCGGGAGAAGTCTCCTGGCGCCTGGTCTTCCTCGGGGTGGCACCGATCGTCCTCGCGGCCTTCGCCCTGGTCTGGCCGAGAACCGCCGCACTGGCGCCACCAGAGCCCGGCGCAGGGAACCGGCACGACGGACGACGGCGTGCCCTCACCGGGCTGGGTCTTGCCGGGGGAGTCCTGGCAGCCCAGATTGCGGTGAACCGGCTCGCAGCCCAGGGCGTGGCCGGTGACGCCGGGTCGGTGCTGCTGGTGACGCTCGCCATCGCCGGCGTGATCGTTGCGGCGGTGACCTTCCCCCGCCTCCTGCCGAAAGGGACAGTACGCCTGGCTCCCGGACTGCCCAGTATTATCGCCACCCGCGGCCTGGTGACAGCCGCGTTCTTCGGCGCGGAGGCCTTCCTGCCGCTGATGCTGGTCACCTCCCGGGGAATGGATGAGGCGACCGCCGGGCTGAGCCTCAGCGCAGGTGCCCTGGGCTGGAGCGCTGGGGCTTTTGTGCAGGCGCGGGTCACGTTCCGCAGGCAATGGTTGTTGGTGATCGGGGCGTCGGTGCTGTCGATGAGCATTGGCCTGCTGGCCCTTGCCTCGGACCCGGTAGTGCCGTTCTGGGTTCTGGTGCTGGTCTGGACGCTGGCTGGCTTTGCCATGGGAATGACCCTGTCCAGCACCTCGGTGCTGGTGCTGAAGCTCTCACCGGCCCAGGAGCGGGGAAAGAACTCGTCGTCGCTACAGCTCAGCGACCAGCTGGGCGGGGTGGTCGGAACCACTATCGCTGGCGGGCTTTTCGCCCTGCTGCGTGACCCGTCCAACCCGGGACAGGTGGGCGTGTTTGTTGCGATTTGGCTGGCTCTGTGCCTCTTCGCGGTTGCCGGTATAGTTGCCGGTTTGAGGGGGGCACTGGGGTCCTCTGATGATCCCAGCGCACTTGCACCCAGGCACCCGTAGGCATGGAAAGGTTTCTTCTTAAGCGTGAGTAATAACATGCTCTTTGGCGTTGCCCCTGCCGCAGGTGCGTCGCTGCCGCCGGCCTACCCGGAACGGGCAGCGTGGGGCACCGCCCCCAAGCTGCGCCAGTGGCAGGAACAGGCGCTCGCCAAGTACTTCAGTACTGGTCCCCAGGACTTTCTCGCCGTTGCTACCCCGGGTGCAGGTAAAACCACCTTCGCACTGCGGGTGGCCACCGAGCTGGTGGAGCGCGGCACCATCAACCGGATCACCATCGTCGCCCCGACCGACCACCTGAAGCGTCAGTGGGCTGACGCTGCCGCGCGGATCGGTCTGGCCATCGACCCCAACTTCCGGAATGCCGACGGACGCCACGGCCAGGGTTTTATCGGTGTGGCTGTGACTTACGCGCAGGTGGCCAGCAAACCGATGCTGCATCGCGCGAAGACCGAGGCCGCACGGACCCTGGTTATTCTGGACGAAATTCACCACGGCGGCGACGCCCTGTCCTGGGGCGACGGTATCCGGGAAGCATTTGAGCCCGCGACCCGGCGGCTGGCGCTGACCGGTACCCCGTTCCGTTCAGACACCGCCGCCATCCCGTTTGTGGAGTACGCAGCGGACGACGACGGCATCCGGCGTTCGAAGTCCGACTACACCTACGGGTATGGAGAAGCGCTCCGGGACCATGTGGTGCGTCCGGTCATCTTCATGGCCTACTCGGGGCAGATGCGCTGGCGCACCAGCGCCGGTGAGGAGATGGCAGCCTCACTCGGTGAGGCAGCCGTCACCAAGGACATCACCGCGCATGCCTGGCGGACCGCGCTGAACCCGACCGGCGAGTGGATCCCGGCGGTCCTCGCCGCTGCCGACAAACGACTTTCCGAGGTGCGGCGCACAGTGGCCGACGCCGGCGGAATGGTCATCGCCACCGATCACGACGACGCCCGCGCCTACGCTGGTCTCCTGAAGCGAATCACCGGTGAGTCCCCGATTGTGATTCTCTCGGATGACGCGAAGGCCTCCGAGAAGATCGAGGAATACTCGGCCGGCGAGCAACGCTGGATGGTGGCCGTCCGCATGGTGTCCGAAGGCGTGGACGTGCCACGGCTCGCCGTCGGCGTCTACGCGACGTCCACGGCGACGCCCCTGTTCTTCGCCCAGGCGGTCGGCCGCTTTGTGCGTGCGCGACGCCGGGGGGAGACCGCATCGGTCTTCCTGCCCTCGGTTCCCAACCTGATGATCCTCGCCAACCAGCTGGAACTGGAGCGGGACCACGCCCTGGACCGGCCAAAGACCGACGAGGACGGGTTTGCCCCCGAGGAAGCGCTGATGGAGGAGGCGAACCGTTCCGAGAAGGCCTCCGACGAGCTGACCAAGCAGAAGTTCGAGGCCCTCGAGTCACAGGCGTCCTTTGACCGGGTGCTTTTCGACGGCGGCGAGTTCGGTACCGGCGGGGAGATGGGGAGTGAGGATGAACAGGACTTCCTGGGCATCCCCGGACTGCTCGACGCCGACCAGGTGGGAGTGCTGCTGCGGCAACGTCAGCAGGAGCAGCAGACCCGGCGAGGACGCAAGGGCGGAGCCGTTGCGCCAGCGCCGGAGCCGCTGGTCGTGGATCACCGGATGCTGACCGAGCTGCGTGGCGAGCTCGCGAAGAACGTTTCGGCGTGGTCGGCGCGCTCCGGCATGCCGCACGGCGTGGTGCACACCGAGTTGCGGAAGGCCTGCGGTGGCCCCGCAGTGGCCCAGGCCAACGAGGATCAGTTGCAGCGTCGGTTGAAGAAGCTGCAGGACTGGTTTATCGGCCGCAAATAGGGGCCGACGTTCCCGGTGCCCGAGGCACCGAAAGTGCTAGTCGACCGAGACTATCGGCACGCCCAGGTAGTTGGCTGACCCATCGCTGAAGTTCAGCTGCGCGTGGGAGCCGCCACCCCTGGCATAGACGTACAGCGACGCGGTCACCCGCAGGTAGGCCTGGTCCGCACCGAGCAGCTGCGCGTAGTACATGGTCCGCCAGCCATCAAAACGATCATTGATATTGATGTTGTCGTCCGAAATGCTCAGCACATTTGTCGTTGCCGATGCCTTGTAATTGTATTGGTAGCCAATTGTCGTCAGGTCGATTTTGACCTTCGCTTCCTTGGAATCCCAGAACCCGTCGTCAGCCCTCACAATATGGAACCCGTTGAAGGGAACATAGACGGTGTGCGAGTAGTTGCGGTTTAGCGGTGCCAAATAGGTGAACCACCAGTCCATATACACGGTGAACGATCCCGCACCCGTGCCGAACAGACCGGATCCCGCGCCGCTGGCAAACGTCGAGGCGTCAATGGTTCCCGGGTTGTACCCCTGCCAGTACACTGCCCCGTTTGAACCGTGCAGCGTTCCATAGTAGGGATAGACCCAGCCGACGGCGCTCGCCTCAGCGGCGAGGCTGCCCCGCACCAGCCCGGGATGGGCGGCGGCCGAGACTTCGGGGGCTACCTCATAGCCGGACATTTTCTGGACGATGGACTCGGTGTCCTTGACCGTGTCGGCTGCGAGGTCCTGATGGGTCTTGTCCTGTGCGACGAGGGCCTTGGAAAGCTCGTCAGGCAGTTCCTTCTGCAACTGGCTCAGCCGGGCACCGCCGCTTTTCTCCAGCTGCTCCAGCCGGTTCGCTTCAGTTTTCTGCAGGTCGACCACCTCTTCCCGCCGTTCGGCGACGAGTTGCTCGAGTACCTGGTCCACCTCGGTGGTAATCCGTGTCATGGTGTTCATCCTCAATCAATTGTTGAAGGTCAGTTATTGGGTATTGCGTGAGAAATTAAACTGTACAAAGACTGCGTTATCCGAGTGTTATTTTTTCGCACCGTATTTGGTGCTTATGGAACAAATGAATAACACGCGAGTAACGCCCGGGATGGTGTGATCGAGTGTGCTGCTTCGGCTGGCGTGACGATCGTCCGGCCGAGAACCCAGTCGACCACCGGCGCCCAAGGAGCCAGACATGTCAGAGAATCAACCGCGACCGCACTGCAATCCCAAGCCCCGCATCCCGATCGCCCTACCCGCTGGAATTTCGGACCCGCGGATGAGGCTCATCGTGTTGCTGAGAACCAAATGGGTCAACGGCACGGTGCTGCACTATCACTTCCTGGGTGGCCCCGCGGCCCAGCAGGAGGCCGTCCGGAGTGCCTTCGTGGAGTGGAAAGCGCTCGGGATCGGACTGGATTTCGCAGAGGTTGCGGATCCTGGCGAGGCCGAAATCCGGATCGCCTTCGACCAGGGCGACGGGTCCTGGTCCTACCTGGGAAAGGATGTTCTGGGCATCGGGGCCACCGAGCCCACCATGAACTTCGGCTGGGACCTCACCACTGATTACGGCAGGACGACGGCCCTGCACGAGATCGGGCATACCCTCGGCCTGCCGCACGAACACCAGAACCCCTTCGCGGGGATTGTCTGGGACGAACAGAAGGTCTATCAGTACTTCACCGGCGCGCCCAACGGCTGGACCCGGGACCAGACCTTCCACAACGTCCTCCGGAAGATCAATACGCACGAGGTCGAAGGGTCCAACTGGGATCCGGATTCGGTGATGGAGTACTGGTTCCCTGCCGGGCTGATCACTGAGCCAGCGGAGTTCAAGGACGGGCTGACACCCCCGGGTGGGCTCTCGGCAGCGGACCAGGAGTGGGTACGGCGAACCTATCCCGGTCTCAACGGGTCCACTCCCACGCTCAAGCCATTCGAGTCCGTGGCGTTGTCACTTGTCGCCGGGGCGCAGGCCGACTTCGTGATCGACCCGCCGTCGTCCCGGTCCTACCAGCTGGGGACCTTTGGCACGGCAGATACGGTGCTCGTGTTGTTCGAGGAGATCGACGGTGAGCCCCGGTTCCTCGCCGGAGACGACGACAGTGGTGAGGACCGCAACGCCCTGTTCAGCGCGAAACTGATCCAGGGCCGGAGGTATGTGCTCAGGGTCCGGTTGTACTGGGCGGGGCAGTCGGGTCAGACGGCCGCCATGTACTGGTGAGCGGGCCTAGTCCACTAACTCGACGCCGGCGTCCTCGAGCTCCTCGAGGGCGGTCTCGACGCCGTCGGGGTGGACTCCGCGGGTATAGCTGAGCAGTACCGCGGTGGTGTAACCGGCCGCAACGGCGTCCAGTGCCGTTGCCCGGACACAGAAATCAGTGGCAAGGCCAACCACCGCAACCTCGTCGACCTCGCGCTCGCGGAGCCAGTCGTCGAGTGTGATGGGTTCGTCAGGCGTCAGGTCGTCAAGGGCGCCGAGCTTCTGCTCTCCGGTCGGCACTTCGTCTTCCGGCGCGAGGACGCCTTCGAAGCCCGAATACGCAGCCTCAAACTGGCCCTTGCGGAACACCGCCTGAATATTCTCGGTGTCCAGCTCCGGATGGAACTGGGACCCCCGGGTGTCGGCCACGCAGTGCACCGGCCAGGAGTGACGGTAGTCGGGGGTGTCCGAGAAGTGCGCGCCGGGATCGATGTGCCAGTCCTGGGTGGCGACGATGTGGTCGAACTCGCTCCCTTCCGCGTCGATGAAATCGCTCAGTCGTGCGGCGACGTCGGCGCCTCCGTCGACCGCAAGGGAACCTCCCTCACAGAAGTCATTCTGGACGTCGACAATGATCAGGGCCCGGGTCATGGCTCCTCCTCAAATTCGGTGGGAATGGCAGGTTCTCCGCGTTGCAGGCGCATGACCGAGCCAGGCAATTCGCTCATTGACGCGCTGTGGTGGGCCACGGCCCGCCGTACTCCGTCAACGCCGGTCCAGCCGGGCAGGATGTCGCCATTGCTGACGAACTGCTGCAGCAGGGGACGGTCGTTGCCGTCGTCGTGCGGGGACCGGCCAATGCCCACTACCTCGGCCGTGGCAGCGCCCGTGTCGTCGAGTCGACGGAGCGCGTACTTGCGCCCGCCCCGCGAAGCCTTGTTCAGTGCGGACTTTGCGACCGAGACGAACTCGCCGTCGTCGTCGGTCCGGCTTACCAGTTTGTAGACGAGACCCGCGGTGGGGGCTCCCGACCCGGTGACGAGGGAGGTGCCGACGCCGTAGGAATCCACGGGCGCGGAGGCGAGCGACGCGATCGCGAACTCGTCGAGGTCGGAGGTGACCACGATGCGTGTGGTGTGGTTGCCAAGGTCGTCCAGGAGCTGGCGGACCCAGCGGGCCTGGGCCACGAGGTCGCCGGAATCGAGCCTGACCGCTCCCAGCGCGGGGCCGGCCACCTCGACCGCCGTCCGGACACCCTGTTCGACGTCGTAGGTATCGACGAGCAGCGAGGTGCCGGCGCCGAGCGCGGCGACCTGCGCTGTGAAGGCGTCCCGCTCGGAGTCGTGAAGCAGGGTGAAGGAGTGGGCAGCCGTGCCAACCGTCTGCACGCCATACCGCCGGCCCGCCTCCAGGTTGGAGGTGCTGGCAAAGCCGCCGATCACCGCTGCCCGTGCGGCCGCGACCGCCGACTCTTCCTGGGTGCGGCGCGATCCCATCTCGATGCAGGGCCGTTGGCCCGCGGCGCCTGTCATCCGGGACGCAGCCGAGGCGATCGCACTGTCGTGGTTGAGGATCGAGAGCACCAGGGTTTCCAGGATGCAGGCTTCGGCGAAGGTGCCCTCGACTATCAGGATGGGGGAGTGCGGGAAGTAGGCTTCGCCCTCGGCGTAGCCCCAGATGTTTCCGCTGAAGCGGAAATCGGCCAGCCAGTCCAGCGTCAGGCTGTCCACCACTCCGGCGGAGGACAGATGGTCGAGCTCCTCGGCGCCGAAGCGGAAGTTCTCGAGGCTGTCAAGGAGCCGTCCGGTCCCGGCGACCACCCCGTAGCGGCGTCCTTCCGGGAGTCTCCTGGGGAAGGCCTCGAAAACTGACTTCCGGTGGGCTGCTCCGGAGTGCAGGGCGGCCTGCAGCATGGTCAGCTCATAGTGGTCCGTATAGAGGGCGGTACTGGCCCGGGTGCTCATGACCGGGGCGGCGTCGGTGGGGCTCACATGCAAAACTCTAGCCCCTCAGCAGTGCCGAGGACCCGGACTCCTATCGTCGGTGCCCGGTCCTACAATGGTTCTATGACAGTTGGCACCGCTCCGGACACCGAACGCCTCGAGGAAACGGACACCGAGCAGCTGACGGCCAGCGACATCCCCTGGGTGGTGATCGTCTGGAACGACCCCGTGAACCTGATGAGCTACGTCAGCTACGTGTTCCAGACCTATTTCGGCTACAGCGAGGCCAAGGCGCACAAGCTCATGATGGAAGTCCATGAGGCGGGCAGATCGGTGGTGGCCGGTGGAAGTCGTGAGGAAGCTGAACGCGACACGCTCGCCATGCACTCCTACGGGCTGTGGGCGACGTTCCAGAAGTCGGATGCACCCTAGGATCTGTCCCAGCTAGCCCGAGCGATCACTATTTTCGATGGTGACTGCGCGATAAGGAGAATTTTTGGCCAAGGCATTCAAGGCAACCCGCCGCGGAATCATCGGCACCCTGGACCCGGGGGAGCGGCAGTTGCTGCGCAAACTGTTCGAGGACATCATCGAACTGCTCGAGCCCGCCGAACCCGCCGACGCCGACCCCCTGGCGGCGATGGTGGGGGTGGACAGTGTCGCCGTCGCCCCCTCCGACAGTGCCGTCCGGCGGCTGCTGCCTGATGCGGTCCGCGACGACGACGACGAGGCGCTGGAGTTCCGCCGCCTGACCGAGCGGTCCCTGCGGGAAGACAAGATCGGCACCCTGCGCGGCAGCGCCGTGCTGCTCGAATCCAGCCCGATGACCCTGAGCGCCGACCAGGCGCGGCTCATGGCGCGTGCCCTCAACGACGTGCGGCTGGTCCTCGCGGACCGGCTGAAGATCGAATCCGACGAGGACGCCGCGCGCCTCCACGAGATTGACGACGTCGCCGACGCTGACGACGTCGAGACCTATCTGGCACTCGTCTACAACTTCACGAGCTGGCTCCAGGAGTCACTGATCCAGGCCCTGTTTGGGCTCAAGGACAAGTGAATTTCCTGCCCCCGCGCTCCATCGCTGTGACTAATTACACTGGCGGCTGGTTCGTCTAATGCCTGTCGCAGGTCTTATGGTCGGTAGATTATGACCAACGTCCCGGGTGAGATTTCATCGCTGAAACGAACCGAGGCCCCGATCGGTATCTTCGATTCGGGCGTCGGCGGGCTGACCGTCGCCCGCGCCATCATTGACCAGCTGCCGCAGGAGTCGATCCTGTACGTCGGCGACACCGCTCACGGCCCCTATGGGCCGCTCCCGATCGCCAAGGTGCGTGCCCACGCGCTCGGCGTCATGGATGAACTGGTCGATTCCGGAGTGAAACTCCTGGTCATCGCGTGCAACTCCGCCTCTGCCGCGGTGCTCCGTGACGCCCGCGAACGCTACACCGCCCGGTACGGCATCCCGGTGATCGAAGTGATCCAGCCAGCCGTCCGGCGTGCCGTTGCGTCCACCCGCAGCGGAAAGATCGGTGTCATCGGGACGTCCGCGACGGTGGGTTCCCGTGCCTACGAGGACACGTTTGCTGCCGCGCCGCACCTGTCCATCACGTCGGCCGCCTGCCCCGATTTCGTCAAGTTCGTCGAGGCGGGGATCACCTCCGGCCCCGAGCTTCTCTCCACCGCCCAGCAGTACCTGCAACCGCTCAAGCGTGCCGGGGTCGACACCCTGGTGCTGGGATGCACGCATTATCCGCTGCTGACCGGGGCAATCTCCTACGTCATGGGGGACGCGGTCACGCTGGTCTCCAGCGCCGAAGAGACCGCCAAAGATGTGTACCGGGCCCTAATCTCCCATGACCTGGAACGGGTGGGGGAATCGGCACCGAAGCACCATTTCGTGGCTACCGGCGACGCCCAGCGTTTCGGTGAACTGGCCCGTCGCTTCCTCGGCCCCGAGGTGCTCAGCGTCGAACACGTGGACCACGTGGCGGCGCAGTACCCGACGGGGAGCATGGCGCGGATCACCCCGGAGATGATCGCCACCGCCCGCGCCGATGCCATCGGGAACTCCCGCCCATGAAGTTGACCATTGTGGGTTGCAGCGGCTCCTTCCCCGGACCCCAGTCACCGGCGTCGTGCTACCTGGTCACCGCCACCGTTCCCGACGGCGACGGCACCAGGACGTGGCGAATCCTCCTGGACCTGGGCAACGGCGCCCTCGGCGCGCTGCAGCGCTACATGGACCTCCGGGACATCGACGCCGTCTTCCTCAGCCACCTCCACCCCGACCACTGTATGGACCTCTGCGGCCTTCACGTCGCGGTGCACTGGGACCCCAACGGCTGGAACCGGCCGCGCATCCCGGTGTGGGGACCCGAGGGCACCGCCGACAGGATGGCGACCGCCTATGGCCTGGAACTGGATCCGGGCATGCACGAGGACTTCGACTTCCACAAGTGGAGCCCACGCGGCTCCGTCACCCTGGGCCCGTTCACCATCACCCCGTACCCGGTCCTGCACCCGGTTGAGGAGGCCTACGCCCTGCGCGTCGAGGTGGCGGGGGAGGATCCGGGGGATCCGCCCCGGGTGCTGACGTACTCGGGTGACACCGACGCCTGCGACAACCTGATCGAGGCTGCCGCCGGATCCAACGTCTTCCTGTGTGAAGCCGCGTTTCATGAGGGCCGCGACGATGCGATCGAGGGTGTGCACCTCACTGGCAGACGCGCCGGGCAGGTGGCGGCAGCAGCGTCGTCGGACCGGTTGCTGCTGACCCACATCCCGGTCTGGAATGACGCCAACCGGACCGTCGAGGAAGCCCGGACCAGTTACCGGGGCGACCTCGCAGTGGCTGTGGCGGGCGTGTCCTACGAGATCTGAGCGTAGCTCGCCCTCAACCCCCGCGGCCATGCCCCGTAGACTTGACCCCATGAATCCCGCAAACACTTCCTCCACTACCGCTGCCCCGCTCCGGGCCGACGGTCGGACCGCAGACCAGCTCAGGCCAATCACCATCACCCGCGGGTGGTCCACCCAGGCCGAGGGCTCGGCCCTCATCGAGTTCGGTAACACCCGCGTCCTCTGTACCGCCTCGCTGACGCAGGGCGTGCCCCGCTGGCTCAAAGGTGAAGGCAAGGGCTGGGTGACTGCGGAGTACGCCATGCTGCCGCGGGCCACCAACACCAGGTCGGACCGTGAGTCCGTCAAGGGCAAGATCGGCGGCCGGACCCACGAGATTTCCCGCCTGATCGGGCGGTCCCTGCGTTCGATTATCGATACCAAGGCGCTGGGCGAGACGACCATTGTGCTGGACTGCGACGTACTCCAGGCCGACGGCGGCACCCGGACCGCTGCAATCACTGGCGCCTACGTGGCGCTGGCCGAGGCGATCCGCTATGCCAAGGAAAACAAGCTCATTGCGGCCTCTGCCCGTCCCCTCATCGACACGGTCGCAGCTGTCAGCGTCGGAATCATCGATGGCGTCCCCATGCTGGATTTGCCCTACGTCGAGGACGTCCGCGCCGAAACAGACATGAACGTGGTGGTGACCGGGAGCGGCAAGTTCGTCGAGGTGCAGGGCACCGCTGAGGGTGCACCCTTCGACCGGGACGAGTTGGACGCGCTCCTGGATCTGGCGCTGCTTGGCACCTCCCAGCTGACCCAGATCCAGCTCGACATCCTTGCTGAGGGCGCAGGTGCCTGACACCCCCGAGGTGGCTCCGTACCCGGAGGGAGCCCGACTGGTCCTGGCGACCCGCAATGCGGGCAAGCTCCGCGAGCTGAGGGAGCTGCTGCGCGGTAAGGTCCCCGGCCTCGACGTGGATACCCAGGTAATAGACGCGCAGGCAGCGGGCGCGCCCGACGTCGTCGAGAGCGGCACCACTTTCGAAGCGAACTCGCTGTTGAAGGCACGGGAGGTGGCCGCCGTGACCGGGCTTGTCGCCGTCGCCGACGATTCCGGTCTCGCGGTCGATGTGTTGGGTGGGGCGCCGGGAATCTTCTCGGCACGCTGGTCCGGGCGCCACGGCGACGACGAAGCCAACCTGCACCTGCTGCTTGCCCAGCTCGCCGATATTCCCGCTGAGCACCGTGGCGCGTCCTTTGTCTGCGCGGCAGCGGTGGCGCTGCCCGATGGCACCGCCCACGTCACCCGGGGTGCGCTGGAAGGTTCGCTCCTGACGGCGCCGCGCGGTACCGGAGGGTTTGGCTATGACCCGATCCTGCAGCCAAGCGGCATGCAGGTGAGTTGCGCTGAGCTGACTCCCGCGGAGAAGAACGCGATCAGCCATCGGGCCCAGGCCTTCGCCGCTCTGGTGCCGCACCTTGTCGATGCCCTGAGGTAGCGCGGTAGAGGTTATCGCCAGAATCGTAGGGCACACTTGATCGGGATATGACTACTCTCCTGCATCCGACGTCGCTCCCCGCGGCTTCCATCCACGCAACACTCGGCGCACCCTCCGGCGGGGGATCGTGGCTGGATTCCATTTCTGACTGGGCCGTCTCCATGATGGAAACCATTGGCGCGCCAGGCGCGGGGCTGGCGATTGCCCTGGAAAATTTGTTTCCACCTTTGCCCAGCGAGGTCATCCTGCCGCTGGCCGGCTTCACCGCGAGCCGTGGCAGCTTCACCCTGTTCGAAGCGATTTTCTGGACGACCGCTGGATCAGTCATCGGCGCCCTCGCCCTGTACCTGCTGGGCGCCTGGCTGGGACGCAACCGGATGCGGGCCATTGTTTCCCGGGTGCCGCTGGTGGACCTGCAGGACGTTGACCGGGTCGAGGCCTGGTTCAGCCGCCACGGGTACAAGGCGGTGTTCTTTGGCCGGATGATTCCCCTCTTCAGAAGCCTGGTTTCCATTCCCGCGGGCATCGAACGAATGCCGGTCTGGAAATTCCTCGGGCTGACCACCGCGGGAAGCCTCATCTGGAACTGTATTTTCGTCATGGCCGGCTTCTATTTAGGGGAGAACTGGCATGTGGTCGAAGCCTACGCGGATGTTTTCCAGAGGATCGTCATCGTGTCGGTCATCCTGCTGGTCGGCTACTTCGTCATCAGCCGGATCATGAAGATTCGCCGCAACCGTGCAACCCATGAAACGCCTTGAGGACGTCTGGCCGCTTTTCGGCCTGCAGCTCTCCACGCCCCGGCTCACGCTGAACCCTGTTCGCGACGAGCAGCTACCCGGCCTGGTCGACGCGGTCCTGGCCGGGATCCACGATCCGGCGGTGATGACCTTCAGCGTGCCCTGGACCGACGCGCCCCGCGACGAGCTCATCAAGGGAACGGTGCAGCACCAGTGGCGGCAGCGCTGCACGGTCGGGCCGGAGAATTGGACCATCAACCTGGCGGTGTGCCTCGGGGGACGGGTGATCGGCGTGCAGGATCTCTCGGCACGCAACCTAAGCATCGAACGCACGGTGCATACCGGTTCGTGGCTTACACAGGCCGAGCAGGGGAAGGGTCTGGGCACCGAGATGCGGTCGGCCGTCCTGCAGTTCGCCTTCGATCATCTGGGCGCCCAATGGGCCGTCTCCGACGCTGCCTCCTGGAACGCGGCGTCCCTGACGGTTTCCAGAAACCTCGGCTACGGCCACAACGGCGTCAGCAGGACAGAGGTACGTCCCGGCGAAGCCGCCACCATTCACCACGTCCGGCTACCCGCCGAGTCATTTAACCGGCCCGGATGGGCTATCTCGGTGACGGGTTTCGAGGCGGCGCGAGGCTCGCTGCTCGCCCGCTAGCCTTACCCCACGCGTCCGAACCTCCGGTCCGCAAAGCATTGCCGCCTCCTCCCTCGGGTTGTATGGTTAGTTACATCAGTAACTAACCAACTGGCCAAGTGTAACCGGTCAACGGAGGGCCGAAATGATCGACGACAGCAGGCCCATCTTCTTGCAGATTGCCGAGGAGATTGAAAACGAGATCGTCGAGGGGATACTCGCCGAAGAGGCGCAGGTCCCATCCACCAACGAGTTTGCCGCTTTCCACCGCATTAACCCGGCCACCGCCGCCAAAGGGGTCAACCGGCTTGTGGATGAGGGCATCCTGTACAAGCAACGGGGAATAGGAATGTTTGTAGCCACCGGAGCCCGAGCCGCGCTCCTGCAGCGCCGGCGGGACCAGTTTTTCGATCAGTATGTTCGCCCGTTGGCCGTCGAAGCCCGGAAGCTGGGAATCAGCCCCCACGAACTGGCCGAGATGGTCCGGAGCAGTGAATCAGTTACGGGAGGTACGCCATGACCAGCGTCATTGAGACCCACGATTTGATCAAGACCTATCGGAACTCCATTGCTTTGGATGGGGTGAACCTTTCCCTTGCGCCAGGGAAAATCTACGGCCTGCTCGGACGAAATGGGGCGGGCAAGACAACCCTGATGTCAATGCTGACGGCGCAGGGTTTCCAGACCTCGGGAAGTGTTGAGGTGTTCGGCGAAAGCCCCTACGAAAACGAACGTGTCCTGAGCCGGATCTGCTTCATCCGGGAATCGCAGAAGTATCCAGACGCCTTCACCCCGAAGCACGCCTTCCGTTCTGCGGCCCTGTTTTTCAGGAACTGGGACCAGACTCTCGCGGACCGGCTGGTGGATGACTTCCAATTGCCGCTCAAACGCTCGATCAAGAAACTCTCCCGGGGTCAGTTATCCGCGGTGGGTGTGATCATCGGATTGGCCTCACGGGCTGAGCTCACCTTTTTTGACGAGCCCTATCTTGGCCTGGACGCCGTCGCCCGTCAGCTGTTCTACGATCGGCTGGTCGAGGACTATGCGTTGCACCCCCGCACAATAGTGCTTTCATCGCACCTGATCGATGAGGTGGCGAATCTCCTGGAGCACGTGATCCTGATCGACAAGGGTCGGATCATCATGAACGACGATGCCGGGAGCATCAGGGGATCAGCCTTCACCGTGGTCGGATCGGCCACCGTGGTGAGGTCCTTCCTCGCGGGCCGGGAGATCCTGCACACCGACAACTTTGCCTCGCTCGCCTCGGTTACTGCCCTCGGCGTCCTGACACCAGCGGAAAAGCGTGAGGCCGTCGAGCTGGGCCTGGAGCTGGCTCCGGTCTCGCTGCAGCAACTGGTGATCCGTCGAACCCTCGCGGCAACCACCGGGGACCTGGACGCCGTGAACAACCATTCACTGGAGGTGTCACAATGAACCGCATCGTCAACGTCATGCGGATGCAGCTGATCAACCGGTGGACCTTCATCGGCATTCCCGCGGTGATCCTCGTTGCCTCGTTCGCGTTGAGCTGGGCCATCTGGTCCTTCATCCCCTACGAGGGAGCCAAGTACTCGGGTGGGTCACAGGCGATCATGTGGTATTTCCTGGCCCTGGGAATCCAGTCGCTGACCATGACCTTCCCCTTTTCGCAGGGTCTGAGTATCAGCCGCAAGGCCTTCTTCCTTGGAACCCTCGGACTGTTCTCGATCATTGCGGTCGTGACGACGGCGCTCTACTACGTGCTGGGCCTGATCGAGATAGCGACGAACGGCTGGGGACTCAATGGCCGGTTCTTCGCTCTCGAGTGGATTGCCGAAGGATCCGGACTGCCGACGATGGTCTTCTATTTCACGGCGATGATGGTGCTGTTCCTGATCGGGTTCTGGTCCGCAACCATCTACAAGCGGTGGCAGACCACGGGCCTTCTCATCACGGGGATCGGTGCCGCACTTATCCTGGTGGGCCTCGTCTTCTACATCGCCCGGGCCGAACTTTGGGGACAGGTGGGGCAGTTCCTGGGCAGCCAGTCGCAGCTGAGCGTCGCAGGATGGCTCGCCGTCGCCGGCGTCGCCCTGGCAGGAGGGTCCTACCTCACCCTGAGGCGGGCGGTACCCTAGGCGGCAGGTCGGGGGTTGGCGACCAGCTCCCGCTGCAGGTCAATACCTGGCTGGTGAAGACGGGCGTCAATGCCCAAACCCTGGGCCGCGGCAACATTGGCTGGATTGTCGTCAACGAAGGTGACCATCCCAGGCTCCACCGCAAGATCCCGCAGGACATGCTCAAAGATTTCGCGCTGCGGCTTCACCAGCGACAGGGCCGAACTGAAATACCTGCGCTGGAAGTAGCCGGTCCAGGCAGCCTGTTCGAACCGCGACACCATCGGGGCCGGCATGTTCGAGAGCAGCGCCAACCGGGCACCCTGGCCGCTGAGTTCCTCCAGCGTATCGAGCGTGTCCAGATTGAAGTGGGACCATTGGTTGGCGTCCAGGGTGTCGAGCAGGTCCGTCCGGGACGGGAGGACCTCCCTGCCGGTCACCAGCGACCAGTATTCGACAGAGGTGTGCCGGCCGGCGTCGAACTCCAGCCGGTGCTGCCAGTAGGGCGAGCCAGGATCCATGAGGGGGACGCCCGCAGCATCCTCAAGGTTCAACCAGTCCTCAGGAGTGGGGGCATTGGTGATCACCATGCCGTAGTCAAAGAGGTACCACCGTGTGTTTCCCATACCTCAGGGTAGGGGAATGTGGCAGGTATCTCCCGGCGCGCGGGTGAACGTTGGGTAAAATTCAGGGTTGCGCCCCGTAGCGTTGACCGGGTGGGAATTGAGTTCACGGCCATCGACTTCGAGACAGCAAACGGGTTCCGTGGTTCGCCCTGCGCCGTGGGCCTGAGCAAGGTCCGGGACGGCAGGATTGTTGACGAGGCGCACTGGCTGATGCGGCCTCCCGCAGGCCACGACCATTTCGACTGGCGGAACGTCCGGATCCACGGCATCTCCGAAGAGATGGTGTCTGCGCAGCCCCGCTTCGGTGACCTCTTCCCTGAAATCGGTGCGTTCATCGGCGACGACGTGCTGGTGGCCCACAACGCGGCGTTCGATATGGGCGTGATCAGGTCGGGTCAGGAAGTCTCAGGGATTGCCGGTCCCGCCTACAACTATTCCTGCACAGTGGTGCTGTCCCGGCGGAACTATTCGCTGCCGTCCTACTCGCTACCGTTCGTTGCTGAAGCCGCCGGCGTCCCGCTGGTCAACCACCACGATGCAGTGGAGGACGCCCGGGCGTGCGCCGGAATCATGATCGACATCGCCCGGATGAACAACGCTGGCAGCCTCGAGGAGTTGGCCTCGATCCAGCGGCTCCCGTTCTCCACCCAGGACGCATATGTGCCAGGCATCAATGAGGTCTCGAAGGCGACCCGTGGCGCGCTGGCCCGTGGGGCAGCCGTCGTCCGTACCGGGCCATCAGGATGGCCTGACGAGGGGCTGAACCCGCCGGCGAACGGCGCAGCCGACCCCGCCAACCCGCTGTACGGCCAGACGGTGGTCTTCACGGGAACGCTCGGCATGCCCCGCCCGCAAGCCAAGGAGCGGGCGGCATGGCTGGGGGCGCAGCCGGCGAGCACGGTCACCCAGCGCACCACCGTGCTGGTAGTGGGGGACGGGTTTGTGGCGTCCGATCTGCGGAACGGCCGGGTCACCGGGAAGGTGCGGCGGGTGCTGGACCTGCACGAGCGGGGCCAGCGGATTGAGGTACTTTCGGAGGCGGAGTTCCTGCAGATGACGGAGGGCCGCTGGCCGGTCGACAGCCCGTAGCCAGCGCCCTACAGGTTCAGCTGGACGCCGGTGAGTTCCTGGGAGGCGTCGATCAGCCGTGACGCCGTGTTGCGCTCGCGGGCGTGGGGTTGCGCCGGAACCACTGCCGGATTGCCCCGCAGCTGGAACCACCCGCGTGGTCCGCAGTAGGACCCATTGACGACGGCGGGATCGGCCACCGCGCGCACCAGGGGCCACGCCCCGGTGTCCTTTCCCTGGGAAACGGGCGCGAGGATGCGGCGTTGCGGGGCGGGCGAGGTGTTGTTCAGCCCAATGCCCGGACGCAGGGGCGTGAGCATGTCCAGAGCCAGACCCGGGTGGGCGACAATGCTCTGCACCGGGCTCCCCACCAGACGCAGCCGGGCAGCGAGTTCGAAACCGAAGGTCATGACAGCAAGTTTCGACGTCGCGTAGGCCCGGGGGTTGTTGTACCGCGCGGGCATCAAATTGGCGGTATCCAGCCGGACCCACCGGTGGCTGATGCTGCCCAGATGAACTACCCGCCCGCGTGCAGCGGTGAGGGCGGGCAACAGGCCTGCGGTCAGCGCGAAATGGCCCAGATGGTTGGTCCCGAACTGCAACTCGAACCCTTCGGCGGTGTGCTGGCGGCCAGCGGCCCCCACCACTCCGGCGTTGGCCAGCAGCGCATCGATGGGCCCCCTCGCAGACAGCAGGTCCACCGCCTGTCGGACGGACTTCAGCCGGGCCAGATCGAGTTCCTGGAACTCGACCCGTGCCTCCGGGACCTGCTGCCGGATCGCCGCAATCGCCGCCCTGGCTTTCTCCTCGTTGCGCGAGGCCATCACGACGGTCGCACCGGCGGCGGCGAGCTGCTCGCAGGCAAAATAGCCGAGGCCGGCGTTTCCGCCGGTGACAACGACCGTGCGGCCGCTCAGATCAGACAGGTCGGTGGGGTTCCAGTTATCCATTCCCCAAGACTAGGTGCTGTGACGACGAGGTACCCGGTAGCCGAAGGCGCGCATCGCTGGATCGCGCTCATCCGGTCGAAGTGGTGTCCACCAGCAGGCTGGCCATGGTGCCGACGACGTCGGCACCCTCCAGCACTGCGGACCAGCTCGCCGGTAGACCGTCCCGACCGTACAGCGCACCCAGGATGTTGCCGGTCAGCGACCCGGTGGTGTCGCTGTCGCCGTCGTGATTGATCGCCAGGGCGATCGCGGTGCGGAAATGCTGCTCTGGACCGGTGGCAGACCCAGCTGGCCCGGCGCCGGCCTCGCTGGCCAGGACCGCGTAGATGGCGATCGCCACCGCCTCGTCAGCTGTCCAACCGCCGCCGAGGGCTGCGCTCATCTGTTCAGGCGACCCGCCGTCGTCGGCCAGCTGAACCGCCGTCTCGAGGAGCTGAGCCAGTTCGGGGACACTGGAGCTGTGCGCCCGGGCGACGGCCGCGGAAACGGCCTCCCGCAGCGACATTTCGTCCCGGACGATGCCATGGATCAGGACCGCCATCACTGCCGCTCCGTGCAGGGCGGCCGGGTGGCCATGGGTGAGGGCCGCAGCGTTCATGGCCAGCCGATCGGCCACCTCAACCGGAATGTGCGGCACCAGCCCGAAGGGCGCGGAGCGCATTACCGTACCCGATCCTTTGGCCTCGGGGTTCACCGGCCGGGATTGGGTTCCCATCTCCCCACTGCGCAGGCCGCTCAGACAGGCGGTGCCGGGTCGTCGACGGTGCTGCAGCACCTCCTGGGCATCGATCCAGCGGGGTGGGGCTACGGGAGCCGACGACGGCGGTGTCTCGCCCTGCGTCGCGAGCCACCGGAGGTAGGCCAGCCAGAGGCATGCCGTCTCGTCGGCGGCAACTCCGTCGTTGGCCCACTGGATAGCATCCACCAGGCCGTCGACCGTGTAGAGCGACAGCTGGGTGTCGTCCGAGAACCGAAAGACTTCCGGCAACTGGGTGGGGGAGGTCAGCCCAGCCGGGCCGTAGGCTGCCCTGATTGCCTCAAGATCGAGATTTTCGACGGCGAAGCCGAGCGCATCGCCGAGCGCGCCGCCCAGCAGACAGCCATGGACACGGTCCGAGAAAGAGGGATTGGTCAGCACCACAACAGTCTAGTGTCGGGTAGTGTTCTACTGCCGCGACCACCTTGACGCCCGTTCTCAGCGGGCATTCAGCAACAGGTGGAAGGCTTGACAGGTTTGCCCGACCCCACACGACGGTCCCGGCAGCCAGCACGGTCCCGACCATAGCGTCGGCCACAACTTCAGCTCTTCCAACAGCTCAAAGGATTTCGTCCACCATGACGCAGACATCACTGCCCACCGCTGAACAGCACGCAAACCCGGAACCGTCCGGCCGCTCGTCCTCGATCAGCGACTTCTCCCTGGTGGCCCGGTCACTGGCCGAAGCCGCCGGCTCATTCCTCCTGGTCCTGGCCGGACTCGGGGTCACCATCCTGAACACCCAGACGGGAGTGCAGCCCACCCTTGCGTTCGGCCTGGCCCTGATCGGAGCGATTGTTGCGTTCGGTTATGTCTCTGGTGGTCACTTCAACCCGGCGGTCACGCTCGGCTCAGCCATCGCCGGCAAGACCTCATGGATCTCGGTGCTGCCCTACATCGTGGCGCAGGTTGTGGGCGGCGTTATCGCTGCAGTCTTCATCTGGTTGCTCCTGAGCGCCAACCAGCAGTTCGCAGGGAGTGTCCAGGCGCTGTTCGCCGTCTCGGCCAACGGTTACGCGGAACATTCCCCCACCCAGTTCGCGCTGAGCAGCACCTTCCTGGCCGAAGTGGTCGGGACGGCCATCTTTGTCGCGGTGGTCCTGGGTGCGATGTCCCGGACCGCCACCGGCTCGCTGCGCAACGCTGGCGGCCCCTTTGCTATCGGCCTGGTGTACGCGGCGCTGCTGACCTTCCTGCTGCCGATCAGCAACGGATCTCTGAACCCGGCCCGTTCCACTGCCGCAGCAATCTTCTCCGAAAGCTGGGCCATCGAGCAGCTCTGGCTGTTCTGGGTGGCCCCCGTTCTGGGCGCGGCAATCGCCGGACTGATCTACCGCAGCTCCGAGTTGTTCGGTGGACGCACCACGGGTGCAAAGCCTGTCCAGGTCACTGACGCGCCCGACCCCAGCGCGACGTCCAGTGGGCCGGCCACCGCCACCGCGGACACCGCCACCCAGGCCACCGCCACACCAGCTACGTCCACGACGCCCACTTCTCGGCCAGCCACGGACCGGTACCCCGCCGACCATGCGCGCACCGGCGACAACGCCGATGAGGGGCAGGTGGACCGCCCGGCCGGCACCGACGACGCACGGACGTTCTTCGACGAATCAGACGAACGCCGCGACGGAAAATAGGTCGCCCAGCGGGCAAAGTCCGCACCGCCGGGTGCGCTCCGCAGGAATGTCAGTGGGGGCCGGTAGCTTGGAAGTATGAGGCTACTGCACACATCCGATTGGCACCTGGGACGGTCGTTCCACGGTGTGGGCACCCTACAGGCGCAGCGGCTCTTCATCGATCACCTCGAGAAGTCCGTCCGCGAGTTTGAGGTGGACGTGGTACTGATCGCCGGCGACGTCTACGACCGTGCACTGCCCGGCGTGGACGTCGTCGGACTCTTTGACGAGGCGCTGGAACGCCTGACCGCTGCCGGCGCGCAAGTGGTTGTCTCCAGCGGAAACCATGACTCTGCCACCCGGCTGGGCTTCGGCGGCCGCATCCTGGAACGCGGGGGAGTGCACCTGCGCACCCGGCTCGAGGATATCGCCCGGCCGGTCTTGTTCCCTCTGGATGAGGACGGCGCCGAGCTCGCTGTGTACGGCCTGCCGTACCTCGAACCACGGTTGGTAGCGGAAACGCTCGGCGCCGAGGCCCCCACCCACACTGCTGTCACCCGGGCGGCGCTGGACCTGGTCCGGTCCGACCTGGCGCATCGCCGGACCGCGGGCACCGTCCGGTCGCTGGTGATGGCCCACACCTTTGCCAGCGGCGGCATCACCTCGGACAGCGAACGCGATCTCAGCGTGGGAGGGGTGGGAGCCGTCCCCCTGGATCTCCTTGAAACCTTCGACTATGCGGCACTGGGCCACCTGCACGGTCAGCAGCAGCTCTCCCCGAATGTGCGCTACTCCGGTTCGCCCCTGCCGTACTCCTTCTCCGAAGCACGTCAGTCGAAGGGCGCGTGGCTGGTGGAGATCGGCCCAGCGGGCCTGGGTAACGTCCGTGCCGTCGAATGGCCCGGCTATCGTGAGCTCGCCGTCCTGACCGGTGAACTGGAAGAGCTACTGTCGGATCCACGCCATGAGTGGGCCGAGACTGCCTACTGCCACATCACCCTCGTGGATCCGGACCGGCCCACCCAGGCCATGGAGCGGTTGCGTAGCCGCTTCCCCTCGACCCTCGTCCTGGTTTTCGAACCTGCGGGGGATCGTCAGCGCGCCGCCCAGACGTACAGTCAGCGGATCGCCCAGGCCACCGATGATGTGGACGTGTGCTGCGGCTTCCTTGACCACGTGCGGTCCCGACCAGCGAGCGAGAGCGAACGCACAGTGCTGACAGCTGTCCTGGAAACCGTTCGCTCGGCAGAGGTGGAACGGTGAGGATCCACCGCCTTGAACTGCAGGCCTTCGGCCCCTTTGCGCATCGCCAGGAGGTCGACTTCGACCGCCTGGGCGCCCACGGACTGTTCCTTCTGAACGGCCCAACAGGGGCGGGCAAGTCGAGCGTCCTCGATGCGATCTGCTACGCCCTGTATGGGTCGGTTACGGGTGCCCGCCAGGGCGCAAAGAGGCTCCGCAGTGACCACGCACCGGAGTCCCTCGCCCCTGAGGTGGCCTGCGAGTTCAGCGTGGGCGGCCGCCGGCTGGAAGTGATTCGCAACCCCCAGTGGAATCGCCCTGCCAAGCGGGGCACCGGCACTACGTCCGAGCCCGCGCGGACCCTGCTGAGGGAAAAAATTGACGGCGAATGGGTACAGAAATCTGCCCGCAATGATGAGGCTGGCGGTGAAATCCAGGCCCTGCTGGGCATGGACCGCGAACAGTTCACCCGCGTGGTCATGTTGCCCCAGGGCGAGTTCGCGGCCTTCCTGCGCTCTGACGCCAAATCAAGGCGGGACCTGCTACAGAAACTCTTCGCCACGGACCGGTTCGAGAAGGTGGAGCAGGTCCTCACCGAACGCGCCCGGACGATGGCGGGCCGGGTGGCGGAGGCCGAAGCGGGGCTGAGCCACATCCACCGTCGAGCGGTGGACGAGGTGCAACGCTATGAGTCGGCCGACGATGCGGTACCGGACGCGACGGGTGATGCCGGGGCTCCCCTCACCCTGACCGATCTTCGCGCACGGCTCGCAACCGTGCTGGAGAGCGCCCGGCGGACCTCGGACGCGGACTCACGGAATCGAAGCCTGCTCACGCAGCAGCAGCAGGACACCCTGGCTGCCTACACCCGTCGGCAAGCCCTGGCAGCCTTCCGTGCCGTTGAAGAGGCGCATGCGGCACAGCGGGAAGAAGCGGCGGACTTCCAGACGGCGGTCGACCGGGACCGGAAGGCACGCATCCTGGAGAGCGGACTGCGTGCCCTGGATCTGGCGGAGGATGCACTGCGGCAGACAACCGAGCGGGCGCAGTCAGCAACGCGAATGGTGGCCGGTTCGCCAGTTGCCACCTCCCTCCTCCCGGACCTCGAGAGCACCGGTCAGGAGAAGGCCCTCCCCGGGACGGCAGACACCATCGCGATGCTGGACGCAGCGTGCACCGCAGCGACGTCGGAACTCGGCGTCCTCCGCGCCGCACTGCCGGAGGAACAGCGGCTGCAGAGCCTGGAGGAACGTCTCACGGAGTCGGCGACCGAGCTGCAGCGGATTGATGCTGCCCTGCGGGAGTGTGCGGAAGCACTGGCCGAGGTTCGTGCCGAGACAGCATTGGTCGGCGGGGAGCGGGTCGAGCTGGAACGAACGGTCAACGGGACATCGGCGCTCGACGAGCGGGTGGCGGAAGGAAAACGGCTCCTGGCGACCATCGCTGCGCTGGACACCGCGCGGACGAGGATGACCAGCGAAGAAGACAGATACTCAGCTGCCGAACGGCGCTTCCTGGAGCTCAAGAGCATCTGGCTGGAGACCCTCCGGCAACGCCTGGAGCAGGCGGCAGCAGAACTGGCGGCTGGCCTCACCGAGGACAGCGACTGCCCCGTCTGCGGCAGTCGGTCCCATCCACACCCCGCGTCGGCGGACGGGGCGAGCCTGGTTACCCACGAGCAGGAGCAGGCGGCACGGCAGGACCAGCTTGCCGCGGAACAGGTCGTGGAGCGTCTACGGCGGGTGCGCGACGACGCCGTCCTCGACGCTGCACGGCTGCAGGCCCAGGGCGGGGACCGCGAGGTCGGTGCCGTCCGGGAAGCCCTTGAGGCAGATACCGCGCTCCTGGCGGAGGCCGTCGCGGCCGGTAAGGCGCTGGAGCGGGCGACCGAGCGGCTGACAGCGCTGGCCGGCCGGGAAGAGACCCTGACCGCCCAGCACAACGGGTTGGCCACGGCCCAGGCCGAGACCCGGGCCTCCATCACGGGACTGCAGGAGCAAATGGATGAGATGCAGGAGCGGCTGGCTACGCTGCGCGGCGGGTACGAAACCCTCGCCGAACGGACCGGTGACCTGGCGGCAGCCCACGAGACGATGGCCGACTGCCGGGACGCTCTCCAGGATCTGGCGCGGGCCGGTTCCAGCCGGGAACTGGCATTCGCCACCTTATCCGAGGCGCTCGTGGGTTCAGCCTTCGATCACCCCGACGAGGTGCGTTCTGCACTGTTGTCGCCGGTGGAACTCGACCATGCGGAACTTTTCCTTGCCACCCACCACCGGGCGGGAGACCGGCTGGAGGCCGACCGGGCTCTCCCCGACATTGCCGGGGCACTCAGGGACGAAGCGGCGGGCCTGCCGATCGTCACCAGTGTGCAGGTCGACGACGCCGCCGCGTCCGAGGCAGAAGCCGCTGAGCGGGCAACTGCGAGCCTGCTCAGGCTCCGGATGGTCCAGGAGTCAGTGCTGCAGCTTGACCGGTACGCGACCGAACTGACGCGTCAGGAGCAGGTGGTGCTGCCCCTGCTGCAGGAGCGTGACCTGATCAAGTCGCTCGCCGACACCGCGGCCGGGGGCGGAGAGAACTCGTTCAAGATGTCCCTGGGCACCTACGTGCTGGCCGCCCGCCTCGAGCAGGTGGCCGATGCCGCCACCGAGCGACTGCTGGCGATGTCCGACGGGCGCTACGCCCTGGTGCACAGTGATGCACTCTCCGGAAACAGGAAGTCCGGCCTGGGCCTGAACGTGATCGATGGATGGACCGGGAACCGGCGGGACACCGCGACCCTGTCGGGCGGTGAGTCCTTCATGGCCGCACTGGCGCTGGCCCTCGGCCTGGCCGACGTCGTCCAGGCCGAGTCGGGCGGCATCGAGATTGAGACCCTCTTTGTCGACGAAGGGTTCGGCAGTCTGGACGAGCAGTCGCTGGAGCAGGTCATGGACGCGCTGGAGGGGCTCCGGGACGGGGGCCGGATGGTGGGACTGGTCAGCCATGTTGCGGAGCTGAAGCAGCGAATCGGCGCCCAGTTGCAGGTGGTGAAGGAACGCGACGGCTCCACCCTGCATATTGTCGATCAGGTCCCGGCCCAGGCGGATCCCTCGGTCGTGCTGCAGACAGTGTAAATTAGGCTTGTTCACCGGGTTGGGCGCATCGGGAGGGGGGACGATGCGCACTCAGCTGTATCCGGAAAGACTCGATCATGACACCACCCCTTGTAGCCGGCAGCCGGCTGGGACGCTTTGGCCGTCTCCCCGCACTGGCCGGACCATCCTTCCTCACCATAGGTTTCTTCGCCCGGCTCCCGCTGGCCATGCTGACCGTCGGAGCCCTCACCCTGGTCACCGCGGCGAGCGGATCCGTGGCGACCGGCGGGTTCGCCGCCGGAGCGGTTGGTGTGGGCTCGGCGTTGGGCGCACCGATCCTCGGGTACCTCGCGGACCGTACCGGCCAGCGGCCCGTGCTGCTCATCTCGGCAGCACTGAACACCGCAGCCATCATCTGGGTGATCGCTGCGAGCTATCTCGTTCCGGACTTCTCCGGACCATCAACGGCAATGATCCTCGCCGCGGCATTCGGCATGGGTCTGACCTCCCCCCAGATCGGGCCCTTGGCGCGGGTGCGCTGGATCGCGCTGACCCGACGCACCCAACCCGGTGACCTGGACACGGCGCTGTCCTATGAAAGCACCGCGGATGAGCTGACCTTCGTCCTTGGACCAGCACTGGTGGGACTTCTGGCGAGCCTGATCACCCCCTGGCTGCCGTTGGCCCTCGCCGCCGTGCTCACCGTCGTGATGGTGAGCGCCTTTGCCGTTCACAGCACGGTCCAGGCGGTCGTGCCGCTCAACCGCCGGCCCCGACGCGCCGCCGCGGGGGAGGCGCCGCCCCGGCGGGGCGCCCCCGGCAGCCGACGGTTCTGGTTCCTGGTTCCCCTGCCCGTGTTCGGGATGGTCGCGATGGGGACCTTCTTCGGATCGACACAGACTGCGCTCATCGCGTTCGCGGGAGAGTTCGGTGCGGCGACCTCGGCCGGCCTGCTGTACGCGGTGATGGGTCTGAGCTCGGCGGCAGCCGCCCTGTCGGTGGCGTACTGGCCGGCACGGTTCTCGGCGTCGTGGCGCTGGATTCTCTCAGCGGGTGGAATGAGCCTGCTGACCCTGTTCCTCTTTATTCCGCAGGAGGTCCCCCTGATGCTGTTGGTTCTGTTCGTGCTCGGCATCCCGGTGGGACCCACTATGGTCACCATCTTCAGCATCGGTTCCCTGGTGGCCCCGAAGGAACTCATGGGCACCGTCATGACCCTGCTGGCCAGTGGGATTGTCGCGGGCACCGCGATCGGAGCTTCGGTAGCCGGGACCGTCGCGGAAGCTGAGGGATTCAGCGCGGCCTTCATCGTTCCCGTTGCCGCTGCCGGTGCCTTGCTCCTCCTGGGCATCGTCTCCCTCGCGGTTCCCCGGCAGCAGCCAGAGGAGTAGCTCCAAGGGAGGTCAGCGCAGCTGGTCCTCGATGGTCCGCGCGCAGTCGATCAGCTGGGCGCCGAGTTCGGAGGGGGTGTGCAGCGAGCGGATGTAGACCAGCGCCACCGCGGCCGGCAGCTGGCCTGGAATCCGCACCGGCACTGCCACCGACGAGACCCCGTCAATCACCTCATCATGGCTCACCGCATAGCCGGTGCGCTGAGCGGTGCAGGCATCGGCCCGGTACGGCTGCCCGGGGGCACGGCGCTCCCACGCCTGTTCGGTGAGGGCCGACTGGATGGCGATTCCCGGCGCCCCGGCGCTTACCGGGTGGCGGGTGCCGGGCCGCTGGGCCACGGTGGCCCCTGTGTGGCGGGGCTCCACCGCCACCAGCGTCACACAATCCTGCTGGTCCAGAACGACCACGAAGGCGGTCATGCCCAGCGTGTTGGCCAGCTGGGTCAGTTCGGGGAGGGCAGCGGACTGCAGATCACTCGCAACACCCCGGGCCAGCGCGGCCAGGCCCGGTCCGGCCTGCACCCCGCCCGCCGCATCACGGACTACCAACGAATGATCCTCCAGCGTCCGCAGGATTCGGTAGGCGATGGAGCGGTGGACGTCGAGACGCACTGCCAGCTCGGCTATCGACAGTGGCGAGCTGGCCTCGGCCAGGATCTCCAGGGCGCGGATACCACGGGAGAGGGTCTGCGAGTGGGCTGATGGCGCGATCGCAGTACCGCTCTGGGCACTTACCACGGCTGTTCCTCCTGGCTGGTCGACTGTCATCTCGGTCACTTCTGGTCACTATTTCATTATCTGAATGAAATGTTCAACTATAGAACAGCTAGGCTGGAAAGGAGCCAACAGGAACCCATCGAAGGAGTCCCGCAATGATTGCGTCACCGCAGAACCGGGATGCGGCGGGCGATGGTTTTGCCGCCCGCCGCCGCTCGCTGAACGCCCCCCGCGCGCACCACTTCAGGGGGAGCCTTGGCCGGTTCGCCACCGGGGTGGGCATTGTGACGTTCGATGGCGCCACCAAGCGCCACGGGATTACCGTCAACTCCTTCACCTCGGTGTCCATGGAACCGCCGCTGGTTCTGGTGAGTATTGCGCGCAGCACCAAGGCACACGATGAACTGGCCGGGTGCCCCTTCGCCGTCAACATTCTTGGTGCCGAGCAGCGTTCGCTGGCCATGCATTTCGCGGGCCGGCCCACCAACGAGCCGACCTGGCTCGAAGGCTCCACGGCACCTCGTCTGGCCAATGTCCTGGCCTTCTTTGAATGCACGCCGTGGGCGGCGTACGACGGCGGTGATCACACCCTGTATCTGGGTGAAGTGCAGGACTTCAACTACCGCAAGGGAGACGCCCTTGCGTACGCCAACAGTACCTTCACCACCATTCCGGAGAACCAGTTGGGAATGGAAGACCTGTTCTAGCGGGTTGCACACCAGGCAGTACAAACGACAGCCACCTCACGCGAGTGGAGCACAATGGGAATCCGATCCGGCACGCAGTACCTGGACAAACTGAACTCCATGCGGCCGCACGTGGTCATCAACGGCGAAACGGTCAGCGAGAACGTCGCCGAGCACCCGGCGTTTCGGAACGTCGCACGCACCTACGCCCGGCTCTACGACCTGCAACACGATCCCGATTACACGGACCGGCTCACCTACGTCTCGCCCACGAGCGGCGACCTGGTGAACGCCTCCTTCCTGGTGCCCCGGAGTGTTGGCGATCTGGAAAGGCGACGCGCCGCAACCTCCTGCTGGGCCGAGTACTCGCACGGGTTCCTGGGCCGGACGGGCGACTACATGAACGGCTGCCTGACGGCGCTGAGCACCGCGGAAAAGTGGTTCGCGCAGGCGGATCCGATGTTCGGCGAGAATATCCGCAGGTTTTACGAGCACTGCCGGGAGAATGATCTCCTCACCACCCACACCCTGATCCCGCCGCAGGTCAACCGCTCAGTAGCCGGGTCGGAACAGCTGGGTGGCCAGCTCTCCGCCCGGATCACTGAGGAGCGCGACGACGGAATCATTATCAATGGGGCACGGATGCTCGCCACCATCGCCCCGATCGCCGACGAACTGCTGGTGTTCCCCTCCACCCTGCTGCGGGGAACCCCCGAGGACGCTCCGTACTCCTACGCGTTTGCGCTGCCGAGCGACACCGAGGGGGTGAGGTACCTCTGCCGCACCCCGCTGTACAACGGGGGATCGACTCACGACGAGCCCCTGGCGTCCCGCTTTGAGGAGATGGACGCCGTCGTCGTCTTCGACAACGTGTTTGTGCCCAATGAGCGAATCTTCATGCTGGGCCACCCGGACCTGTGCAACAGTTTCTACTCCGACACAGGCGCCGGAGCGCTGATGACCCACCAGGTGGTCAGCCGGACCATCGCCAAGAGCGAGTTCTTCCTGGGTCTGGCATCCGAACTGTCGGAATCGATCGGCATTGATGGCTTCCAGCACATTCAGGAGGATCTGGCCGAGTTGATCCAGACGGTCGAGATCGGCAAGGCCCTGATGCGGGCGTCGGAAGTGGATGCGCAACCGAACGACGACGGCGTCATGCTGCCGAGATGGACCACCCTGAACGCCGCACGGAACTGGTATCCGAAGGTGGCGCAGCGATTCCCCGAGATCATCAGGAAGTTCGCCGCCAGTGGCCTGATGGCCCTGCCGGGGGAAGCCGACCTGGCGAGCGCGGCGTTACCGGACATCGAGCTGTATCTGCAGGCGAAGACCCTCACCGGGCCGGAGCGGGTGCGGCTGTTCAAGCTGGCGCACGACGCCTCGATCTCCGGGTTCTCCGGGCGCCAGGCCCTGTACGAGTATTTCTTTTTTGGCGACCCGGTACGGATGGCTGGAGCGCTGGTCAAAAGCTACAACACGGCGCCGGTTCAGGCACGGGTCCGCGAGTTCCTGAACCGTTCCGACTGACTCCGCCGGGCTGCGTTACCCGACGGGGATTCTGACATGTAACGACGGTTCCTGTTGGGTGCGCTGGTTAAAGTGACAAAGGGTAGTATGATCAGCGTCACAATTACCGAACGTTCTGTCAGTAAATAGCCCGTCCCACCCTGGAGTACACAATGACGTCTTCTTCAACCAGTGTTGGCCAGTCCAACCAGCGCGTGACCCGCGAGGAACGCAAGGTTCTCGCGGGGACCCTGGTCGGTACCACCATCGAGTGGTACGACTTCTTTATTTTCGCCCAGCTGACCGCAACAGTCCTGGCAGGGCTCTTCCTGACCCCCCTCGCGGAATCCAACGCGGGCCTGGCCCAGATTCTCTCCTTCGCCCTGATCGGTATCAGCTTCCTGTTCCGACCGCTGGGCGCTATCGTCGCCGGCCACCTGGGCGACCGGATCGGCCGCAAGGCGGTCCTGGTGATGACCCTGCTCCTGATGGGCGGCGCCACCGCGCTGATCGGCCTGCTGCCGACCTACGCTCAGATCGGCATCTGGGCCCCCATCCTGCTCATCCTCTTCCGCATCATCCAGGGCTTCTCGGCGGGCGGCGAGTGGGGTGGTGCCGCACTGATGGCCGTGGAGCACGCGCCAGTGCACAGGCGCGGTCTCTTCGGTGCCTACCCGCAGATCGGTGTCCCGATCGGCATGATCCTGGCGACCAGCCTCCTCCTGCTACTGCGCACGGTCCTCTCCGAAGACGAGTTCCTGGCCTGGGGCTGGCGGATTCCCTTCCTCCTCTCGGTGGTCCTCATCGTGGTGGGCTACCTGATCCGACGCTCCGTCGCAGAGAGCCCCGTGTTCAAGGAAATGGCCCAGCGCAAGGCAGAGAGCAAGGCGCCACTGCGCGAACTGTTCAAGAACCACACCAGGAACGTGCTTCTGTCCGCCGCTATCTTCATCGGCAACAACGCGGCCGGCTACCTCCTGATCGCCTTCTTCATCTCCTACGCGACCGGGCGACTGGGCCTTCCCATCACGGACGTGCTGCTCGCGACGGTGCTCGCCTCATTCGGCTGGCTCATCTTCACCATGGTGGGTGGCTGGCTCTCCGACAAGATCGGCAGGGTGCGGACCTTCCAGATTGGCTACGCCTGGGTCTTTGTCTGGATGATCCCCATGTTCCTGCTGATCGACACCGGTGACATTGTGCTCTACGGCATTGCACTGTTCGTCCTGACCATCGGGCTGGGGCTGTCCTACGGGCCGATGTCCGCCATGTACGCCGAGATGTTCCCCGCCCAGGTACGGTACTCGGGCATCTCCATCGGGTACGCTCTCGGCGCGATCCTCGGCGGTGCTTTCGCCGCGACAGTGGCGCAGGCCCTGCTTGAGGCGTACGAGTGGTCCGGCTCTGTCGCGATCTACATCATGGTGCTCTGCGTGATCTCCTTCATCGGCGTCAGCCTAGTCAAGGAGACCAAGGGCGCGCCCCTGGGAGTGTCACACCACTAGCAGGACCAGCCATCCCTCGGGAGGCCGGAGACGGCGGGAAGATTCCCGCCGTTTCCGGCCTCTTCGGTTACCGGGCAGTGTTAACCTAGGTCCATGCCAGAGATGCCTGAGGTGCAGGGGCTCGTTGATTTCCTGCGTCGGAAGTTGATTCCCGACGACGGACCGCCCGCCGTCGTCGTCGACGTTGAAGTGGCGTCCTTCTCGGTGCTGAAGACGGCGCAGGTGCCGGTGCAGGCGCTCACCGGCACGTCGGTGCAGTCAGTCCAGCGGCGCGGGAAGTTCCTGGTGCTTCAGATCGGCGGGAAGTACCTCGTGATGCATCTGGCACGCGCCGGGTGGCTCAGGTGGTCCGATAGTCTCGGCACGGTGCGGCTGAAACCCGGGAAGGGGCCAATCGCCTTGCGGGTCCGGTTCGCCCACGGTGGGAAAGACGCCGGGACGGGCGACCAGCCCGGTTTCGACCTCACCGAGGCGGGCACCCGGAAGTCGCTGGCAGCCTATCTGGTGGAGGAGCCCGACGAGGTTCCCGGGATCGCCCGTCTGGGGCCGGACGCCCTGGAGATGGACCTGGACTCCTTCGCGGGGTTACTGAAGTCCCATACCGGCCAGATCAAGGGACTCCTGCGTGATCAGTCGAAGGTCGCCGGAATCGGGAACGCGTATAGCGACGAGATTCTCCACGCCGCCCGGCTTTCACCTTTTGTCCACGCGAACAGGCTGGACGACGACGCCGTCGCCATCCTGCACGCCACCATGCGCCAGATGCTGCAGACGGCCATCACGGCGGCGTCGGGCAAGCCCGCCAAGGAGCTCAAGGACACCAAACGGGAGGCGCTCCGGGTCCATGCCCGCACCGGGGAGCCCTGTCCGGTCTGCGGGGACACGGTGCGTGAGGTCTCCTTCGCGGATTCCTCACTGCAGTATTGCCCCACCTGTCAGACCGGCGGAAAGCCCCTCGCCGACCGCAGAACCTCCAAGTTCCTGAAGTAGCTCCCCTCGCGGGCCCTGGGGCGGCACCGGACGGACTATTGCTCGACGCGGGAGGGCCTGAACCGCCGGTAGCTATAGACGATCAGAACAAGCGCAATGATTCCCGAGCCGATGAGGGTCCCGCCGGTGACCCAACCGCCAGGAAGCCACCACCGCTCTTCCAGCGGCCACCAGCCAGGAATCGGCGGCTGGATTCCCCAGATGACTCCCATGGTCATCAGACCAAAGGCGCCCAGCACGCTGCAGAGGATGCGGGGCCAGGTCAGCATACCCAACTCGGCCGCCTGCATGGCGCGTGCCATGACCGGGCGCAGCAGCCTTCCTGCCCAGGCGTAACGAAACGACAGGACTGCCAACCCCGACGCCAGCAAGAGGAGGCCGGGGCCGGGTAACACCAGCCCCGCGATGCCGAGTACCACCAGGGTCCACCCGCCGACTTCGATGGCGACCCGCCGTATCCACGGGTGAACCCGGTCCGACTTCATCATTGAATCAGCTTCCCATATTCGGCTTGCGAGCGTGGAGCCACGACCGGCACAGCCCAACCGGCCCGATGCTGGACACGGGACGGCGCGGAGCGGAAGATGACCCCATGGGCCGACTGATCTACTCCATCATGAGCTCGCTTGACGGCTATATCGCCGACGAGGCGGGCACCTTCGATTGGGCTGTGCCCGACGAGGAGGTGCTTGACTTCATTAACGACCAGGAGCTGAAGGTCGGCACCTATCTCTATGGGCGCACCATGTACGAGATGATGACGGGTTGGGAAACCGAGGACAGCTACGCCGCCCAGTCGCCGCAGTCGGCGCGTTTCGCAGGCATCTGGCAGGCGGCCGAGAAGATCGTCTACTCCACCACCCTTGCCGATGTGTCGACCAGGCACACTGGTCTGCGCCGGGCTTTCGACGCCGAGGAGATCAGGCAGCTGCTTGATGGTGCCACCGCCGATGTCAACATTGCGGGGCCCACCCTGGCCGCCCATGCGTTCACCGCTGGCCTGGTCGACGAGATCCAGGTGATCGTGGCGCCGGTGATCGTGGGCGGGGGAACTGCGTTCTATCCGAAGGCCCGCGTCCCCCTGGTGCTGCGCGACACCCGGACCTTCGGAAACTCGATGGTCTGGCTCCGCTATGGGGTCGTTAGGATGGCAGAACGAGCCGAATAGCAACCAGAAGGAGCACCATGACTGAGCAGCCTGACCACGAGGACACGAACGCCGACGAGAAGTCGAAAGGCCCCGACGGTACTATCCCGGAGTCTGAGGATGGGGTAGGCGCGGGAGTCACCAAGGAGCCGTCGAGTTTTGAGCCTGAGGAACCCGCCGACGAAGAGAACTAGCCCAGGCGTGGGGCGTGGGGCGGCGGCGCGGGGATATGCACCTTGCCGGTGATGGTATTGCCGGTAAGGACCCCACCGGTCATGATCCCATTGGTCATCACGCCGCCGGTCACCGGCTCCGGCGGGTCAGCAGGCTCGTCGGTGCCGGTGCCGGTGCCGGTGCCGTGCAGGGGCCTGAGCGCACGGCTCTCGTCCGTGTCGAGTGCGTAGTCCCGCAGCACCAGGGCCACCTCGTGGGCATCTGGACGTTGCTGGGGGTCGCGGGCAGTCATGCCGGTGAGCAGGGTGCCCCATACAGGTCCCAGCGAGTCGGGGACCTCCGGGTCGCGCAGCAGCCTGGCCACCGCGGCTTCAACCACCGCGCCAGGAAAAGCCTTCTGGCCGGTGAGGCTCTCCAGCAGGACCAGGCCGAGGGAGTAGATGTCCGAGGCGGTATCGACGACTGACCCGTGCGCCTGCTCCGGGCTGAGGTAGTTGGCGGTGCCAAGGGTGGCTCCCGTGGCGGTAGCCATGGTGGCATTGATCATCCGGGCAATCCCGAAATCGGTGAGTTTGGAATACAGCCGGGTGTCCTGCTCCCCAGTCCGGTAGAGCAGGATATTGGCGGGTTTCACGTCGCGGTGAATAACCCCCTGCGAGTGGATGTAGGCCAGCGCATCAGCCAGGTCCGCGCCCAGCTGCGCCACCTCAAGCGGTCCGAGGCGTTCGGCCTTCAACAGCTTCCGCAGGTCCCTGCCGTCCACGATTTCCATCACCAGGAAGCTGGTGGTGCGACCTGATTCATCCTCGTGCAGGCCCGCGTCATGCAGGGTGACCAGGCCCGGGTGATTCAGGGTCACCAGCAGGAGGGTTTCGGTGTGCTGGCGACGGTAGTCATCGTCATCCGAGGTGCTGGGATTGAACACCTTGACGGCTACATCTCGCCCCAGGTTCTCATCGGTCGCCCGGTACACCGAGGAGGCACCGCCCGTCCCGAGCAACTCAGCGGTCGTGTACCGCTGCCCTAACAGTTGGTTCACGGGTTCCTTAGATAACGAATGGTCGGCGGGAATCAGCACCTACAAAGCTAAGCCCGCTGACTATGCCACGCTATCGTACGCGCGGGGTGTAAAGTGCCACGCCACACGCACGCCCCCGGAACCCGGTTCTCCCGTTGCTTTTCTTGAACGGGTCGCCTCCCCGGCAGGGCCTACGCGTTGAGGAAATCGATTGCGGCCTTCTTGAAGGCGCGGGAGGTGATGGCGTTGGTGTGGGTGCGTCCCGGGAGCCACACCGTCTCCGCCTGATTGCTGAGGGCAGCGAGGTCCGGCATGGTGGCCGCCCTGTCGTCGTTTTCGCCAGCGACCAGCAGCAGCGGCATGCGCGGCACGGCCTCCGCGGCAGTGAAGGGCTCACCCTTGATGGCCTCCACCATGGTCAGCAACGCGAACACATCGTGGGACGGTACCATCCGTGCCATCCGGAGCAGGTCGGCTGTTGAGGCGTCCTCGACCGGGGTGCCGTCGGTCAGGTGCTGCTGCGCGGCGGTGAGGTCAAAGTCGGCCAGCGGATCGGCCGAACCGGGACCACCCAGCACCATGCGGTGCACCAGCTCGGGCTGGGTGGCACCGAATTCCCAGGCCAGCCGTGAGCCGAGAGAGTAGCCGATGATGTCCACCCCGCTGCCCGGCGTGGCGTCATCTAGCGGGATGACGTGCGAGTCCTGCAGGAGTTGCAGAAGATCGGCCCGGATGCGGCTCGGTGCGTAGGCGTCGCGCTCTTCGGGGGAGGCGCTGTTGCCGTGACCGGGGAGGTCGACGGTAATCACCCGGCGTCCGGCGTCGGTCAGTGCCCGAATCCAGCCCGTGTCCTGCCAGTTCAGTTTCGTTGAGGAGGCGAACCCGTGCAGCAGCAGCACCGGCCGGGTATCGGACTCCTGCGCCGGGCTGTGTTCCTCGACGAACAAATGCGGGTCGATGCCCTCTACCAAGTGGTCCCGGTGCCGTCCCATGTCAATCTCCCTCGGGTTAGATGCGTCTAGTCGTCGTCGGCAATGGGGCTCAGGCGCACCCGCCGTTTGGGTGCGTGCTCCTGCGGAACCGTTCCGACGATGCCTGCCGTGTTGTCGGGCACCTCAAACACGATGAGGGGGTCGCCGACCTTCACCACCTGGCCCGGCTCACCGTGAACCCGCACCACGACGCCGGCCTGCGGTGAGGGGAGCTCCACCGCGGACTTGGTGGTCTCCACCTCCACCAGGGGCTGGTTGCGCTCGACGGTGTCGCCGACGGCCACCAGCCATTCCAGCACCGTTGCCTCGATGAGGCCTTCACCCAGGTCGGGTAACGGGAAGGACAGTTCAGCCACGGCGGTGCTCCAATACTCGTTGAATACCGAACAGGATCCGGTCGATGTTCGGTACGTACTCGTCTTCCAGATCGCCGGAGGGGTACGGAACATCGAATCCTGTCACCCGTTCCACCGGTGCCTTGAGAACATTGAAGCACTGCTCGGTGACCAGCGCAGCAATTTCGGCGCCCAATCCACTGGTGCGGGGCGCTTCATGCACGACGACGGCTCGCTTGGTTTTGGCCACCGAGGCGGCCAGCCCCGCAGTGTCGATGGGCTTCAGCCAGCGCAGGTCGAGCACCTCAACGTCAATCCCGTCCTCGGCGGCGAGTTCGGCGACCTGCAGGCAGCGAGCCACCATGGCGCCCCACGCGATGAGCGTAACGTGCCGCCCGGGACGGGCCACCCGCGCACCCTCGAGCGTGCCGCCGTCTGCCGTGTCAACCGGATCCTTCTGCCAGTACCGTGCTTTCGGTTCCATGAAGATCACCGGGTCGGGCCTCCGGGCAGCGTGCTTGAGCAGGTGGTAGGCCTGGTGCGGATCTGCCGGTGAAAGAACCTTCAACCCGGGAACGTGCGCGAAAAGGCTCTCTAGGCTTTCCCCGTGGTGTTCGGGAGCGCGGATTCCGCCAAAGCTGGGAACGCGCAAGGTGATGGGCATTGGGAGGGTGCCGCGGCTGCGGTAGTTCATCCGGCCGATCTGGCAGACAATCTGGTTGACGGCAGGGTAGGCGAATCCATCGAACTGCACCTCGGGGATGGGGTGGAATCCCGCCATTGCCAGTCCTACGGACATGCCCAGGATGCCCGACTCGGCCAGGGGCGTGTCGAACACCCGGTCCGCGCCGAATCGCTGCTGCAGTCCGTCGGTGATCCGGAAGACGCCGCCCAGCTGACCAACGTCCTCCCCGAAGATGAGGGTTTTGGCGTTCTCTTCAAGCGATTCGGCCAGCGCCCGGTTCAGGGCCTGCTGCATGGAGAGGTGTTCCAGGTGGGGTCCAGCCTCATCCAGATCCGGCGCCGTGATTTCTGCCGTCTGCTCAGACATGCTCTGATTCCTCTCGCCAGGTGGTTTCCTGCTGCTGGAGCGCTGGGGTGGTCTCTTGGAAGACGTACTTGAACATGTCGGCGCCGGGCCGCGGTGCCAGGGATTCCACGCCTTCGCGGACGCGCTCGGTCTCCGCCTCGGCATCGGCGAAGACCGAGTCGAAGTAGTCGGTACCGGCACCGTAGGCGGTGCGCAGCAGGTCCGCGCATCGCTGCACGGGATCGAGACTGCGCGCCGTCTGCTCATCTTTGAGGGATCGGTATCGGCCTGGATCGTCGCTGGTGGAATGAGGTCCGAGGCGATACGTGTTGGCTTCGATCAGCATGGGCCCGTTGCCTGCGCGGCAATGCGCGATGGCTTGCCGGGTGGCAGCGAGGACGCTGACGACGTCGTTCCCGTCCACGGTGAGCGACGGCATCCCGTAACCCGCGGCGCGGGCGGCAACAGTGCCCCCGGCAACCTGCGCGGCGGTGGGGACGGAGATCGCCCAGCCATTGTTCTGCACGAAGAAGACCACCGGTGCCTTCATCACTGCCGCGAAGTTCATCGCCTCATGGACGTCACCCTGGGAGCTGGCGCCGTCGCCGAAGTAGGTGAGGGCGACGCCGCTCCCGTCGCCGGCAGCCTGCTCATGCTGGGCCAGGGTCTGTCCGTGGGCCCAGCCGACCGCATGCAGCACCGAGCCGGCGACGACGGCCTGGATCGGGGCCAGGCGAGTGGCGGCGGGGTCGTAGAGGCCGCCGTGCCAGGTTGCCTTGTGGGTGGCCATGTAGTGAACCATGTCGACGTTCATTGCCCGGGCGACGCCCATCTCCCGATAGGTGGGGAAGACAAAGTCACGGGTGGTGTCGACGGCGTAGCCGCTGCCCACCTGGGCAGCCTCCTGGCCAAGCAGCGGAGCGTAACCGGGAATGATTCCCTGCCGCTGCCAGCGGACGGCCGCAATGTCCAGCTGACGTACTCGGACCAGTAACTGGTAGAGCTTCGTCAGTTCCTCCTCGGGAGGGGTGGGCGTGGGATTCATTGCCGTCCTTATGATGGGGATCACTCTGCTGCAGTGACGGTACGTCCTCGGGGCCGGTACTGCAATCTGTGCAGGCGAGCCTGCGCACTGTGTAGATAATTGGTGGAATTTTCAGCTCACAACTACACAAAGTGTTCGTTAGACTGGATATTGATCGACATAAAAAAAGCGACAGGAGCGCGTGCGCCGTCGAACCCACCCCTGCCGCTTGGTCGCTAGACCAACGACTGTGACAGTAGTCACTAATTCGCTGTGACACAACATGGGCCGGTGCCCGGCGTGTCCGAGAGGTAACACATGGCCATCGACCCGCTCGATTCCCGCATCGCCGAACTGTTCACCGATGATCCGCGGATGAGCGTACTTGAGGCGTCGCGGCGCCTGTCCGTAGCCCGGGCCACCATTCAGGCGCGCCTCGACCGGATGCAGCGCGACGGCGTGATTGCCGGCTGGGGCCCGCGGATCGAGCCACGCAGTCTGGGGTACCCGGTGGTGGCGTACTGCTCCCTGATCATCCACCAGGACTCCGGGCATGACGCCGTCTCATCGGCGCTCGCGAAGATCCCCGAAATTCAGGAAGTGCACACCGTGTCGGGGGAGAGCGACCTCCTCGCCAAGGTGGCCGCGCGGTCCAATCCTGACCTCCAACGCGTGATCGATGCGATTATTGCCACCCGGACGGTGGTGCGCTCGTCGACGGTCATCGTGCTCAACACGCACTTCGAGGGGCGCACCCTGCCGCTGATGCGGGCTGCCGCGGACCACGACACCTCTGGTTAGCCACCGCGGGTGTACTCCCGCCCTGCGCCCCCAAGTCGAGGGCGGGTTGGAGAACCGGACTCCTCCCGCTAGAATTAGTTATAGTCAATCTGACATTAACTCGGATTGGACATCATTCGCTGGCACACTGTGCCACGCTCCAGGCGCGGAATCGAGGGAACGAATGTACAGAGGTGTGAGCCATCCGGAGGCGGCGAACGTCTCCGAGCGGCAGCTGCAGCCGCCCGCACTGGCCATTTCCACGGTGATTTTCGCCCTCCGCCCCAGTGCGACGTCAGGACGCCCCACCCTCTGGCTGCCGCTCGTCCGTAGGATCAGGCAGCCACACCTGGGTAAGTGGGCGCTGCCGGGCGGCCCGCTCGCCCAGATCGAGTCACTTCAGGATGCGGCGTCCCGCAATCTGAGGGAAACCACCGGGCTGGTCCCCAACTACCTGGAACAGCTGTACGCGTTTGGCGGGCTTGACCGGGCGGCCACTCAGCGCCTCGTCTCGATCGTTTATTGGGCGCTGGTCCAGCCGGACGAGGCAGCGCTGACGCAGGAGTCCGAGAACGTCAGGTGGTTCCGGGCTGACAAGCTTGAGGACCTCGCGTTCGACCACAACTCGATCGTTGACTACGCGCTCTGGCGGCTGCGCAGCAAGATGGAATACGGGTCGATCGCCTACCACTTCCTCGGCGAGACGTTCACGCTGGCGCAGGTCCGGGAGGTCTACGAGGCGGTGCTTGACCGGCAGCTGGACCCGGCGAACTTCCGCCGCCAACTCCGCACCACCCCGGACATCACACCCACGGACGAGTACCTGCAGGGCGTCCGCCACCGCCCGCCCCGGCTGTACCGGTACACGGGAACCGCAGGCACCCTCGGCGCCCACGCCACCCCGACTCCTGCCTCCACTTCCTCCAGCACCTCTTCCTCCAGCACCGCCCCCACTGACCAGATTTCCAGGAGCCTCCCATGACCAGTGTCGCCACCGCCATTGAGCTTGTGACCCGTGAACAAGCACTGACCAGGCGCGTTACCACCTGCTCGCCAGCCCTCGCCAAGGACCCGTGGACGGTTGACCGGGAGGTGGCACCCACCTATGGGCCCGGCGCCTCGATGGGTGACAGTGCTCCTGCCACGACGCCGCGGCAGGGCGAACTGCCCGAGGAGTACCGCCTCGCCTCCGACGCGGAGCTGGACGCGCGCATCCTGGCCGCCAAGGCGACGCTGGGGGACCGGGCGGTCATTCTGGGCCACTTCTACCAGCGCGACGAGGTGGTCAGGTACGCCGATTTCGTGGGCGACTCCTACCAGCTGGCGCGCGCCGCCACCGAGAAGACAGCGGCGGAAGCAATCATCTTCTGCGGTGTCCACTTCATGGCCGAGACCGCCGACATGCTCTCCCGGCCCGACCAGGCGGTGATCCTCCCCAATCTCGCTGCCGGCTGCTCGATGGCCGATATGGCCGATATCGACTCCGTGACGGACTGCTGGGAAGACCTGGCGGAACTGTTCGGGACCGAGCCCGACGACGACGGCCGGGTCCCGGTCATCCCCGTCACCTACATGAACTCCTCGGCCGCGCTCAAGGGGTTCTGCGGTGAAAATGGCGGCATTGTGTGCACCTCCTCGAACGCGGCTGCAGTCCTTGAGTGGGCCTTCCAGCGCGGGCAGCGGGTCCTGTTCTTCCCCGACCAGCACCTCGGCCGGAACACGGCCAAAGCCATGGGTGTGCCGCTGGAGCAGATGCCCCTGTGGAACCCGCGTAAGCCGCTCGGCGGCAACCAGGAAGCCACCCTGCAGGACGCGAAAGTCATCCTGTGGCACGGTTTCTGCTCGGTACACAAGCGGTTCTCGGTGAACCAGATCGAGAAGGCACGGGCCGATTTCCCGGGCGTCCGGGTGATCGTGCACCCCGAATGCCCCATGGAGGTGGTGGACGCAGCCGACGAGTCCGGCTCCACCGACTACATCCGCAAGGCGATCGACGCCGCCGCGCCCGGCAGCACCTTCGCCGTCGGTACCGAGATCAACATGGTCAACCGGCTCGCGGCCGAGCACCCCGAACACACCATCTTCTGTCTGGACCCGGTGATCTGTCCCTGCTCCACCATGTACCGGATCCACCCCGGCTATCTGGCATGGGTCCTGGAGGCGCTGGTCGACGGGACCGTCCTGAACCAGATCACCGTCGACGAGTCGGTGACGGTCCCGTCCCGGGTGGCGCTCGAGCGCATGCTCGCCGTCCAGCCATGACCGGGGCACCGCTGGGGCAGGTCCTCGTGGTGGGCAGCGGCATTGCCGGGCTGTACGCCGCGCTCTGCCTGCGCCGGTCCAGCCCCCGTACCGCGGTCATCCTTGCCACCAAGGGACGCCTGGAAAACAGCAACACCTGGCACGCGCAGGGCGGGATCGCGGCCGTACTCCCGGACCGGATAGACCCTGACACAACCGCCCCTGACACAGCAGACACTGCCACGGCAGACCCCGACACTGTTGCCCACCACGTTGCCGATACCCTGGCCGCTGGCGCAGGGGCCTGCGTGCCGGAGGCGGTTCAGGCCCTGTGCTCCGGGGCAGCCCGCCATATTGCGGCGCTTCTGGACCTCGGGACCCCCTTCGACCGCACCGCTGCCGGTGGGCTGGCCCTCGGCCGGGAGGCCGCCCATTCAGCGTCGCGGATCCTGCACGCCGGCGGTGACGCTACCGGGGCCGCTCTCGCCCGGGCGCTCATTGCGGCGGTGTTGCGCGACCCCGGAATCGAGGTGCTGGAACACTCATTCCTCGCCGACCTGCTCCTTGAGGGGGCAGTGAGGCAGTCGGTGCGTGGCGCTCTCATCCTCCGGGACGGTATACCCCACACCGTCGACGCCGACGCGGTGGTGCTTGCCACCGGGGGTGCGGGCCAGCTGTTCGCCCACAACACCAACCCCCTGGTGGCCACCGGCGATGGGCTGGCCGCTGCGTGGCGAGCCGGCGCCGTCGTCAAGGACCTTGAGTTCTTCCAGTTCCATCCCACCGCCCTTGACGTCCCGGGCAACCTGCTGATCTCGGAAGCAGTCCGCGGAGAAGGCGCAGTCCTGCGGGATGAGTCGGGGAACCGCTTCATGAGCGCCTATCACCCGGCGGGGGAACTTGCGCCGCGGGATGTCATCTCCCGGAGCATCGCCCTGCACCTGAGGGACCGCGGTGAGGACCGGGTATACCTCGACGCCACCGGGCTGGGGGCCGGCTTCCTCTCCACCCGGTTCCCGTCCCTGCACCGGCACACCGCCGCCCACGGCTTTGACTGGTCGGTTGATCCGCTGCCGGTGGTCCCTGCTGCCCACTACTGGATGGGCGGAATCCAGACCGACCTCGCCGGGAGAACCTCCCTTCCGGGGCTCTACGCCATCGGCGAGACCGCCTGTACGGGAGTCCACGGCGCCAACCGGCTGGCGTCCAACTCACTGCTGGAGGGGCTCGTCTTCGCAGGCCGGGCTGTCGACGCGATCACTTCCGGCACCGGCACCTCCCACGCCACGAACGCCCATGCCATGACCGCCCATGACCTGGCCTCTGGTTGGCCAGGGTTCGCTGCGACCGAGCTCGAGTTTCCCGACGGCGTCCGGACGGAGATCTGCGACCGCCGCACCCTGCAGCAGCTGATGAGCGACCATGCAGCGGTGACGCGCAGCGCGGCCGGCCTGCAGGTGGCCGCCAAACAACTCGACCAGTTCGCCGGTGCCTCCGGTTCCCCTGACGAGCGCGAGACCGGCAACCTGCTGACGTCCGCCCGGTTGCTGGTCCATGCCGCTGCCGCGCGGGAGGAGTCCCTCGGCGCCCACTACCGCACCGATTTCCCGGGCCGCGCCACCCCCGGTAGCGTTCCGCACTCCACTGCCTACCGAAGGTCACACCCATGAGCCAGCCGACCGGTCAGCCGGCAACGCCCGACGTCGACCGCATCGTGGCCGCGGCGCTCGCCGAAGACGCGCCCTGGGGCGACATCACGTCGGAGACCCTGATCCCCGCGTCTGCCTCCGCGGAAGCCTCGATCGTGGCCCGGGAGGCGGGAGTCTTCTGTGGCCAGCAGGTCATTGAAGCGGCGCTACGACTGACCGACCAGCGCACCAGCGTGCGGTTCCTCCTCGCGGATGGGGAGACCTTTGACGTCGGCGCCGTCCTCGCTGTCCTGTCGGGACCCGCACGGTCTCTGCTGCGGGCCGAACGGGTGGCGCTGAACCTGGCGCAGCGGCTCAGCGGGATTGCCACTCTCACCGCCCGGTTCGTCGAAGCGGTGGAAGGTACACGCGCCAGGATCGTCGATACCCGCAAAACCACGCCCGGACTGCGGGTGCTGGAACGGTATGCGGTTCGCTGCGGGGGAGGCTTCAACCACCGGTTCAGCCTGTCGGACGCCGTGATGGCCAAGGACAACCACCTGGCCCTCCTCACCCGCGGCGGCGCCCTCGGGTTGACTGAGGCGCTCACCGCAGCAAAGGCCCGGCTTCCCCACACGGTTCATTTCGAGGTGGAGGTGGACCGGATCGACCAGATCGAGCCCGTGCTCGCCGCAGGGGTGGATACGATCATGCTCGACAACTTCTCGCTGGCCGAGCTGGCCGAGGGTGTGCTGCTGGTGGCGGGGCGTGCGCTGGTCGAAGCCAGCGGGAACGTCCGGCTCGACACCGTGGGCGCGATAGCCGGCACCGGGGTGGACATCATTTCCTCCGGGGCGCTGACCCACAGCGTCCACGCCCTTGACCTGGGACTCGACCTCACCGTCCGGGGAACAGCCCGGTGATCTATCTGGATGCCGCCGCCACCGCACCGGTCCGCCAGGAGGTCCTGGAGGCAATGTGGCCGCTGTTGACCTCTGAGTTCGGTAACCCCTCCAGCCACCACGGTCCGGGCGAGACTGCTGCCGCTGCGCTGGCCACAGCGCGGAAGGGCGCCGCGCGGGTCCTGGGGTGCCGACCGGCTGAACTCACCTTCACCTCGGGTGGGACTGAAGCCAACAACCTTGCCCTGAAGGGCATTGCGCTCGCCTCGCCCCGCGACCGGCACATCATCACCAGTGCCATTGAGCATCCCGCTGTCCTGGAAGCCCTTGACTACCTGCACCGCCTCCATGGCTTCCGGATCACGGTGCTCCCGGTCTCCTCCACCGGACTCGTCGACGCCGACAGCCTGAGCGACGCACTGACACCCGGCACCACCTGCTGCTCCATCATGTACGCGAACAACGAGGTGGGCACGGTCCAGAACATCAGAGCGCTCGCCGACCGGTGCGCGGCGGCCGGCGTGCCGTTCCACACGGACGCGGTCCAGGCCGGAAGCTGGCTGCCGCTCAGCGTCGCGGACCTGGGCGTCGACGCGCTCACGCTGTCCGGTCACAAGCTGGGAGCACCCAACGGGACCGGCCTGCTGTATGTCAGGTCCCGGATTCCGTTGGAACCTCTGATTCACGGTGGCGGGCAGGAGCGCGGACGCCGGTCCGGGACCGAGAATGTCGCCGGAGCCGTGGGGTTCGCCATCGCGCTCGGCCAGGCGCAGGGGGAACGGAACGCGGCCGTCGCTGCCGCCACGACACAGCGGGACTACCTGATCAATCACGTGCTGGACACGGTGCCGGGAGCACTCCTGACGGGGGACCCGGGCCAGCGCCTGCCCAACCTCGCATCGTTCTGCTTCCCCGGGACCAGCGGGGAGTCGGTGCTCCTGGAATTGGAACGTCGAGGCGTCGTGTGTTCCAGCGGGTCGGCCTGCGCGGCGGGCAGCGACGAACCGTCGTCGGTCCTGCTGGCGCTGGGTATTGACCGGGAAACCGCCCAGACGGCGGTGCGTTTCTCCTGGACGTCCGCCACCACCGAACGCGACATCGCCCTCACTGCGCGGGCCGTGACCGCGGCCGTGACGACGGTCAGGGGCTTGGGGCGCCCGGCGTAATCTGGCACGGCCCATCAGCGCCGGCACACTACAGTTAAAAGGGTGACTTCCCCATCCCCCACCCCAGTGAAGCCCGCACCCACCGTCCGATCCAGCCTTGCCCACGTGATCCGTGGCGCGCTGATCGGGATCGTCGAACTTGTGCCGGGAGTCTCCGGCGGCACCGTCGCACTGGTCCTGGGCATCTTTGACCGGCTGATTTCCTCGGCCAACCACCTGATCAGAGGCGTCGTCCGATTCACCGTCAAGCGTCAGGGTCGCAGCGTCTCCCATCACCTCACCGGTGTGGAATGGGCGCTCGTGGTGCCGTTGGTGATCGGCATGTTCCTCGCCCTGTTTACCCTCTCCGGCCCGCTGCACGCCTTCGTCGAGGGCCAGCCGACCATTTCGAGCGCCCTGTTCCTCGGGATGGTCACGGCCAGCCTGCTGGTGCCCATTTCGATGGCCCTTGAGGCGGGACCGGTCACCCGGTCCACCCTGGTGGGCGGGCCCGTGGTGGTGCTGCTCGTGGCCGGTGCCGCGTTCCTGCTGCTGGGTCTGCCCGCCCTGCAGGTACAGGATCCCGCCTGGTGGGTGCTGGTGCTGAGCGGTGCGGCCGCGGTATGTGCCCTGGCCCTGCCGGGTCTTTCCGGCTCCTTCATCCTGCTGACCTTTGGCATGTACGAACCCACCCTGGAGGCAGTGAGCGAGCGGGACTTCGGGTACCTGGCCCTTTTCGCCGGTGGTGCCGTCCTGGGACTGGCCTCCATCGTCCAGCTCCTTGCGTACCTCCTGCGGGTGCACCGCCGGGCTGTCCTGCTGGTGGCCACCGGCCTGATCCTCGGCTCGCTCCGGGCGCTGTGGCCCTGGCAGGAGAACAGTGCACTCCTGGCGCCCGACGGCGACTGGCTGGCTCCACTGCTGGCCGCCCTCGGTGGCGCAGCGGTGGTCCTGCTCCTCTGGTCACGGGAACGCCGTGGGAACGCTGTCGCCGCGTCCCTTCAGGGACCGCGCCCCTCCAAGGGGGAGACCTTCTAGTCCCCGGCACGGGGGTCCGCGGCGCCTGACGTGTCAGCCAGGATCCGCGCCACGGCTTCCGGATCCTCGATGTGGGCGAAATGTCCGGTACCCGCCAGCACGTGGGCCTGCACGTGGGGGAGCAGCGCCGCGAGTTCGGCCAGCTCCGCGGCCGGGGTGAAAACATCCCGTTCACCCCGCAGCAGCACCTGGATTCCTCCGGCCGCCTTCCAATGAGAGAAGTCGAAGTGCTTCAAAGCGTCCGCCGCGAGCGCAAACGCGGCCGGTCGGGCGTCGACGGCGAGGGCGGTGACCACCGGCTCGGTCAGGGCTGCGGGCCTGACCACGAACGGCCGCAGCACGAGCCTGAACAGTCGAAGCCGGCGCGCCACAGCCACCAGACGCGGCCCCAGCACTCCGGTGAGGTCAAGAAACCCCATGATGGTCTTCATTCCGAGCAGCGGAAACATTCGGTGAAGGTTCCGCCAGGGGTGGCGGAAGGCTTGTGCGGCGACCACCGCGGTGGGGGAGAGCACCACCACCGCGAGTGTCCTCTCCGGCTCAACGGTCGCGATCTCCAGCGCCGGAACAGCGCCCATCGAGTGCCCGAAGAGCCGCCACTGCCGGTATCCCGCCTGGACCAGGACCTCCACCACTGCGGCGGCTTGCGCCTCGATGGTGAATCCTCCGATGCCCGGAGAGTCGCCCCACCCGGGAAGGTCGATCACCACGGTGTCGACGTCGGTGGGGAAATGATGGGCTGCCTGTAGCTCCCTGAACGTCCGCCAGGAACCTGCCGCGCCGTGCAGCAGAACCCACGGCGCCGCGCCCACGCCGGCAGACCTCGAGATTCGGACCCACACGGGACCCAGCGCGGTAGGGAAAGCTACCGAGGTAACCATGGTGTGGGACAGGTCAGGGGTCATAGGGGTAATTCTCCACGGCGGCCGGTGTGGATGACCCTGGGTGGGGTGCCTCACCCAAGTGGGACAACTGAGTAGACTCGGACCACAGGCCCTGACCTCCGACACCAAAGGACACCACAGATGAGTCGATCACGGTCAACCACGCGGGTTGTGTCAGCGGGTGCATTGCTGTTGGCCGCCTCGCTGACGGTCTCCGGCTGCACCGGTGTCGAGATCGGGGACCGGCCCGTGCAATCCGCGGCGCCGTCGTCGGACGCCAGCTCTGCTGCCCCGGAAGCGACCACCATGCAGGAGCCGGCGCCCACAGTCGCCGCCCGTCCCGCGCCCGACGACGACTGGCAGGTTTTCACCGACCCGGCAGCCCTCGTGAGCTTCGAGCTACCGCCGGACTGGACCGTCGAGCCAATCGAGGATCCCGGTGACGGGTTTGAGCCTGAATCGATCCACTTCGCCGTCGAGAACGCCGACGGCGAATCGATGGCGGAGCTGCACACGGGAATCACCCCGGTGGAGCAGGACTGTGACCCGGACAACGCCAGTCCCTACACGGTGATCCTCAGCCAGCCGGTGGACTTGCCGTCCACCGCCGAGTCCGAGCAGTCCATCGACCCGCGGCTGGTGGTCCGGCTGATCGAGGGCTACCGGTTCTTCAGCTCGTACGGGGTAACCGACGTGGTGGGAGGCGCCGACGGTGCAGCCTGCGAGTTGTACAACACCCTCCAGGGCCCCGAGCACGTTGGGCTCTACTCCTTCGGGGACGCTATCTCCTTCACGGCGTTGACGCCCGAACAGGTGGGATCCCGGACGGCGTCGTTCGACACAATCGCGGACGCCGAGGAGTTCTTCGACTCCGACCAGTTCGGGGCGGTGCGCCGGATGGTTGCGTCTCTGCAGGTGGCCCGGTAGCGCCGGGTTCTCAGGCCGCCGGCAGACGGGGGAACGTGACGCCGGTCATCGCGGCGCTCACCTCCCACAGCCTGCCCCCCACCTCGGGGTCAAGCACCTTGGGTTCCGGCGCCACGAGGACAGCGTTGCCCCTGGTTTCCCCGGGCCCATCCGGTCCCGAGTAGTCGCCGCCGCTGGCCAGTGGAGCGGTGGCTGCCCGGAGAATCGGCAACGCACCAGCAACGTCGGACTGACCGAACAGCTTGAAGAAACCGCCCAGCACATCGAGCACCGGTGTGGTTCCCATGCCGGCGGTGAGGTTGGTGTTGGAGAGGCCGGGATGCGCGGCGACCGCCAGCAGTTGCTCCCCGGTTGCCCTTACCCGGCGGTCCAGCTCCATGGTGAAGTACAGGTTGGCGATCTTGCTCTGGCTGTAGGCTGTCCACCGGCGATACCTGATGGTCGAGTTCAAATCGTCGAAATTGATGGCGCCGCGCTTGTGGGCGAGGCTGGAGACCGACACCACCCGCGGCGACTCGGCCGCCCGCAACCGCTCCAGCAGGAGCCCGGTGAGGGCAAAGTGACCCAGGTGGTTGATACCGAGTTGCTGCTCAAAGCCATCCTCGGTGACGGCCCGTGGTGTCGCCATCACTCCGGCGTTGTTGATCAGCAGATCCAGAGGCTCGGTCCAGTCCTCGGCGAAGCGGCGCACCGAGGCCAGCGATGCCAGGTCAAGGATTCTCAGTTCGGCGGCCGCCCCGGGAACCCGGGAGCGCAGCGTCTCCAGTGCCAGCGAACCACGGGACTCGCTGCGGCAGGCCAGGGTGACCCGGGCGCCACGGCGGGCCAGGGCGATGGCGGTCTGCAGGCCGAGGCCACTGTTGGCTCCAGTGATCACCACCGTGCGACCGTCGAGGTCGTGGGTCTGGAGCTGGGGAGTGGAATTCACTAAGGGGCCTTCCTTGTTCTACGGTGGTGATAGCTTTCAGCATAGAGTCCGTATCCGGCCTTCCCATGCACTGGCATCCCCACCCTTGATCAGGAGTACCCTCATGCAGCGATCCGTGACTGCCCGTTTGACCGCCCAGACCCGCTCGGCGTCCTCCCTTGTCTTCGCCCTGGCTGCGGTCCGCAACGAGGGGTACACCAGCTTTGAGGAGGACCTGTCGATCACGGTCAATGACCAGTTGGTCATCCCCGGGGAGCTTGCGGACATTCATGGGGGCCGCCTGCACACCCTCACAGTGGAGGGCGAGGCGAATATCGTGCTGGAGTACCGTTTGGCGGTCACGGGGTTGGCCACACCCGAGGAGGTCTCGGAAGCTGACCTGATTCGCTATGTCCGCCCCAGCCGCTACTGCGAGTCTGACCGGTTGCTGCCGACGTCGTACGCCGAGTTCGGATCCCTGAGCGGCACCGACCTGCTGGAGGCCGTGCGGCAATGGGTGGGCAAGGAACTGGCGTACGTCTCCGGCTCCTCACGGCCCACCGACGGCGCAGTGGAAACGCTGCTGGGCCGGCGCGGCGTGTGCCGCGACTACGCTCACCTGGTGATCTCCCTGCTGCGCGCAAAGGACGTCCCAGCGCGCCTGGCCGCCGTGTACGCACCGGGGCTCAGTCCCATGGATTTCCACGCCGTGGCGGAAGCGTGGGTGGACGGTGCGTGGCACGTGGTGGACGCGACCGGTCTGGCGCCTCGCGAATCGCTGCTGCGCATCGCCACCGGCCGGGACGCCTCGGACACGGCGTTCCTCTCCACAGTCGGCGGAAGCCTTCAACTCTCCTCGATGGAAGTGACCGCTGTGGTGGATTCCCTTCCGGTCGATCAGCCGGAGAAGCTCGTCCGGCTTCAGTAGTCGGCGCGCTCTGGATCGTCGACACCGTCGCGGATCCGCCGGGTCAGGGTCAGTAGCTGTTCCAGCTCCTCGGTCGCCAGAACCGGGCCGAGGAGCGAGTAAATCACCCTGACATGAGCCGCACCGATTTCGCGCTGCAGTTCCCTGCCCGAATCCGTCAAACCCACCATCACACCGCGCTGGTCATCGGGTGCCGGTTTCCGCTGGATCAGGCCCTTGGCCTCGAGCCGCTCCGCCATGCGGCTGAGGCTGGGCTGGGAGATGAGCAGATGGCGGTTGAGTTCGTTGAGCCGGGTCCAACCGGTGGGGCAGCGGCTGAGGTTGAACAGTACGTCATACTCACCGATGGCCAGCTTCTTGAACGACGGATCATTGCGAAGCCTCCGCATCACGGCGACCTGGGCCCGGAACAGCGACTCCCAGGCTTCGGCCGTCAGCCGGATGGCAGGTCCGGGTGTCTCGGGCACTGTGGTTTCGGGAACTGTTGCTTCGGGCACTGTGCTTTCCGTCCCGGTTGACTCAGGCACTGTGGGCCTCCGACAGCGACTGGAGCCGGTTCTGGAAGGTCGGAGGGGCGGGGATGTTCTCGGGGGTGCGCTGGGCGAACTCCTGGCGAAGGACGGGGAGCACCTCTGAACCCAGCAGGTCCAGTTGCTCCAGCACGGTTTTCAGCGGCAGCCCGGCGTGGTCCACCAGGAACAGCTGTCGCTGGTAGTCGACGAAGAACTCCCTGAACGTGAGGGTCTTTTCGATGACTTCCTGGGGACTGCCGGTGGTCACCATCGCCTTGATTCGCTCGAGCTCGGCGGGTGCCGTCCCAGTCGTGGGGTCGAGAGTCACATCTCCAACCGAGAAAATACCGATCTGCATGGTTCCTCCTCCAAGTAGATGCATGTGCATCTACTATACCGTCAACCGGGGTATCCAACCGTTTGTTCCCTCACCCGTGCCTGGCTACTGGGGGAGTGCGTGCCGCCCGGTCCGGGGAGGCTCGCTGGGCTGCTCGGGCCGCCGCGAGTGCTCGCGCGCCTCCCGACGCCCTTCCACCAGCCGGTAGATTACCGGGACCAGGATCAGCGTCAGCGCCGTTGACGAGACCAGACCGCCCACCACCACCACGGCCAGGGGCTGCGAAATGAACCCGCCCTCACCGGTGAAGCCGAGCGCCATCGGGGTCAGCGCGAAGATCGTTGCCAACGCGGTCATCAGGATCGGGCGGAGCCGTTGCCGGGCTCCCTGGATGATCGCTTCCTCAACCCCCATGCCGGGGGAGCCGTCGTGCGGGCGCCGGTACTGATTGATGAGGTCGATCAGCACGACGGCGTTGGTCACCACGATCCCCACCAGCATCAGCATGCCCACCAGGGACGGCAGGCCCAGCGGAATCTGGGTGATCACGAGCAGGGCGATGGCCCCGGTGGCGGCGAACGGCACCGAGACCAGCAGGATCAGCGGCTGGATCAGAGATTTGAAGGTAGCGACCATGATCACGTACACGATGGCGACAGCTGCCCAGAGCGCCAGGAACAGCTGGGCGAAGGACTCCGCCTGCTCGGCTGATGCGCCACCCAGGGTTGCGGTGGTCCCGGCGGGTAGTTCCACGCCGTCCAGCCGCTCGGTGACGGCCGTGGTGAGGGCCCCGAGGTTCTGTTCCGACGGTGTAATGGATACCTGGGCCGTCCGTTCGCCGTTGGCGCTGGTGATGGACAGCGGCACCTCGACCTCGACGGCGGAAGCCACCGAGGTGAGCGGGATTGGCCCCGCGGGGGTGGGCAAGACCAGATCCTGCAGCTGTTCAAGGCTGGTCACCTCGGTACCCTCGCCGATGAGAACCGGGTAGTCGGTGGTTTCCAGTCGTACCTGACCGCCGGGAATCGGGCTGATGCTCCCGCCCAGCAGTCCCGCGATCTGTCCCTCGCTGAGGCCGGCGGCGACTGCCTCAGCCCGGTCGACGCTGATCTGTACCTGCGGCTGTGCTGCGGCCAGGTTGCTGGTGACGTCCCGGGCGCCGTCGAGACCCTGCATGGCAGCCAGGACGGCGTCGCTGGCGGCCTGCAGCTCATCGGGCCCTGGAGCGGTGATGTCCACGTCAATCGTGCTTGAGGTGCCCAGGCCCCCCTGCTGGGCGGACAGGGCGAAGTCGCCGACGCCGGTCAGCGACTCCAGTTCCTCCCTGACGTCGTTCTGCAGCTGCTCCTGGTCAGCGTCCTCGGCGGTGATTACCGTGAAGGACGCCACCGAGGTGCCTCCGGACAGCCGGGCGGCGAAGCCGCTGGAGGCGTTGCCGACGGTCACCTGTACCTGTTCCACCCCGGGGAAGCCGGTCAGTACTTCCTCGGTCTGGCCAGCCGCTGCCACGGTGGTGTCGAGACTGGACCCCGGTTCGAGGGTCTGGTTGATGCTGAAGCTGTTCTGCCCGGTGTTTCCGAGCAGGTTGGTCTGCAGGAGGGGGATCATCGCGGCCGTGCCGGCCAGGACCAGCACTCCTGCCGAGAGGGTCCACACCGGGTGCCGCTGGGTGGTGCCGAGGATCGGCAGATAGCCGCGCTGCAGCCAGGATTTGCGCTCCGCCTCGTGGGCGTCCTCCCGGACCTGGTCGGGGTCCACTCCGGGGGTCGCAGCGGGCAGGAACCAGTACGCCAGCACCGGCACAATGGTCAGCGAAACCGCCAGCGAGGCCAGCAGCGCGATCGTCGTGGTGAGTGCGAAGGGCCTGAAGAGTTCACCGGCGAGGTCGCCGACAAACGCAATCGGCGCGAACACCGCGACCGTGATCAGCGTCGATGCGGTGATGGCCCCGGCGACCTCCCGCACCGCGGTCAGGATGGCCTCGCGTTTATCATCGCCGTAGCTGAGGTGCCGTTTGATGTTCTCGATGACGACGATCGAGTCGTCCACCACCCGGCCGATGGCGATGGTCAGCGCGCCCAGGGTCAGAATGTTCAGGGAGTATCCGGTCACCCACAGACCGATGAACGTGATCAAGAGGGACAGGGGAATGCTGATCGCAGTCACCAGGGTGGACCGCACTGACAGGAGGAACACCAGGATGACGACGACGGCGAAACCGAGACCGAGGATCCCCTCGGTGGTGAGGTCGCTGATCGAGCGTTCGATGAAGGGGGCCTGGTCGAAGATCACGGTGATCTCGGCGTTGTTCCCCAGCTCTGCCTCCAGCTGCGGCAGCAGTTCCTCCACGAGGTTGGAGATGGCGACGGTGTCGCCGTCGGGAATCTTCGTGACGGTCAGGGCCAGGGTCTCGGTGCCGTTGGTGCGGGTGACACTGGTGGCGTCGTCGTCGGCGACGGCTACCTCAGCGACCGAGCCGATGGTCGGTGGGGTCTGGCCCGCTTCGGGGGTCCCGCCGTCGGGCAGGAGGGGGAGAGCACGGATGTCATCCAGCGAGGCAATCGGGCTGCCGGCCTGGATGGTGAGGGAACGGTCGCCGTCCTCGAGGGTGCCGACCGGGATGAGGTCGCCGTTGTTTTCGAGCGCCGTGGTGATGTCGGCGACCGTGAGGTCGTTGGCGGCGAGGTCCCGCTGGTCGGGCAGGATCGAGATGTACTGGTTGGCCCCGCCACTGACTTCCGCCGCCCGGACGCCCTCCAGCTGTTGTAGCCGGGGCACGGTGAGCCGGGTGAGGTCACTGTTGAGTTCGCTGAGCGGTGAGTCGGATGAGACTGCCATGAAGACGATCGGCAGGTCGGCGATGCTGCCGGCCAGCGATTGTGGGGTGACGTCCTCGGGCAGCAGCGGGCTGACCGTTGAGATTGCCCGGTCCACCTGGCCGCGGGCGCGGTCAAGGTCGGTCCCGTAGGCGAACATCAGGTTGATGGTCGATACCCCGGTCCGGGAGGTGGCCGACGACGATTCCAGTCCCTCCACACCGCTCAGAGCGGTCTCGAGCGGTTCACTTACCTGGCGGTCGAGGTACTCGGGTGAGGCCCCCGGTACCGACGACAGGACGGTGATCTGCGGGAACTCGAGCGACGGTATGAGTTCCTGTTTGAGGGAGCCCATCGTGATCACACCGAACACCGAGGCCAGTATGGTGATCAGTGCAATCAGCGCACGGTTTCGCAGGGAGAGCTGAGCCAGACGGAACATGTGCCGTGCCTTCTACTTCTGCCGGCCGGTCAGGGCTCAGGCGGTGGTTACTGGAGCTTCAACACCCGGTCGGTGCGGGCCAGGATGTCTGCGGCGAGGGAGCTGTTCTCGTTGAGCTTCGCGCCGTAGCCGGGGATCATGTCCTTGAGCTTCGGTTCCCAGGCAGGCAGCTGCGCAGGGAAGCACCGTTTGAGGATTTCGAGCATGATCGGCGCCGCCGTCGAAGCCCCGGGGGAGGCCCCGAGCAGTGCGCCGACCGAACCGTCAGCAGCGGTGATGACCTCGGTGCCGAACTGCAGCACCCCGCCCTTGCCGGGTGCCTTCTTGATGATCTGCACGCGCTGCCCCGCCGTGATCAGGTCCCACTGGTCGCCGTCGGCGTCGGGGATGAACTCATTGAGGTAGGTGTTCTTGGCATCGCGGTTCTTCAACACCTCGGAGATCAGGTACTTAGTCAGCGGCACGTTGTCCTTGGCGACCGCCAGCATGGGTACCAGGTTTGAGGACCGGATGGAACCCGGCAGATCGAAGAATGAACCGCGCTTGAGGAACTTGGTCGAGAATCCGGCGTAGGGGCCGAACAACAGGGACCGCTCACCGTTGACGTACCGGGTGTCCAGGTGCGGCACGGACATGGGGGGTGCGCCGACCGACGCCTGTCCGTACACCTTGGCGTTGTGCTGATTCACGATCTCGGGGTTGCCACACTTGAGGAACTGACCGGAGACGGGGAAGCCAGCGAAGCCCTTGCCCTCAGGGATGCCGGTCCGCTGCAGCAGGTGGAGGGCGCCGCCACCGGCGCCAATGAACACGAAGCGGGCGTTGACAGTCCGTGCCTGGCCGGTGGCCCGGTTGCGGACCTTGACTTCCCAGCGGCCGTGGGAGCCACGGGACAGGTCGGCGACGTCGTGGTTGTAGTTCAGGTCGACACCGTTGGCGTCCAGGTAGCTGGTGAGTCCGCGGGTGAGGGAACCGAAATCGACATCGGTTCCGCCAGCCACCCGTGAGGCGGCAACAGGCTGGCCTTCAGCCCGTCCGCTCATCAGCAGCGGAGCCCAGTCCGCGATAGCTGACGGGTCCTCGGCGTGCTCAATCGTTTCGAAGAGGGGCTGGGACCGCAGGGCTTCGTAGCGTTTGCGCAGGTAGGAAGTGTTCTTTTCGCCCCAAACAAAGCTCATGTGGGGCACGGGGTTGATGAATCCTGAAGGATCGCCCAGGTGCCCGCTCTCCACCATGTGCGCCCAGAACTGCCGGGACACCTGGAACTGCTCGTTGATGGCGACAGCCTTGGCGGGGTCAACGGTACCGTCGGGACCGGCAGGGGTGTAGTTCAGCTCGCACAGGGCCGCATGCCCGGTTCCCGCGTTGTTCCATGGGTCGGAGCTTTCAAGGCCAGCACGGTCGAGGCGCTCGAACAGTGAAATGCTCCAGTCGGGCTGGAGTTGTTTGAGGAATGCGCCCAGCGTGGCGCTCATGATCCCTCCGCCGATCAGGACGACGTCGGTGTTCTCTGCGGGCATTCCCGCCGGGCTCTTAGCAGTCAACTTCATCTCCAGTGGCAAGGGCGCTTAGCTTTGAAGCGTAGCGTCTGGTGGGTTCCTTGGGTAATTGGCCCCGCAGGCAGGACGGGGTAGCGGTCATCAGGTGCTCCCTGTGGGTTCCAGGTCGACGTCGGCCAGATCGATCAGGTTGAACACCTCGTTCATCACGGGGCTGACCGGGTAGCTGGCGACCCGTTCCGACACTGCCAGAACCGAGATGGGGAAAGCCAGTGGGACAGCGGGCAAGCGGCGGGCGATCTGATCGCTGATGTCCTGGTAGGCGGCGACCCGGTCCTCCCCGTTGGGCAGGGTGCGGGCCCGGTCGATCTTGCTGAACAGCTGGTTGTCCTCGAAGGCGAACTCGTTGGTGGCCGCCCCGAACAGCTGGCCGACAAAGTTGTCGGGGTCCTGATAGGTTCCGCTCCAGCCCAGCAGATGGAAAGCGCGGTCGTCGTCGTTCTGCACTGTCTCGAGGTACCCGTCGGCCCAGGCGGTGGGGACCGGATCGATGGTGAATCCGGCGTCCTCCAGCTGCTCCTGCAGGACAGCGAAGACGCCCTCGGGTGCAGGAAGGTAGGGACGCGACACATCGGTGGGGTAGTGGAAGGGCAGTGGCTCGCCGTCGTAGCCTGACTCTTCGAGCAGTTCCCGGGCCAGTTCGACGTCGTAGTCGTAGGTGGTGATCTCGTCGTTCGTAACAGCCAGCTTGGGTGGCGTGAACTGGTCGGCGGGCGCGGTGCCGTCCAGGAACAGGCCGGTGATGACGGCCCGTTCGTCGATGGCGTGCGCAACTGCCTGGCGGAACAGGAGGCTGTCGACGCCGGGGAAGTCCTGGTTCATGCCGAGGTACAGGATGGAGTAGGGGTCGCGTTGCAGCAGTTGCTGACCCTCCCGGACCAGGTCTCCGGCGTTGTCGACAGTGACAAAGTCGTAGCCGTCGATCTGCCCGGAGTTCAGCGCCTCGAGCCGATCATCGGCCAGGGGGAGTGTGGTGAACACCACCGTGCCGATCTCGCCGCGGGCACCCCAGTATCCCTCGAAGGAGGTGAGGCGGACCTCACCGTCTGCCCAGCTTTCGAAGGTGTAGGGCCCGGTGCCCACCGGGTTCAGTGCATACTGCGACATGGCAGTCCCGTTGAATTCCTCGGACAGGTCATCGGCGGAGAGTTCCTCCAGCGCCTTAGGCGAGGACATCGCGAAGGACGGCATGGCCAGGGCCGGGATGAACCCGGTGAGCCGACTGTTGAGCGAAATGAGGACCTCATATTCGCCGAGCGGCTGGCACGACGAGTAGATGGATAGCTCAGGCTGGTCCGAGTAGGCGTTGAACACCGAGCCGAAGGTGATGGTGCTGTCGAAGATCCGGGTCTCCTCGGGCAACGAATACCACCGCTCGAAGTTGGCGCAGACCGCTTCGGCGTTGAACGGCTCACCGTCGTGGAACGTGACATCCTCACGGAGGCTGAACGCATGGGCCCGGCCGTCGTCCCGCTCGTCCCAGGAGGTGGCGAGGAGGGGGACGGGTTCCGACGTGAGCGGGTCGATGCCGACCAGGCCTTCCAGTACCTGCCGGGTGACCCGGTAGGACTCGGTATCGGCTACCAGTGCCGGGTCCAGGCCGGTCGGGTCGGCGGCGGTGCCGAAGGTGAAGACTGCTTCGGGATCCTCGGCGGGGACCGTGGCTGGGGGAGTGGTGGTGGGCGAGCTGGTCGGCGATGGCAATGGGGTCGCCCCGGTGCACCCGGCGAGGGTGAGGGATAGAACCAGCGCAACTGCGGCGCGGACCGGGCGGGCCCGTCGGGCGGGTTGGCCAGCAGCGGTCATTGCCGTCGTCTCCTCACGCCGTAGCCGCGCACGGCGGAAAGTTGATTAGGTTCCTCAGTCTAGGTGATGTTCCTGGGCCATCCGGTCCCGGGTCGCCACGACGAAAGGCTGGGACCCTGAGCACCGTCACGGTGTTCAGGATCCCAGCCTATTTCGCCCTGAAGCGAGGTAGAGGGTTCGCCCCAGGGAGTCGATTACTCGCTAGGAGGCATCAGAACGGTGTCAACCATGTACACGGTTGCGTTCTGGGTCATGACTCCACCACAGACCACTGCTGATCCGTCTTCCCCGACAGTGATTTCGTCGCCCATGCCCTCAACGGTCAGTTCTGCACCGTTGACGGTCGTGTGGGTTCCGGCGACCTCATCCGGGGACAGCTGGCCGGGAACCACGTGGTAGGTCAGGATGCCGCTGAGGAGGTCAGCGTCGGTTCCGAGGGTTTCGAGGGTGGCTTCGTCGATCTTGGCGAAGGCATCGTCGGTCGGAGCGAAGACGGTGAACTCGTCACCGTTCAGGGTGTCAACGAGGTCAACGTCCGGGTTCAGTTCACCGGAGACTGCCGCGGTGAGCGTGGTGAGGATCGGGTTGTTTGAGGCAGCGGTTGCTACGGGGTCCAGGGCCATGCCGGCAACTGAGCCGTCGCCTTCTGGGACCTGCTCGGCGTAGCCCTCGCAGCCTGGGCCAACCAGGTTGGCGGCTGGGTCCATGTCCTCGCCCATTTCCTCTTCCATTGCCGACTCAGTTGCTTCGGGAGCAGCTTCGGTGGTGGTCATTTCCTCGCTGGTCATCTCACCTGTGGACTCGGATGCGGTGTCGCCGCCGCCGCATGCTGCGAGGCCGAACATGGCCACAGCAGCAACACCGAGGATGGAGAGCTTACGGCTCTTGATATTTCCCATTGGATTTTCTCCTTCATTGGTGTGACCGGGCGAACTTTGCCGATCAGCTAACTAACTTGTCGAACACATCCTGTCGATGTCTCATAGGTACTTCGCTCGTGTTCGAACGGAGGATGGGTGGCAATTCCTGAAATCTTCAGATTGGTCGCAGATCAGCGTGAATCCGCGGATTTAGTGGGTCAAATGTGACCTACAACGCACCCGCGGGGACCCCTATCCGGGTAACGAAATGGTCACGTCGATGCTGTTAAACAACAACACCCCCAGCCGAAGCTGGGGGTGTTGTCTATCCCGCGACTCATATGTAGTTCATGTCGCGACCCATAACAAAGGTGCGCAAGAAGGGACTTGAACCCTCACGTCCGAAGACACTGGATCCTAAATCCAGCGCGTCTGCCAATTCCGCCACTCGCGCGTTCGACGTTCAGGACAGCCAGGCTGCCAAAACGTCAGCCTCCAGTGTACGCGAATCTATTCGACGCCCAGGTCCTTGCGGAGTTTGGCCACATGTCCTGTCGCCCGGACGTTGTACTGGGCCAACTGCACCAGACCATCGGGCCCGACGACGACGGTTGAGCGGATCAGCCCCTCATAGACCTTCCCGTAGTTCTTTTTCTCTCCCCAGGCACCCCACGCCTCGGCTACCGCGTGGTCTTCATCGGACAACAGCGGGAAGGTGAGCTCTTCGGCGTCGGCGAAGTTGCGGAGTTTGGATACGCCGTCGGGGGAAATCCCCAGTACCGTGTAGCCTGCCCCCGCAAGGGAGGCGAGGTTGTCCCGGAAATCGCAGGCCTGGGTGGTGCAGCCGGGTGTTGACGCCGCCGGGTAGAAGTACACCACTACGCTCGCATCGGCGTAATCCTTCAGGGAGACGGTGGAACCGTCAACGGAGGGCAGAGTGAACCCCGGTGCAGTGTCGCCTGACAATAGTCGTTCAGCCATTTTCGGTATTCCTTCAGCTATTCATTTCAGTTGCCGTGCACGCGGTTGCGCTGACACTTTTTCCAAATCGGTAGCTATCATAAGCAAATAGGGTCGTTACGTTCGAAACTACACCCCGTCAGCGGGACCAAGATCAACGCTATGCTGCTGCATGGCGAGAGGAAGTGCTTTCTTTTATGTCGGACCTGGAGCAATGGCCCACCGGTCGGCTGCTGACAACCGCGGCTCGCCTGGTTGAACATGCCTGGAATGAACGACTGGTAACGCTGGGCGTAACCCATGCCGGTGTGATCGCGCTGGGCGTCCTCGCCACACAGGGACCGATGACGCAGGCATCGCTCGCGCAGATCGTCAGGGTCCAGGCACAAACGATGGGCAAAACTTTGTCCCGGCTCGAGACGAGGGGCCACGTCTCACGTACGCGAAATGATCTGGACCGTCGCAGCCATATGGTTTCCATAACGGATGCTGGCCGCAGTGTCCTGGTTCAGGCAAAGGATATTGAACGCACGCTGGTGACAGGTGAGGGGCTGGTCTCGGACGAGCTGCGCGACCACCTGCAGGGCCTGATCCGTGAGCTGGGCGCACCCCGCTGGAACACCAGCCTCCCGGTGGCTCCCAACCCCGACGGCTCACTCCCCACCGTCGGTTTGTCCGACGGGCCGAACGTCGTGGTTGCGGGCGAGTTGTAGGGCAGCTTCACCACACCAGATCCAGCTCACCACACCAGGTCCAGGTCGCTGTGCGCTGCGTACGACAGGCGATCCGGATCATCAAGGACGTCGACGGGCCGGTCTCCGCCGAGATAGCCGTTCGGCGAGCAGAACCATTGCAGCAGGTGCCTGTCCTTCCATCCTCCAGCGAGGCCGATCGCGGCCACCCTCGCAACCATGGGACGGGCCTGACCAGTGACGGGATCGAACTGGAATCCCGGATAGAGGACGCGACCTGCACGGGTGACCACCCCGAGGATCTGCCGTTTCGCTGCAAGGCACCCCGCAGGAGGGGAGCCCGGGCCAACCAACTCGTCTACCTCGGACCCGGTCAGCATTCCGAATTCGGAGGCAATCGACGCCCAGCGACCGCGGGCCACCCTCCGACTGATCTCACCGGTTCGTAGGTCCCGCAAGACAGGGATGCCCTCCATGCGGCAAACGTACTGCGGTTTACGGTTCCCGGGAAGGGCCGGAAGTAACTGCAACCAAACCGGTACCGGGGCAAAAAAACCGCCTGACCGATCATGCGACGGTCAGGCGGTTTTTGTTTGGTGCACCCCCCGGGACTTGAACCCGGAACCCTCTGATTAAGAGTCAGATGCTCTGCCAATTGAGCTAGAGGTGCGTGTTGTTTTCGGCCCATCGGGCCAACCGCAACAGCATGAGACTCTACCAGCACCTTTGCGGAAACCTGAAATTGGACCTGCCTACTCAGCAGCAACGCGGAGGATTCGGGACCCCGAGCCCTCATTGGTTGCGATCCACAGCGCGCCATCCCCGCCGTCAATCACATCGCGCAGCCTCCCCTGTTCGCCGTCGAAGTGGCTGACGGGTGTGCCGGCCGTCCCGGAGTTCAGTGGCACCTGCCAAAGCCGCTCGCCGCGAAGACCGCCGAGGTAGGCGACGTCGTCGACGATCGCCATCCCGCTCGGTGAGGAGGATGCTGTGGAGGGCCACACCACCTGGGCATCGATGAAACCGTCCCTGCCCGGTGCGCCGGTGACCTCGGGCCACCCGTAGTTCCCGCCGGGAGCGATCAGGTTCAGCTCGTCGTCCACCTCTGGACCGAATTCAGTCGCCCAGAGCTGCCCGGCCGAATCCCAGGCGAGACCCTGCACGTTCCGGTGCCCCAGGCTGTAAACAGGTGTTCCCTCCACCGGATTGCCGGGGGCCGGATCGCCGTCCGCCGTGATGCGCAGGATCTTTCCGGCGAGGCTGTCTGGATCCTGAGCCAGGGGACCGTCGGCGGCGTCTCCGGTTCCCACATAGAGGTAACCGTCCGGCCCGAACTTGATGCGACCCCCGTTATGGATGTTGGCCTTCGGGAGGCCCGTGAGTACGTCCTCGGGATCACCCAATCCGTCGTCGCCGTAGCTGAGGCTGACGATCCGGTTATCGGTCGGGCTGGTCAAGTAGGCGAATACTTCCGGAGTGGTAGCGAAGTCCGGGCCGACCGCCAGGCCAAGCAACCCACCCTCGCCCGCAGCGGCAATCGAGCCAGCAAGGGAACCCACGTCCGAGACCTGGCCGTCGGCCACACGTTTGATCTCCCCGGATTCCCGCTCCGAGACCAGCACCGATCCGTCGGGCAATGCGGCCATGCCCCAGGGCACCTCGAAACCTCCGGCAAGCGTGTCAGCGGCGGATAGCGCCGGCAAGGCTGTCGCTGATGCGGAAGATGGCGGAGTGGAATTGGGTCCTGCCGTCGATCCGGCGGAAGACGTCGGACTCCCGACGACGAGCGGTGCGGGCTCGGGCCCGGCGCAGGCCGAGATCCCCGCCACCGTCAGCACCGTGACCACCGCAAGGCCCCAGCGCGCCGGGTCAGAAGACAAAACGGGCTAGTCCTCGGTCCGGCGTGCCGGCGGCTCGGGGCCATCGGCGGGCGGTGGGGTCCCGGCTGTCGGATCGTCGGTGGGATCGGGCTCGGCCGGTGGGCGGTTAAGTCCCGATTCCGGGGCTGAATTCATTACGAGCGGCGGCTGCGGCACGGCGTCGGTGAGGCCTTGGGTCATGGTGGGGGCCTCGTGCTCGAACTCGCCACGCCCGGCGGTTTCGGATGTTCCCGACCGGCGCGCCCGGAACCACCAGAGAGCTCCGATGACGACGACGATCAGCACTACCCAGAGAGCTACATCCATGACACAAACCCGCTTCCTGCTGGACAACCGGACTTCTCGACCGTACGACCAACATTCCCAGGTGTCCACCAAACCCGCCGAAGTTGTCCCGCAGAGGCAGGACGCTAGGCTTTTGAAAATGAACACCATCAGGACGGTCTCCGTGCCCAGCGAGGAAATGCTCGATGCGCTTCAACCAGCGCCGGAGGGGATCCAGCTGGTGCTGTGGGATTTCACCGGAGAGCCGGTCGGGGCGGCCCTGACCGAGATTGATGCGGCGGTCCTGCCCTACCTGTCCTCGCCAGACCAGTTCGGTGAAGCGGTGAAGAGCGCGCCGAACCTGCGGCTGTTGCAAACGCAGTCCACCGGGTACGAGGGCATTCCGGAGTTGGTGGGCGAGGACGTCGCCGTCGTGAGTGCCGCGGGTGTCCACGCCGCTGCCACTGCTGAACTCGCCCTCGGTCTCATGATCGCTTCCCTGCGCGGCATCGACGACGCCGTCCGCAGCCAGACCCTGGGCCAGTGGCAGCCGGCACGCTATCCCGGCCTCGCGGACCGCAGGGTGCTCCTCGTGGGTGTCGGGGGCATCGGCGTCGAAATCGCCCGGCGGCTCGCTCCGTTTGAGGTCGAACTGACCCGGGTGGGCAGCTCGGCCCGCGACGACGAGTGGGGACACGTCCATGGGACTGATGAACTGGTGGGGCTGGCCGCGCAGGCAGAGGTGCTGGTGATCATCACTCCGCTGACGGACTCGACGCGTTCCCTGATCAACGCCGACGTGCTGGCTGCGATGCCGGACGGCGCGCTGGTTGTCAACGTTGCCCGTGGTGCCGTGGTGGACAGCGAGGCGCTGACCTCCGAGGTGGTGTCCGGTCGCCTGAAAGCGGCCGTGGACGTGTTCGACCCCGAACCCGTCCCCGAGGGCCATCCGCTGTGGTCGGCAACCGGTGCACTGATCACCCCTCACAGCGGAGGCAACACCGGCGCGTTCTGGCCACGGATGATCAAGCTGCTGCAACGCCAGCTGGACAGCTTCGCGGCCGGCCGGGAGCCGGAGAACCTGGTGCAGCGCGGATCGCTCTTCAGCTGAGCCCACGGGCTAAGGTGCCTGGCATCAGGCAGGGCCGCGCCAGACGGTAACGCTCCAGGCAGGGCCGCGCTACGCCATGTCGACGAAGGCGGTCATGAACGCGTCAAAATCGGTGTGATCCTCCCGCTGGTCGATGACCAGCCGGGCGTGGGGTCCCGAGCTGAAGCGGGCCTCCGGCTGGACGCCGAACCGGAAGGTCTTGCCGGTGCTGGTGCCCACCTCAAAGCGGCCATTGGCGAGGCGGTAGGCGTGTGACAGGTTGGTCATGTTGATTTCCACCGGGATGCCGGTGGCGTTGAGCGTATGCGGGTCCACGGGCGCGATCATGATCTCGGTGGGTTTCCACCGGTAGCCGACCACGTAGTATCTGGGCGTCACGACACGGGCGCCGTCGGACTCCCGCTGCTGGAAGTGTTCGTTGGCCCCGAAGACCAGGTTGTAGTCGCCGTAGTTGGGGATCTGTGAATCGAAGACCCGGCGGAGGTCGTCTTTGAGCTGGTTGCTGTCGGGTGCCTTCTCAGGCGGGTCCGGCTGGGAAGTGTCCGATGGAGGCGTCGACATACCGCCAAGTTTACGTGCCGGTCGTCCTTCGGCAGGGTGAGGTTCCCGTAACAGGCCGGTCATATGGCGAACAGGTGAAACCGCTTACGCCTAGACTTTCACCCATGAGCGTGGAAAATACCCCTGATATCAAGCCGCGAAGCCGGGCCGTCACCGATGGATTTGAGCGGGCTCCGGCCCGCGGAATGCTTCGTGCCGTCGGGATGGGCGACGACGATTTTGCCAAGCCGCAGATCGGCGTCGCGAGTTCGTGGAACGAAATTACCCCCTGCAACCTGTCCCTGAACCGCCTCGCGCAGAGCGCCAAGGAAGGTGTGCACGCGGGCGGCGGGTTTCCCATGCAGTTCGGCACCATCTCCGTCTCCGACGGCATCTCGATGGGGCACTCCGGGATGCATTTCTCGCTGGTCTCGCGTGAAGTGATCGCCGATTCGGTGGAAACGGTCATGGAGGCCGAAAGGATCGACGGGTCAGTGCTGCTCGCAGGGTGCGACAAGTCGCTGCCCGGCATGCTGATGGCCGCAGCACGTTTGAACCTCGCGAGTGTCTTTCTCTACGGCGGCTCGACCATGCCGGGCTGGGTGAAGCTTGAGGATGGCACCGAACGGGAAGTCACCCTGATTGACGCCTTCGAGGCGGTGGGCGCCTGCGCCGCCGGCAAGATGAGCGAGGAAGACCTCACCCGCATCGAGAAAGCTATCTGCCCGGGTGAAGGCGCCTGTGGTGGCATGTACACGGCCAACACAATGGCCTGCATCGGCGAAGCGCTCGGCATGTCACTGCCCGGCTCCGCCGCACCGCCGTCGGCCGACCGCCGCCGCGACGAGTTCGCCCGCAAATCCGGTGAGGCGGTCGTCAACCTGCTGCGCCTGGGCATCACCGCGCGGGACATCATGACCCGCAAGGCGTTCGAGAACGCGATCGCCGTCACCATGGCCTTCGGCGGCTCGACCAACGCCGTGCTGCACCTGCTGGCGATCGCCCGCGAAGCCGAGGTGGACCTGACCCTCGACGATTTCAACCGCATCGGCGACAAGATCCCGCACCTCGGGGACCTGAAGCCCTTCGGTCGCTACGTCATGACCGACGTCGACAAGGTCGGCGGCGTGCCGGTCATCATGCGTGCACTGCTCGACGCCGGCCTGCTGCACGGCGATGTCCTGACGGTCACGGGTAAAACCCTCGCCGAGAACCTGGCCTCGATCAACCCGCCGGATCTTGACGGCAAGATCCTGCGAGCGCTGGACAACCCCATCCACGCCAGCGGCGGCATCACCATCGTCAAGGGCTCGCTGGCCCCTGAGGGCGCCGTCGTCAAGACCGCCGGCTTCGACGCCGAGGTGTTCGAAGGAACCGCCCGCGTGTTCGAGCGGGAGCAGGGAGCCCTGAAGGCGCTCGCCGACGGTGAGGTCAAGGCCGGCGACGTCGTCGTCATCCGTTACGAAGGTCCCAAGGGTGGCCCGGGGATGCGCGAGATGCTCGCCATCACGGGTGCGATCAAGGGTGCGGGCCTTGGCAGGGATGTGCTGCTGCTGACCGATGGCCGCTTCTCCGGCGGCACCACCGGCCTGTGTATTGGGCACGTGGCACCTGAAGCCGTCGACGGCGGACCGATCGCCTTCGTGAAGAACGGCGACCGGATCCGGGTCGACATCCCCAACAAGAGCTTCGACCTGCTGGTCGACGAGTCCGAGATGGAAAGCCGCAAGGTGGGTTGGGAGCCCCTGCCAGCGATCTACACCAAGGGTGTGCTGGCCAAGTACGCGAAGCTGGTGCACTCGGCCTCCGAGGGCGCGTACTGCGGCTAACCCACCGAACCATGACCTCTGGTGGGTTCAGGACCCCCGAACCCACCAGAGGTCTCTTGTCGCCGAGGCAAATCCAGGCCCTGAAGGTTCACCGCCAACATCAGTTAGTGTCCACTAACTGGACGGTGTGTCCAGATAGTGAGACGGTGGTGGGTGTCGTTTGACACCCCCTGAGGGTGAGGGGAAACTACAGATATGCATCTCGATTCCGTAGTAGTCCTTCTTACCAAGCGCGTGGCCTAAAGCCCGACTGGTAGTACTACGTCACGCGCAACCCCTCACGGAGCCAACCAGGCTGAGGGGTTTTTTTGTTCCCACCGGACACAAGGCGCACGACACCCGAAGTACACGAGCAGTACCGATTCATCAAGGAAGTCACCAATGTCCAAGGGATCGCCCTCCAGCCCCTCGCTGATGGCCAAACCAACCGCTCCGGCGGCCCCGGCGCGCAACCAGCCCCGTGACGCAGTGCAGGCCGTCCAGCCGACTGCCGTCCGTGGGCTCAACACTGTTGTTCCCCCCACTGAAATGCTCGGATCCGCTGCGATCGTGCGTTCACTCGAGGAACTCGGCGTCGACGACATCTTCGGTCTTCCAGGCGGTGCCATCCTCCCGACCTACGATCCGCTGCTGGCCTCCAAGAAGCTCAGGCACATCCTGGTGCGGCACGAACAGGGCGCAGGGCACGCAGCTCAGGGGTATGCCATGGTGACCGGCCGGCCAGGTGTCTGCATCGTCACCTCCGGCCCCGGAGCGACCAACCTCGTGACGGCGATCGCCGACGCACACATGGACTCGGTACCGATGGTGATCATCACCGGTCAGGTCAACAGCGCAGTGATCGGATCGGATGCCTTCCAGGAGGCGGACATCGTGGGCATCACCATGCCTATCACCAAGCACTCCTACCTGGTCACCAAGGCCGCCGATATCCCCCGGATCATCGCCGAGGCATTCCACATTGCGTCCACCGGCCGGCCAGGCCCGGTCCTGGTGGATATTTCCAAGGATGCCCAGCAAGCCACCACCATGTTCTCCTGGCCACCACGGATCGACCTTCCCGGCTACAAGACGGTGGTCCGTGGACACTCCAAGCAGGTCCGCGAAGCCGCACGGCTGATCGGTGAGTCCCAGCGGCCCGTGCTGTACGTCGGTGGCGGAGTCATCAAGGCCCACGCGGCCGCCGAGCTGAAGGAACTGGCCGAACTGGTGGGAGCACCGGTGGTCACCACCCTGATGGCGCGCGGCGTGTTCCCCGACTCGCATGAACAACACGTGGGCATGCCCGGAATGCACGGCTCGGTGTCAGCGGTAACGGCACTGCAGCAGTCCGATCTGCTCATCACCCTTGGCGCCCGGTTTGACGACCGCGTCACCGGTGTCCTGTCCACCTTCGCCCCCGGTGCCAAGGTGATCCACGCGGACATTGATCCTGCTGAAATCTCCAAGAACCGCACCGCCGATGTCCCCATCGTGGGGTCAGTGAAAGAGATCATACCCGAGCTCACCAACGCCCTGCGGGAGCAGTTCGCGGCCACCGGCGCCCCGAACATCGAGGCGTGGTGGACCATGATCAACCGGCTCCGTGAGACCTACCCGATGGGCTACACCCAGCCCGACGACGGCCTCTCGGCACCGCAGCACGTGATCAAGCGGATCGGCGAAATGACCGGACCCGAAGGCGTCTACGCCGCTGGCGTCGGCCAGCACCAGATGTGGGCGGCCCAGTTCATCAAGTATGAGCGCCCCCACGCCTGGCTGAACTCCGGGGGACTGGGCACCATGGGGTACGCGGTCCCCGCCGCCATGGGCGCCAAGGTGGGCAACCCTGACCGGGTGGTTTGGGCGATCGACGGCGACGGCTGCTTCCAGATGACCAACCAGGAACTGGCCACCTGCGTGATCAACAACATCCCCATCAAGGTGGCAGTCATCAACAACTCCTCCCTCGGGATGGTCCGCCAGTGGCAGACCCTGTTCTACGAGGGCCGGTACTCCAACACCGACCTGAACACCGGGCACGACACCGTCAGGGTGCCCGATTTCGTCAAGCTCGCCGACGCCTATGGGTGTGCCGGCCTGCGGTGCGAACGCGACGAGGACATCGACTCGACCATCGCGCAGGCGCTGGAGATCAACGACCGCCCCGTCGTCATCGACTTCGTGGTCAGCCGCGACTCGATGGTGTGGCCGATGGTCCCCTCAGGGGTCAGCAATGACCTCATCCAGATTGCCCGCAACATGACCCCGGACTGGGAGCAGGAGGATTAACATGGCCCGCCACACGCTTTCAGTTCTGGTCGAGGACGTCCCAGGCGTCCTGACCCGCGTCGCCAGCCTCTTTGCGCGCCGCGCTTTCAACATCAACTCTTTGGCGGTCGGCCCCACGGAGGTCCAGGGTATGTCCCGGATCACGGTGGTGGTTGAAGCCGAAGGTGACCTGCTCGAACAGGTCACCAAGCAACTGAACAAGCTCATCAACGTCATCAAGATTGTTGAGCTGATTCCCGATTCCTCCGTGCAACGTGACCACATCCTGGTCAAGGTGCGGGCGGACGCCGCAACCCGGCTGCAGGTAACCCAGGCAGCCGATTTGTTCAGGGCCTCGGTGGTGGACGTCTCGACCGACGCCCTCATCATTGAAGCCACGGGCACCGCCGAGAAGCTCACAGCGCTTCTGTCAGTGCTCGAGCCCTTCGGGATTCGCGAAATTGTTCAGTCCGGAACCCTTGCCGTGGGCCGCGGAGCGAAGTCCATGAGCGACCGCGCCCTCCGCAGCGCCTAGAAAGACAGCGCCCAGGACCACCCGGCAGTTCCACCAAGACCACAGCTGCACTCCAGCAAGAAAACACACAGGAGATAAACAAGTGACTGAGTTGTTCTACGACGACGATGCCGACCTTTCGATCATCCAGGGCCGCACCGTGGCCGTCATCGGCTACGGCAGCCAGGGCCACGCGCACGCGCTGAGCCTCCGCGATTCCGGCGTCGATGTCCGCATTGGCCTGAAGGAGGGCTCGAAGTCCCGCGCCAAGGCCGAGGCCGAGGGCCTGCGCGTCCTGAACGTCGCCGACGCCACCGCCGAGGCCGACCTCATCATGTTGCTCGCACCGGACCAGGTGCAGCGCCACGTGTACGCGGAGGACATTGCCCCGAACCTTCAGGCCGGCGACGCCCTGTTCTTCGGCCACGGCTTCAACGTCCGCTACGGCTACATCAAGGCACCCGCCGACGTCGACGTCGCCCTGGTGGCACCCAAGGGCCCGGGCCACATCGTGCGCCGCGAGTTCGAGGCAGGCCGGGGCGTTCCCGACCTGATCGCCGTCGAGCAGAACCCCTCCGGCAAGGCGCGCGAGCTTGCGCTGTCCTACGCCAAGGCGATCGGCGGCACCCGCGCCGGAGTCATCGAGACTACCTTCACCGAGGAAACCGAGACCGACCTCTTCGGCGAGCAGGCAGTCCTCTGCGGTGGCGCATCACAGCTCATCCAGTACGGCTTCGAGACCCTGACCGAAGCGGGCTACAAGCCGGAGGTTGCCTACTTCGAGGTGCTCCACGAGCTGAAGCTGATCGTCGACCTGATGGTGGAGGGTGGCATCGCCAAGCAGCGCTGGAGCGTCTCCGACACCGCCGAGTACGGCGACTACGTCTCGGGCCCCCGGGTCATCGACGCGTCAGTGAAAGAAAACATGAAGGCCGTCCTCGCGGATATCCAGAACGGTGCCTTCGCGAAGCGCTTCATCGACGACCAGGACAACGGCGGCAAGGAATTCGCCGAACTGCGCAAGAAGGGCGAGGACCACCCGATCGAGGCCACCGGCCGCGAACTGCGGAAGCTCTTCTCCTGGATCAAGACGAACGACGACTACAACGAGGGTTCGGTAGCCCGCTAGGCCACCCCCGCTGGAGACCCGGCATCAGTACTCGGCCAGGGCGCTCACGCGTCCTGGCCGAGTGCTGTCCGGGCAGAGCCGGTAACAAAAGCGGCCCAAAGGCAGTGCCCATTTAGACTTGCCACACCGCCACGAATTCCCTCATTCACACACAGCACAGCAGCGAAGGATCACACCCGTGACCAGCAAACCCGTAGTTCTCCTCGCCGAGGAGCTTTCTCCTGCCACAATCGAGGCACTCGGTCCCGATTTTGAGATCCGGCAGACCGACGGCTCGGACCGTGGCCAGCTGCTCGCCGCGATTGCCGACGTCGACGCCATCCTGGTGCGTTCCGCCACCCAGGTCGATGCTGAGGCGATCGCCGCCGCGCCGCAGCTGAAGGTCATTGCCCGCGCCGGCGTGGGCCTGGACAACGTGGACATTAAGGCCGCCACCCAGGCTGGCGTCATGGTGGTCAATGCTCCGACCTCCAACATCATCTCGGCCGCCGAACTGACCGTCGGCCACATCCTCAGCCTCGCCCGCCACATCCCGCAGGCCAGCGCCGCACTCAAGGGCGGCGAATGGAAGCGTTCCAAGTACTCGGGCATCGAACTGTACGAAAAGAAGGTCGGCATCATCGGCCTCGGCCGGATCGGAGCCCTCGTCGCCGCCCGCCTGCAGGGCTTCGACACCGAAATCCTCGCCTACGACCCGTACATCACCTCGGCACGCGCCGCCCAGCTGGGAGTCCAGCTGGTCACCCTTGATGAACTGCTCGAACAGTCTGACTTCATCACCATCCACATGCCCAAGACACCCGAAACGCTCGGCATGCTCGGCGAGGCGGCCTTCAGGAGGATGAAACCCTCTGCCTACGTGGTCAACGTGGCACGCGGGGGACTGGTCGATGAGGCGGCGCTGTTCGCAGCCCTCCAGGCGAACGAGATCGCGGGCGCCGGCGTCGACGTGTTCGTCACCGAGCCCAGCACCGATCTCCCGTTCTTCACCCTCGACAACGTGGTGGTCACCCCCCACCTCGGGGCTTCAACCGATGAGGCCCAGGAAAAGGCAGGCGTATCCGTCGCCAAATCGGTGCGCCTTGCCCTCGCCGGTGAGCTGGTGCCCGACGCCGTCAACGTCGCTGGCGGCGTCATCGATCCCCAGGTGCGCCCCGGCATCCCGCTGATCGAGAAGCTGGGTCGGATCTTCACCGCGCTGACCCACGATTCACTGACCCAGATCGAGGTGGAAGTGGCTGGCGAGATCGCGTCCCTCGACGTGAAGGCGCTGGAGCTTGCCGCTCTCAAGGGGGTCTTCACCGACATTGTCTCCGAGCAGGTGTCCTACGTGAACGCACCGGTCCTCGCCGAACAGCGCGGCATCAACACCCGGCTGGTCACCACCCCCGAATCGGAGGAGTACCGCAATGTGCTCACCATCCGCGGCGCGCTCTCGGACGGATCGCAGATCTCCGTCGCCGGTACCCTGACCGGGCCGAAGCAGATCGAAAAGCTGGTAGGCGTCAACGGGTATGACCTCGAGATCCCGATCAGCGAACACCTGCTGGTGCTGCTGTACCAGGACCGTCCCGGTGTCATTGGCACGCTGGGCCGGTTGCTCGGCGAGCGGGACATCAACATCGCGGGAATGCAGGTGGCCCGCAACACCGAGGGCGGCCAGGCCCTGTCCCTGTTGACGGTCGACAGTTCGGTGCCGCAGGAGGTCCTAGACGCCGTGAAGGAAGCGATCGGCGCCACGGTGGCCCGCGAAGTGGACCTGCAGAGCTAACCACCCAGGTGTTTCAGGGCCTCTCGCCGCGACAGCGGTGGGAGGCCCTTGTCGTTGCGCTGGCCCCTGGGCAGGGGCCAGGCCAGGGACGCTACCGGTGGGCGGCCCGGTCACGAAGCGACAAGCGGGCCGGAAACAGGGTAATTTCTTTAGGTGACATCCACAGAGCAGCTGCCCGCGTATTACCTCACCACAGCCATCTCGTACCCCAACGGGACCCCGCACATCGGCCATGCCTATGAGGCGATCGCCACCGACGCGCTGGCCCGGTTCAAGCGGCTCGATGGCTACGACGTCATGTTCCTGACCGGAACGGACGAGCACGGACTGAAGATGCAGCAGACCGCCGACAAGGAGGGCATCCCCGTCCGCGACCTGGCCACCCGCAACGCGCAGGCGTTCCAGGCCATGAACGACGACGTCGGCAGCTCCTACAACCGGTTCATCCGCACCACAGACGCGGACCACTACGAGGCTGCATCCGCCATCTGGAAGCTGATGGAAGCCCGTGGCGACATCTACCTGGATAAGTACGCCGGCTGGTACTCGGTGCGGGACGAGGCGTTCCACAGCGAGGACGACACCGACGTCCGCGAGGACGGCATCCGCTACGCCACGGAGACTGACACCGAGGTGACCTGGACCGAGGAGGAGAGCTACTTCTTCCGGCTCTCCGCCTACCAGGACAAACTCCTCGCCCTGTACTCCGACCAGCCCGAGTTTGGCGCGCCCCAGTCACGGTTCAACGAGGTGATCAGCTTCGTCAAGCGCGGCCTCGAGGACCTGTCGATCAGCCGGACCACCTTCGACTGGGGAGTGCCCGTCCCCGGCAACAAGGACCACGTGATGTATGTGTGGGTGGATGCCCTCACCAACTACCTCACCGGCGTCGGCTTCCCCGATGTTCAGTCGGAGCGCTTCAAAAAGTTCTGGCCAGCCGACGTCCATGTCATCGGCAAGGACATCTCACGGTTCCACGCCATCTACTGGCCCGCGTTCCTGATGTCAGCCGGACTCGAACTGCCACAGCGGATCATGATTCACGGTTTCCTGTTCAACAAGGGCGTCAAGATGTCCAAGTCGTTGGGCAACACGGTGGCGCCCAAGGACTGGGTGAACCAGTACGGCCTCGACCAGATCCGGTTCTTCCTGCTGCGCGAAGTGCCGTTCGGAGCCGACGGATCCTACAGCCACGAGGCAATCGTGGGCCGGATGAACTCCGACCTCGCCAACAACCTGGGCAACCTCGCCCAGCGGTCGCTGTCAATGGTGGCCAAGAACTGTGACGCGCAGGTGCCAGCGCCGTCGTCGCTCGCGCCAGCCGACGAGGCCATCCTGGCGCAGGCCAACGGACTCCTTGAGGCGTCCCGGGCCGCGTTTGACCGCCAGGAGTTCTCCCGGGCACTCGAACTCATCTGGGGCGTACTGGGCGACACCAACGCCTACTTCGCCGACCAGCAGCCCTGGGTGCTCCGGAAAACCGATACCGAGCGCATGAAAACGGTGCTGTACGTGACGCTGGAGGTGCTCCGGATCGTCTCGATCCTGGCGCAGCCGGTGATGCCTGAGGGCGCCGGACGGCTGCTCACCGCGCTGGGGCAGGGCACCGGGCCCGACGACGTCGAGCGGCAGTTCAGCGCCATCGAGACTCCGCTGGTCGCTGGGACGGCACTGCCGGCGCCGTCGCCCATCTTCCCGAAGTACGAAGAGCCAGCCGAGGGCTAGCGGTCCGCCCGGTGCTAGTGGTCGCCCGAGAGGAACCGCTCGGGTGCTGTCTGACGCATGATGTGCGTCAACTGCTCCTGCTGTTTGCGGGCCCGGTCGGTGAGGCGCCGGAGCTGTTCGGAGTCCAGCGCGGTCGACCCTGCCTCGGTTAGTGCGTCAAGGGTCTCCCACATGCATTCCTTGCCACGGACCGCGCTTTGCAGGGCCTCCAGTTCCAGCTGGGCACCGCTGCCCTTGTCTGAACGGCGGAGGTTGAGCGGGTTGACCTTGCTGAGCTGCGCGCCGATCTGGGCAATGACCATTTTGACCTTGCTCGGGGTGTAGCCGAGGGAACTGATGATCTGAGCCAATTCTTTCCGGTCGGCGGCGATCTCCTCGGTGAGTGTTGCGAAGGTTTGCTCGTGCTTGGTGCCGCGCCACGCCTCCTGGGCGGTGGAGAAGAGTTTTACTCCCGACGCGGCGGCCACCAGGTGGTCATCCAGGTACGCCGAAAGCCTGCTGGAATCCGTCGGGTTTGAGTTGCTGCGCGGCGTCGGTGGATGTTCCATTGATAAACCTTTCGAGCGGAACCTGCGAGTTGGAAAATTCCATCTTCGCAGGTTCCGCGTCGATTGTGGTCGCTAGGTTACGCCGTGGCGAGCCCCTCCACCGGCGACAGCCGGGCCGCACGTCGGGCCGGCAGCACCGACGCCAACAGGGCGGCGATAACAGCCACCGCGAGCACACCCAGCAACTGGAGCCAGGGGATTGATGGGGTGACCGGCGCGATCGCTCCCAGGGCCGACTGCACGCCAAGCCACCCGTACACCACGCCCAGCAGGCACCCGAAGGCGGCGGCGACGCCGGCAATGAGCACCGCCTCCACGGCGAGCATCCCGCGCAGTTGCGCCCGGGTGAGCCCGAGGGCCCGCAGCAGGGACGACTCCCGGGTCCGTTCAAGCACCGACAGGGAGAGCGTATTGGCCACACCGATCAACGCAATGAGCACGGCGACGGCGAGGAGAGCCGTCACCACCAGCAGGATGACGTCGATGATCTGGTTGAAGGACACCCGTTCAATGGCTGCGCCGTTGACCTGGTACTCCGAGACGCCGAGCGCCTCGACAATGTCTGACCGAAGTCCGTTCACCCCCGCAGCATCGAGCGAGTCATCGAGCTTCAGCCACAGGATGCCAGTCCCGTCGCCGAGTGCTGCGACACCGGGCAGGGGCGCCGTCCCCAGCTCTGCAGCCGTCGCGGTGGTAATCGTTGGAACGAAGATCTGGGTCTGCACCTCCTGAACCGGCAGGGTCACCGGACCGTCCGCACCCGCCAACGTCACCTCGGTGAGCCGTGAGTCCTGGGGCATGAACACCACGTCGTCCACCAGTTCGAGGTCCTCACTGCGCAGGACCGCCTCGGCCTCGTCGGGTGAGATCGCGTAGACCGGCAGGGCACCGGCTGCGTCGTCGGAGACAGCGGCGACTGACAGGGCCAGCGCCGCATCAACACCGTCGAGACGTTCAACCGTCGTCACAGCCGCGTCAGCCGCGGCTGCGCTTCCGACCTCCTGCACCGCAAGGTCCACCGGATAGTTGGCTCCCAGCTCGGCTTCGAACGCTGTCCGCGAGGTTTGCGCGCCGGCCATCATCATGGTGACCAGGGTGACTCCCACCAGCAGTGCGCTGGCAGTGGCAGTGGTCCTGGCGGGATTGCGGACTGCGTTGATCGCCGCGAGCCGACCGGGCACGCCCAGGGGGGTGGCAAGCTTCCCGACGGCGGTCACCAGCGCGGGGAGGAACAGTGACGCGCACAGGAGCACGCCCACGAAGGACAAGACTCCACCCGGCAGCGCGACCAGCAGCGCCGACGAGGCAGCGCCCACCCCGAGCAGCCCGGCCCCCAGCAGAACCAGCATCAGTCCGAGGAACAGCCGCGCCTTGCCCCTGCGGGTCTTAGTCGTGGCATCCTCAGCCGGGCGCAGCGCCTCGAGCGGTGCGACGGCGGTGGCAGCACGGGCCGGCACAAACGCGGCCACCAAAGTCATCACGACGCCGACGATGAGCCCGGCCAGGACCGACGACGGTGGAATGGCCAGGGTGGCGAACTCGGTGCCATCCTGCGCGGCGGCAAGACTGACCAGTGCCCACATCACGCCAGCGGCCAACAGCACGCCGAGGACTGACGACACCAGGCCCACAATGCCCGCCTCGATCAGGACCGAGCGACGAATCTGTGCCCGGGATGCACCGATGCAGCGCAGCAACGCCAGGTCACGGGTCCGCTGGGCCACGAGCACCGAGAAGGTGTTGGCGATGACCAGCACGGTGACCAGGATGGCGACGACGGCGAACGCCAGCAGGATGACTGTCAGCTGGTCGGTGCCTCCCGAGAGGGCCGCGACGTCGGCCGTCACCTGTTCGGCGCTGGTGCGGACCTCGGCGGACACTCCCGATGCCGAAAGGGCTGACGCCGTAGCTGTGCGGACGTCCGCCACGGTGGCTGATCCGTCGACGGCCAGTTGGGCAGTGGTGGCCTGGGGTGGAGCCTCCCCGGGGGCGAAGATGCTGAGCGACTCCACCAGGTCCGGTGCGGCGTACACCTGCGGCAACCCGGCGAGATAGGGATCGGCAGAATTCTCGGTGATCCCCGTCAGCGTGACAGTCAGGCTCTTCGGGGGCAGCGGCTCGCCGTCGGGGGAATACTGGGTCTGCTCCAGCGCGAAGCTGTCACCGACGCCCAGTCCCAGTTGGGAAGCCGCCGTCTTGTCGATGGTGATTCCAGTGCCATCGACTGGTAGGCGACCGTCAGCTAGGGTCGAGGACTGAAGCTCATCGGGGGCGGTGCTCAGGACAAAGACGTCCGCCGGCCCCGTCGGGAGACTCAGGGTAGAGATGGTTCGTTGTGCGGCATGTACGGCTGATACGCCGTCGATACCTGAGAGGAGTTGCTCGGTTTCCACCGCCGATCCGGCACCCTCCCCGAGGGAGACCACCAGGTCGGCTTTGGCGTAGGTGGCGCCGAGGCTTTGCTGAAGGGACGCCTGGGTGGTTCCTGAGACCATCAGGGTCGCTGAGAGGAATCCGACGCCGAGCATGACGGCCAGCCCCACCGCGATGAAGCGTCGGCCGTACGCCCGGACCTGGGCGAGTGCAACCTGCAGCACGGCTTACGCCCCCAGTCCGGCGAGAGCCTTGGAGATGACGTCAGGTGTGCTGCGGTCCAGCTGGCCCACCAGTTCGCCGTCGTTCATCAACAGGATACGGTCCGCATAGGACGCGGCGACGGGGTCGTGGGTCACCATGATGATGCTCTGACCCATTTCCCGGGTACTGCGCCGCAGCAGGGAAAGCACCTCCGCGCCGGAGCGCGAGTCGAGGTTACCGGTGGGCTCATCACCGAAGAGGACATCTGGGCGGGTCAGCAGCGCACGGGCCACAGCCACGCGCTGCTGCTGGCCACCGGAAAGCTCATGTGGCCGGTGGGTGAGCCGGTCCGCCAGACCGAGGGTGGTGCAGATCTGTGACAGCCAGTCGGCGTCGACAGTACCGCCGGCGAGCGCCACCGGCAGGGTGATGTTCTGCTCGGCGGTGAGTGTGGGAATCAGGTTGTAGGCCTGGAAGACGAAACCGATCCGGTCACGCCGCAGGCGGGTCAGCTCATTGTCCGATAATCCGGTGATCTCGGTCCCGCCGATCCAGACGCGGCCGGAGTCGGCGGTGTCCAGGCCTGCCAGGCAATGCATCAGGGTGGATTTGCCCGATCCGGACGGGCCCATGATGGCGGTGAACGTGGCCCGCTCGAAGGTGACGTTGACCTCCTTCAGCGCGTGCACTCGGGTATCCGCGCGCCCGTAGGTCTTGGAGAGTGAGTCGGCGGACGCCGCGGGTCCTGTTCCGGAGGGTTCAGGGGTGGCGGACGACGACGACAAGTGGTCGGCAGTGTTTGCAGAAGTTCTCATGCTTCAACGCTAGGGTTGCGGGCTCCGCAGCGAATCAGCCTAGGGGCCGGTCTTCCCGCGGGGCCTTCTCATCCCGCGGGATGAGGCAGCGGGAACGGCGGGATGAGCGCTGCTAGATCGGGGCCAGCTAAACCAGGGCTAGGGCTGCACCACTGACGTTTCGTAGGCAATCAGGACCGCCTGCACTCGGTCCCTGGCGCGGAGCTTCGCAAGGATATGGCCCACATGGGTCTTCACTGTCGCTTCAGAAAGGTAGAGGCTGCCCGCAATCTCCGGGTTGGACAGTCCCCGGGCGATCAGTTCAAAGACCTCCCGCTCCCGCGCGGTCAACGACTTCACCGCGTCGGCATTGGCCCCCGTCGCGGGGGAGGAACGGCGCAGCATCGGGGCGACATGGTCCAGCAGCCTCCGGGTGGTGGACGGCGCGATGACGGCATCCCCCCGATACACTGTGCGGATGGCCTCGAGCAGTTCCTCCGGTGGTGCGTCCTTGAGCAAAAACCCGCTGGCGCCGGCCTGGATGGCCGCCAGCGCATATTCATCCAGATCAAAGGTGGTCAGCACCACGATCTTCGGGCCGCTCCGTTCCCCGGGCCCGGGTGCGGCGGATGCCTGCGCGAGGATGCGTCGGGTTGCTTCGATGCCGTCCATTCCCGGCATCCTGACATCCATCAGCACGACGTCGGCACGGGTCGCCTGCAACGCCGCGACAGCGTCGGCGCCGTTGCCCGCCTCGCACACCACGTGCAGATCGGGCTGGGAGTTGATCAGCATGGTGAAGCCGCTGCGAACCAGCCGCTGATCATCCACGAGGGCCACCCGGATGGTGGGGCTTTCGGGAGCGGGGTTGATGGGCGCGGGGTTGATGGGCACTGTCAGGCTTCCGTGTAGGGGATGAATGCTGTAATGCGGTACCCGCCGCCGGCTTGCGCTGCGGCGGCCAGGTCCCCATCGTAAAGTCTGAGTCTCTCGCGCATCCCCTTGATGCCCTGCTCCGCCCCGGTGGAGGAGGGGTCGGCACCAGCGCCGCGGCCGTCGTCGTCGATGGTCAGGCTCAGGCCGCGGGGCGTCCATACCAGCTCGACGACGGCGCAGGCGTCCGGGCCAGCATGCTTCAGCACGTTGGTGAGGGATTCCTGCACCACCCGGTAGGCGGTGAGCTCGGCACCGGCGGGAAGCTCCCGGCGGCCGGTGCCCTTGACCGTGTAGCCGGTGCTGAGCCCGGCGTGCTGAACGGTCTCAATCAGCGTGGGGATGTCGGCGAGTACCGGGAGCGGACGGGTGGAGGCTTCCTCATCCCCGCGCAGGACGCCCAGCAGGCGGCGCATTTCGCGCAGCGATGCCCTGCCGGTTTCAGCGATCGTGCCGAGCGTCGCGGGAGCCACCGCGGCGTCGTGGGCGCTCGCGTACCTGGCGCCGTCGGCCTGGGTGATGATGACCGACAGGGAGTGGGCCACGATGTCGTGCATTTCCCGGGCGATGTGGCTGCGTTCGTCAGCGGCTGCGAGATCCCTTTCCTGTTGGCGTTCCACCTCCAAGCGCCGGGTCCGGTCTTCAAGGGCCTGGAGGGTGAGCCGACGGTTGCGGGCCAGGTCGCCAAACGTCCAGCACAACAGGATCAGAGCCTGAACCAGGACAGCGATGACAACGAACAACGGCAGCGAGGCGTCCCGCATCTCGAGCGGACTGATGCCATATTCGCGGCTGTACCTCAGCAGGCCGGCGAAACACCCAACCGAAGCGACCGCAAGCCCGCCAAGACTGGCCCACCGGGGCGCATACGCAGCCAGGGCATACAGGGCAATCAGCACCGCCACCTGGCCGGGTAACGGCCACACATAGAAAATGATTTGTAGGACGGAGACGGTTGCGATCAGTCCTGCAGCGAGAACGGTCCGTGATCGCCGCCAGGCGAGCGGAAGAATCAGCCCGACGGCCGCCAGCAGTTCAAGGGGGCCGACACCCGAGAGGGCCGTGGGGGTCACCAGCAGCAGAAACAGCACCACCATGATCACGAAGTCCACGCGGCCCGGGTGGGCACGCAGCAATCGTGCGAGGCGATGATGGAGGTCCATGAAACCCCACTCTAGGGCCGGAAAGCGGCAGGAACATCAACCCGCGGGTGGAGATCCGGGTCGGATGCAGACCACCCCATGGTGGCGTCGTCTCAAAAAGTGAGACACGTTGTCCATCATGTGGTCTCAATCCATAGCCTGTTCCTATGAGCGAATCCTCTTCACCAATCCAGCTGGCAGTCATCCCCGGGGACGGAATCGGACCGGAGGTCATCGCCGAGGCGGTGAAGGTGCTTCGCAGCGTCACCGCCAACCTTGACACCTCCTTCGCCCTGACCGAATACCAGCTCGGAGCGGAGCACTGGCTGGCCACCGGAGAGACCCTTCCCGAAGAGACCCTCGAAAAGCTCAGGCAGCATGACGCGATCCTCTTCGGGGCCGTCGGCGCAGCTCCGGGAGACACGCGCATCCCCTCGGGGCTGATCGAGCGGGAAATGCTGCTGAAGCTCCGGTTCGCGCTGGACCACTTCGTGAACCTGCGACCCTCCCGGCTGTATCCCGGCATCGCGAGTCCGCTGGCAGCCCCCGGGGACATCGACTTCATTGTGGTCCGCGAAGGCACCGAGGGGCCCTACGTCGGCAACGGCGGATCGCTGCGCACGGGTACTGTCCACGAGATTGCCACCGAGGTTTCCCTGAACACGGCGCACGGTGTGGAGCGGGTGGTTCGTGACGCTTTCCGGCGGGCCAACGACCGGCCGCGCCGGCACCTCACGCTGGTCCACAAACACAATGTACTGGTCTACGCGGGTCACCTCTGGAAGCGGACGGTCGAGGCCGTCGCCGCCGAGTTCCCCGAGGTCACCCACGACTACCTCCATGTGGACGCCGCGATGATCTTCCTGGTGACTGATCCTGCCCGATTCGACGTCATCGTCACCGACAACCTGTTCGGCGATATCATCACCGACCTCGCCGCGGCGGTCACGGGCGGGATTGGCCTCGCGGCGTCGGGCAACATCAACATGGACCGCACCGCACCCTCCATGTTCGAACCGGTCCATGGGTCAGCCCCCGACATCGCCGGGCAGCAGGTGGCCGACCCGACGGCTGCCATCCTCTCCGTCGCCTTGCTGCTGCATCACCTCGGGTTCGACGACGCAGCAGCCCGGGTGGAGCGTGCCGTGGACGACGACGTCGCCTCCCGCACCGGTGGGGGCCGGACTACAGCCCAAATCGGCGATGCGATCGCCGCCTTGGTGTCCTAAGCTGGTTAACCATGACAGCCACCGACCTGGAATTTAGCCAGCACCCCTCCGCCAACCCCACCTCCGATCAGGAACGCGCCGAGATTCTCGCCGAGCCAGGGTTCGGAAACCACTTCACTGATCACACCGTTGTGGTCGACTACAAGGCTGACAACACCGGTGCCGGCGGGTGGGGCAACGCCCGCCTCGAAGCCTACGGACCCATCGCGCTCGACCCGGCTGCAGCAGTACTGCACTACGGCCAGGAAATCTTCGAGGGCATGAAGGCCTACCGTCACGAGGACGGCTCGGTGTGGACGTTCCGTGCCGATCAGAACGCCGCCCGCCTGAACCGTTCAGCGGCACGCCTCGCGTTGCCGCAGCTGCCCGAGGCCATTTTCCTGGAGTCTCTCCGCCAGTTGGTGGCCGCGGACCAGAACTGGATCCCCACCCGCGAGGGCGAAAGCCTCTACCTGCGGCCGTTCATGATCGCCACCGAGGCGTTCCTCGGTGTGCGCCCGGCCCGCGAAGTGTCCTTCAGGGTCATCGCATCGCCAGCAGGTAACTACTTCGGTGGGGAACTGGCACCCGTGGACATCTGGGTATCCCGCAACTACGCCCGCGCCGGGCGTGGGGGTACCGGCAACGCAAAATGTGGAGGCAACTATGCCGCTTCCCTCGCCGCGCAGCTGGAGGCCGAGGCACAGGGCTGCAAGCAGGTCCTCTTCCTCGACCAGTTCAACGACAACGCCGTCGAGGAACTCGGCGGAATGAACGTCTTCTTCGTCTTCAAGGACGGGTCACTGGTGACCCCCGCCCTCTCCGGCACCATCCTGGAGGGCGTTACCCGCTCATCGGTGATTCAGCTGGGCAAGGACCGGGGCCTGACAGTCACCGAACGGAAGATCACCCTCGACGAGTGGCGTGACGGGGTGGCCTCCGGCGACATCACCGAGGTATTCGCCTGCGGCACCGCCGCGGTCATTACCCCGATCGGTCAGCTGAAGGATGGCTCCGAGGTCATCGGCGCCCCCGATTCCAAGGCGGGCGAGGTCACCATGTCCATCCGCGAACAGCTGCTCGGCATCCAGACCGGCACCTCGGAGGACACCCACGGTTGGCTGACCCGCCTGGTCTGATCAGGCGTCAACTTTCGATGACCGACGCGCCTGCAGAAATCTGTGGGCGCGCCGGTCTTTAAGAGGCGAGGGGCAGGGTGGCCGCGGAACGCAGCAGGGCCGTGGTTTCCTCGACCGGCAAGGGCCGGCTGAAGTAGTAGCCCTGGCCGCCGATGCAGCCCATCTCCTGCAGCTTCTGCACCTGGTCGTACGTTTCGATGCCTTCGAAGACGGCCTCCAGCCCCGCTGCGCGAATCAGCTGGAGGATTGCAGAAATGAAGTCGAACTGGATGGATCCGGTCGACAGTTCATTGAGTAGGGACCGGTCCACCTTCACCATGCTGACGGGTAGCTTTCGCAGGTAGCTGATGGAGGAGTACCCGGTGCCGAAATCGTCGATCTCGATGCACACGCCCAGCTGCTTCAGGCTCAGCAGCGAATAGGTTTCCACCTCGCCACCGGTCACCAGCGCGGTTTCGGTGATTTCCAGCACCAGCGCCGCCGGCGGGATATCGAACCTTCGCAGGAGTCCACGCACGTAGTCCACCAGGTCCAGCTGCTGCAGTTCCACGGCCGAGAGGTTAAGCCGAAGCTGGAAGTCGTCGTCGAGCTGCAGTTCAGTTCGCCACAGTGAATATTGGCGGATGGCTGCCGCCATTACCCATCGGTCGAGCTCAACCACTGCACCGATCTCCTCGGCCAGTGGGATGAACTCGTCGGGCATGATGAAACCCCGGGTGGGGTGATTCCAGCGGACCAGCACCTCAAGCCCGAGGACCCGCCCGTCGCGCAGGTCCACCACGGGCTGGTAGTTGAGGGAGAGCTGGTTCGTGGAGATGGCGTCCCGGAGCTCGGACGCGATCTGGCTCCGCAGCTGGCGCTGGTACAGCATGACCGGTTCGAAGACCTTGATGGTGCTGCGGCCCTCGCGTTTGGCGGCGTACATGGCGGTATCGGCGTCCAGCAGGATGCTTTCGGCTTCCTGGCGCGGATCGGCCAACCGCACACCGATGCTGGCGCGGGAGAAGACGTGAAGCTCGGCGAGCGTGATCCGGTCTCCCAGAGCGGCGAGCGCCCGGTTGGCGATCCGGAGCGCGATCTCAAGGGTGGCCTCGGGAACCAGGATTGCGAACTCGTCGCCGCCGAGCCGCGCGACGGTATCGGTGTCGCGGACCGCCCCGAGCAGGCGGCGGGCTACCTCCTGGAGCACGCGGTCGCCGGCGTCGTGCCCGAAACTGTCGTTGACGTCCTTGAAGGAATCGAGGTCCAGCAGGATGATGGCGGGCGGGGGAGTGCCCTCTTCCGTTTCCAGCTGTTCCTGAAGTTTGCCCAGTAGTGCGCTCCGGTTGTCCAGACCGGTCAGTGCGTCGGTCATGGCCATCGTCCGCATCTCCAGGTGTGCCTGGTGGAGCATCGCTGTGCGGTTTTCCACCCGCTCTTCGAAGTCGCGGTGGACCAGTTCCAGCTCTTCAGCGAGGAGGTTGAAGCCGGTGATGACGGCGTCGACGTCGTCGCGTGCCGCTGAGGGTTCCATCCGGCTGCTGAGGTCACCGCGGGAGAGCCGGACGATCCCGTCGACCAGCATGGCCAGGCGCGGGTCTGCCTCTTTCCTAGGCATCCGGGCCGCTTCCCAACCAGGCCATTGCCTCGGACTCGGTGGTGAAGAACCGGGTGGGGCACGGCGGCGGTTCGCCACCGAGTAAAAAGTTCGCGATCACGCGGTCCACCGGGGACTCGCCCAGGACGGCGATCGCCGAGGAGGTGCGTGAGGAGGCGAGGACGGCGCGGGCTTCACGGCTGATCGCGCTGACGCCCGAAATTACCAGCAGGACCGGGCGCAGATCGTCTCCAGCCAGGGCCCTCGCCCTCGCCGCGTGTGCCTCAGCAATTTCACCGGTGACCTCCACGCCCTGGGGCATGACCAGCCTGATTACCCAATCCGGCTGATCCTCCCGCACGCGATCATCTTGTGTAGTTATAGCCGACATGGTGCCTTTCACTCCGACTGCGTCTCTGCCCGGTTGTTGGCAAACCCATCCCTACCGCGAGGAGATCCTGCGACGACGGTCGTTGGAGCCCCGGAGATCACGGTTGAGCCGACGGTCACCGTGGTACAGGATCGATGACCAGTCAGCTTCTTCGGGGGTTTTCTCAATCACCCGCGACTTTGCTTCAGGCTTCTTGCGGGGCGGTACGTAGAGCCAGTTTAGGACTCCAAGAACCATGTCCACAATTGAATTGTTAACCCCAATGTAGGCGCGGATTGCCCCCGCCGCCAGTATTGCATTGAATCCTGCGAACGCGGCGTTACCCCAGTTTCCCTGAGAGACATCGCGCCACAGGGTCAGGACCGAGAAGGCGACAATCGCATACGGGATAAAGACGTACAGGGCTGGTGCCGCCGTCCGGTCCTTGACCTTGGGGGTACGCACGAAGGGAATCTTCTCGCCGGTGAAGGCCTGCTGGATGGATTTCAGCACGCCCGCCAGGTTCACCGGTAGCAGCACGATGTTGAACCCGTAGATCCTGAAAATGTCGCTGAACCGGTGTCCGCAGTCCCTCAGGTCGCTTCCCATGGCCAGGAAGTAGGGCAGCGCCGTCAGGAAGACCAGCGGACTCAGGAGCCGGCTGTCATACGGGTACATCAGCAGGAAGAGCAGCCCGAAGCTCGCCCAGGCGATCGAGGCCATGTAGTTGACCCGGAGCAGCACTTCCCGCATCAGGATCCGGTCCCGGCGGTGGCGTCGCTCGGACAGCTGGTTCCACAGCTTCGGCAGGATCAGCAGGCCACCGTTGGCCCACCGGCGGCGCTGCACCACGAGGGATCCGAAGTCAGGGGGAGTGGCGCTGTAGCTGAGCCGCTCGGGATAGTTGACCAGCGTCCACCCGTGGGCTCCGAGGTCCACGCTCGACTCGGTGTCCTCGATGACCGTCCGGTCCTGGATGTAGGTGTGGATCTCGAACCCACCAACATCCTCGACCTCGAGGATGTCCATCAGGGCCTCTTTGCGGATGACCGCGTTGGCGCCCACCCAGAAGGTGGCCCCGTAATAGGACATGCCCTGGTGCAGAATGTGCTGGATGTCGGTCGTGGCTCCGGCCACCCGCTCAATCCGGGTGGGTGCCCCACGGAAGGAGGAGTACGGCGTCTGGGTGACCGCCACCCGTTCATTGCCGGGGGATTCCAGAAGGTAGACCAGGCGAAGGCAGTAGTCGCGGAGCAGGAGCGAATCGGCGTCGAGCGTAAGCAAGTAGGTGGTGTCGGGCACATCGAGGTCCACCTGGGCTGGACCCTCGGCGGGACGCAGGATGGTGCCGTTGGGGGATTCTTCCCGGTGCCAGCGCTTCCCCATCAGGGAAATGTAGGAGTTCAGGTTCATCGCCTTGTTGGCTTCGTGTGACAGGGAAGCGAACATCTTGCGCTCGAACGTTTCCAGCCGCACCGTGAAGATGCGGCAGAGCCGCAGGTACAGCTCGTCCAGGCGGTCCGCGGCCGGTTGTCGGCCCTGGGCGCGGGCCGCGGTGAGGCCCAGCACTGTGAGCCGGAGCTCCCGGGCCAATCCCATCAGCACCAGGTCAACGAAGAACTCGTCCACGTGATCCTCGATGCTTTCCGCGGCGGCCATGTCCTCGAGCCAGGTTGCGGCGGCGACGTATTCGGTGGTGAGCAGTTCCAGCTCGTCGATGCCGTCTTCGATGGGTGCCGTGAGACGTTCGCGGAAGGCGGTGAGGGAGTCGTTGAACCGGGTGGAGGGTTCGAGCAGCTGTGCTTCGATGCCCTCCGTCAGTTCCCGGGTAATCCGGAGCCTCTCGGCTACTGCCGCGTCGGAAGGCGCGGGAGGGTCATCGAGGAGGAGAACCACTTTCAAGTCCGGGAACTCCTGAAGGGCTGCCGACCAGAGGGTGGCACGAACCACCTGGGGCTCCTCGGCGTAGGAGGGCACCAGGACGGTGATGCCGTCTTCATAGTGCGCGAAGTGCCGGTCCAGCTCACCACGGGGTACCCGTTTGTGGTCCCTGAAGCGGTACAGGGCGCCCTGCCGCGCCACCAGATACAGCAGCGCCGAGAAGGTGAGGAACGTGACCACAATGAGGTAGGAGACAGCCTCGAACTGGAACCGGAAACCCGCAGTCGGGTTCTCGATAAGCTGCCGAAGGATCGTGGTGACCACGTAGGAGGCCCAGCCGACCATGGTCGCCACGATAGCCAGCCGGCCAAGAGCAATCTTCCGGCGCGACGGCGTCGGGTGGACAATCGATAGAGGTTCGGAGCGCTTCTCGGCGCCCCATTGCCGCTTGCGGGCCGCCGGGGGTACATCCTTGTTTTTCCGGACGGGCGCTGCAGCCACTTTGTGATTCTTCATCTCGCTCCCCAGCGACTCGATTGCAGGATTAATTCCTGCCTATCCCTGCGCAGCCGGCACGCGCCGTACCACCGTGGGGGGTGGATTTTATCTGCGATCACGTCCAACACTGAGACCTGGCACATGACCGTTACAGCGGTTCGATGACGCTGTAACGATAACACTTGCGGTCAAGACTTATAGTGAGTACGTAACATTAAAGTTTAGTGTTCAAGTAACCCTGGCTCAGCAGGGGTGAATATTTCTTGGAGTACACAGTGGCAAGACATTTTCCGGGCCGGAAACTCTCGTTTGTCCGGCTCGTTCTTGTGGTGGGGGTTCTTGCCGCAGTAGTGGGCGCTTCATTTACCGGGTGGAACCGTTTCGAGGACGCCAGGGCAGCGGAAGGCACCGGATCCTGGTTCACCGGGTACGTCGACGCCACCGCTACTCCGTTCTACGCGTTCGAGCGTCCGAGGACCGACGAGGGCAGCAGCGTCATGCTGTCCTTCATCGTCGCGGACCCGGAGAATCCCTGCGAGCCGTCCTGGGGTGCGGCCTACAGCTTTGACGAAGCCGAGTCCACCATGGATCTGGATCGCCGGATCGCCAGGCTCGTTCAGGGCGGTGGCGAGGTGGCTGTGTCCTTTGGAGGTCTCCTCAACGACGAGCTCGCCACGTCCTGCGCTGACGTTGACGACTTGAAGGATGCCTACGCCTCGGTCGTGGAGCGGTACAACCTCACCACCATCGATCTGGACGTCGAGGGCGAGAACCTTCTGGACACCGAGGCCGGCGAGCGCAGGGCCGAGGCCCTGTCGCTGCTGCAGGAAGAGCGGCTGGCAGCTGACGAACCGTTGAACATCTGGCTCACGCTCCCGGTGGCGCCCTCGGGCCTGACCGAGCCGGGCACCACAGCCGTCACGCAGATGCTTGAGGGTGGGGTTGATCTTGCGGGAGTCAACATCATGACCATGGACTTTGGGGGTAGCAAGCCCCAGTCGATGAGCATGTTGGACGCGTCGATCGCCGCAGCAGAGGCCACCCATTCGCAGCTGTCCACTCTTTACAGCCGGGCCAACATGGCGCTTGGTCCGCAGGCGCTCTGGACGAAACTGGGGTTGACCCCGATGGTGGGGCAGAACGACGTCGTCAGCGAGGTGTTCTCCCTGGACGACGCCGCGGGCCTCAACGCCTTCGCCGTCGAGCACGGAGTCGGTCGGATGTCCATGTGGTCACTGAACCGGGATGTCACCTGCAGTGACAACTACGCCGATGTGTCGGTAGTCTCCGTGGGCTGCAGCGGAATTGACCAGAACGGGCTGAGCTTTGCCCAGCTTCTGGGGCAGGGGTTTGAGGGCAGCTCCGAGAGCATCCCGACGGCGTCAGCGACGCCCGAGCCCACCCCCGAGCTGGTCGAGGACAACCCCGAAACCAGCCCGTACCCCATCTGGTCGGAGGACGCCACCTACGTTGCTGAGCAGCGTGTGGTCTGGCATGGCAACGTCTATGTCGCCAAATGGTGGAACGAGGAGGCAACTCCCGACAACCCGGTACTGCAGGCCGACGAGACGCCGTGGACCCTGATCGGGCCGGTGCTGCCGGGCGAGAAACCAGTCAGCGCGCCTACCATTCCCGCTGGAGTCATCGACGAGTGGGATCCCGAAGAGGTCTACGAGAGCGGCGACCGGATCCGGCTCGATGACCACGTGTTCGTCGCCAAATGGTGGAGCCAGGGGGACAGCCCCGAGGCCGCACTTCAGGGATCGGCCGGATCGCCGTGGAACCGGCTCAGCAACGACGACGTCGTCAAACTCCTTGAGGATCTGGAGAACGACGACTAGGAAGCATCTTCCTCGGGCTGTGTTAGCGAGTCGATAAGGACGGCCACATGCTCAGCACGGTCGTGCGCTCCAGCTTGAACGAAAAGGATCCTGGACGTATCAAGGTAGTTCAGTGCTTCGATGTCGTCCCCTCGGCCCGCTAGTGCCCGCCCCAGGAGAAGATTCGCTTCACCAGCGGTTTGCGAGGCGAGAATCGTTCCCTCAGCGCAGATAGGCCTGAGCCGTTTCACCGCGGCGTTGAGCTGGCCGGTGAGGACCAGCCAGTGGGCGCGGGTCAGTGAAAGCTCCAGCTGGTCGCGCTCGTTGCCTCCGACAATCGAACTCGCGGTCTCTGCTCGTTCGATGCACTCGAGGGTCTCGGCGTCGACAACACCTGCGGCCAGCCGGAGCGCCGCTGATGCACGGTTGAACCGGGCCCATAAATCCAGATCATTGTTGGGCGACAGATTGCGCGCCGCAAGGGAATGGAATCTGGTTCCATCAGCTACCTCATGACGCATGAAGGCAACGTTTCCTATTGCCCAGTACGCTTTACCGGCGGCCTGTGTGTGAACCTCGGGCGTGATGAAGGTCGAAAGGACGAGGCACTCATCCCAGGCTTCGTCTAATTTGTCGCTGTCTGCCAGGGCCGCAATGAGAGCAAGTTGTCCGCTGATATTCAGGTCAGTGGGGCTTCCATCGGTATTCGCGATTTTCACCGCAGCCGAAGCTTCTTCGACGGCGTCGCGGAGCTGACCAAGTCCATGAAGTCCTACGGATAGCAGTGTCCGAACGCGTGCAGCGAGTGCAGGAGAGTGCTTGGTCAAGGGGTGAACTTTCAGAGAATGAGCAAGCTTGACCGATTCCTCGACCAAGCCTTCCTCCCGCAGGCACTCAGCTTGCAGAAAAGTCATATTCCACCACGCGGCGTCGTTCTCTTCAGCAAGCGCGAGCTCAACTGCCTGCCCAGAAATTATTCGTCCCTGGGTGTAGTCGCGTTGGCTCCATGCCTCCCTTGCCCGCAGCTCAAACAGTAGCTGGTCACCGGGCTGATTTGTTGCCATGGGTGGTAGCCCTTTCATGCAGATGGATGTGGACCTCGGGCAGTGCTCGCCAGGTTCTGCCAATTATCTACAGAAACCAGCACCTAGTACAGGGGGTCTTCGCACAGGGGTTCCTGAATGTTCATTCTTCCTACCGTATGGTTTTTCCAGTTTAGTTCGTATACTAATCGAACTCGTGAGGTTCGGTTCCTCACGTTTATCAAGCGATCAAAGGACTCTCGTAATGAAAAAAATAGCTGCCTCTATGCTGCTCGCTGCAGTATTCGCAATCGGTGGGGTTACCACCGCTACCGCGGCCGATGCGTCAATCGGGTTTCAAAGCCCGACCGTTGACCGAATCCTCAAAATGGGTAACTGGCCACACTAGTCACTAACCAATCTCATTCAGCACTTATTCGTGCTGAATGTTTGCTGATGGTCGTGAACTTGCCCGCTGGGGACAGGTTCACGACCATCTGCATGTTCGGGACCAAATAGATCGCCCAATTACCGGATCCTTCGAAATTACCGCGTAAGTTCGCAGGTCACGGTAACCTGAGGATCATGCGTATAGCTCGATTTGTCGTTGACAGTGACCCAGCATTCGGAGTGGTAGAGGGCGAGGAAGGCCAGGAAGAGATAGCCGTTATGGCTGGCGACCCCTTCTACTCAGGGGTGCAATTGACCGGTGTCCGCCATCAGCTAGCTGATGTCAGGCTGCTCGCGCCGGTCATTCCCCGGAGTAAGGTCGTCGGTATCGGGCGGAACTACGCCGAGCATGCCAAGGAACTTGGCAATGAGGTGCCTCCGGCACCACTGATGTTCTTCAAGCCCAACACTTCAGTCATCGGTCCTGGCGATCCGATTGTTCTTCCCGCGTTCTCCGACGAGATTTCCTTTGAGTCCGAGCTCGCCGTCGTCATCGGCCGGATCTGCAAGGACGTTCCGCTGGACCGCGTGGACGAGGTGGTCTTCGGCTACACCTGCGCGAATGACCTCACTGCCAGGGACGCCCAAAAAACCGATAACCAGTGGGCCCGGGCCAAAGGATTCGATACCTCCTGCCCCGTGGGGCCGTGGATCGAAACGGAACTCGACACCGAGAATCTCAGCATCAAGGGCCGGCTGGATGATGAATTGAAGCAGGACGGGTCCACCAGCCAGATGATCTGGGGAGTGAGGGAACTCGTCTCGTACGTGTCGCAGGCGTTCACGCTGCTTCCGGGAGACCTCATCCTCACCGGCACGCCGGCCGGCGTCGGGCTGATCAGCGAGGGCCAACGCTACGAAGTGGAAATTGAAGGCATCGGGCGGCTGTCCAACCCTGCGCGCCGCTAATCATGCGCAGGGTGCCCAGCGGACCGGTACGAAAAGGCAACCCGGGCGCTGAACGACGACGGCTCGGCCGGTTGATTGCCATTGCTGCGGTTGCGCTGCCGCTGGTGCTGGCACGGGCCGCCTCCCTGGGTGGGGCCGACCAGCTCTGGGTGTCACTTCTCGCGGCGCTGGGCTTTGGCGCTGCGGCGGTGCTGCCGGTGCGCTACTTCCGCCCGAAGACCGCCCTCGTGGCGCAGCTTGCCGTCGGAGTGGTGGTCGCGGGGCTGATTTTCGGCGCCTGGTGGCACTTCGCCGGGTAGCTCCGCTCGTCTGCCTCTGCTGCGGGTCGGGGACCAAAGCCCCGTAGCGTCTCCGGGGCTCCCAAGCCCTCGCTTCGCTCGGGGTCGGGGCCCTCGCCCCGTAGACTTAGGGCCATCATGACTATTGCTGCTGAGATACCCCTTGTCACCGCCGAGACCCCCGTCCGGGTGAGGTTCTGTCCCTCTCCCACCGGGACGCCGCACGTCGGCCTGATCCGGACCGCCCTGTTCAACTGGGCCTATGCCCGCCACACCGGCGGCACCATGGTCTTCAGGATCGAGGACACCGACGCAGCGCGCGACAGCGAGGAAAGCTATCGCCAGCTGCTCGATGCCCTCACCTGGCTCGGCATCGGCTGGGACGAGGGAGTGGAAGTGGGAGGCCCCCACGCGCCCTACCGCCAGTCGCAGCGCGGAGAGCTCTACCAGGACGTCATCGCGAAGCTCCGCGCTGCCGGCCACCTCTACGAGTCGTTTTCCACCCCCGAGGAGGTCGAGGAGCGTCACCGTGCCGCCGGTCGGGACATCAAACTGGGGTACGACAACCACGACCGGGACCTCACCGAGGACCAGCGGGAGACCTTCCGCAGCGAGGGACGCGCGGCAGTGCTGCGGCTTCGGATGCCCGACGACGACATCACCTTCACCGACCTGGTGCGCGGCGAGATCACCTTCCGGGCCGGGAGCATTCCCGACTTCGCGGTGGTCCGCGCCAACGGCGCACCGCTCTACACACTGGTCAACCCGGTCGACGACGCCCTGATGGGGATCACCCACGTGCTCCGCGGTGAAGACCTGTTGTCCTCCACCCCGCGCCAGATCGCGCTCTACCGGGCACTGATCGACATCGGGGTGGCCAGGTACATGCCACTGTTCGGCCACCTGCCCTACGTGATGGGCCAGGGAAACAAGAAGCTCTCCAAGCGTGATCCGGAGTCCAACCTCTTCCTCCACCGGGAACGCGGGTTCGTCCCCGAGGGCCTCCTCAATTACCTGTCGCTGCTCGGCTGGAGCCTTTCAGCCGACGAAGACATCTTCACTGTGGACACCCTCGTGGAGAAATTCGACATCCACGATGTGCTGGGCAACCCGGCCCGTTTCGACCTGAAGAAGGCCGAGGCAATCAACGGCACGCACGTGCGGTTGCTCGAGCCGGAGGACTTCCGCGAGCGGGTCATTCCCTACCTGCAGAGCGCAGGCCTGGTGGGCACCAGCCTGAGCGAGCGTGAAGCGCAGATCCTCACCGAGGCCGCTCCGCTGATCCAGGAGCGCATCACGCTGCTCGGTGAAGCCCCCGATATGCTCGGGTTCCTGTTCACCGACGACGCCGGCATCGAGATCGCCGACGACGCCCGGAAAGGTCTGCCCGCCAACCTCGGCGAGGTCCTCGACGCCGCGCACGCAGCCTTGCTGCCGATCGCCGAGTGGACCACCGAGAACATCCAGGACGCCCTCCGCAAAGCACTCGTCGAGGACCTGGGAATGAAACCCCGCCTTGCATTCGGCCCCGTCCGCACCGCCGTCTCAGGGAAGAGGATCTCCCCACCCTTGTTCGAGTCGATGGTGATTCTGGGGAAGGAGTCCTCGCTGGCGAGGATCAGCGCTTTCCGCAGCACGGCCAGCTGACCGTGGGTGCGCTACCGGAAATCGCCGGGGTCCTGTTCGACATCGACGACACCCTGGTTGACCTGGAGACAGCGATGGGCCGGACCCTGCATCATGTGGGCGCCGATACCCTGGCGCACCTCAGCGAAGCCGACTGGACCGAGTACAAGCGGTTGTACGTTCATGATCCGCTGGGTTCCTATGACCGGTTCCTGGCGGGGGAGCTGACGTTCACCGAGCAAAGGCTGCACCGGGCCGGACACGCCCAGGCCGCCTTCGTCGAGGAACCGCTTGAGGGTGAGGCCGCCCACCGTTGGAACACGGCCTACGAGGCGACCCTGCCGTTGCATTTCGCGCCGTACGACGACGTCGTGCCCCTGCTCGACGCGCTCGATGCCGCAGGGGTGCCCTACGGGGCCGTGAGCAACAATGTGCATGATTATCAGCGTGCCAAACTCGACCGCTCAGGACTCTCCCGGTTTGGCGTGCTCGTCGGAATCGACACGGTCTCAGCGGCGAAACCGGACCCCGCCATCTACCGTGAGGGCGCGCGGCTGCTCGGCACCGATCCGGCGTGCACCCTCTATGTGGGGGACAACCGAATCATCGATGCCGAGGGTGCCGACGCAGCCGGACTGATCGGGGTGTGGCTGGATCGACGCAACGCCGGACCGGCGGACTTCCGGGGCCATCGGATCACCTCCCTGGCGGGCGTTTTGCAGTTCCTGCCGAATGTCCGGTAAAGTGATCTCTCGGCGCAGAGCGGTTTGAAGCGGCCCGGAAGCTCTTTACAGAGCGCTTCGGGATGTGCCATTGGGGTATGGTGTAATTGGCAACACACTGGTTTCTGGTACCAACATTCTAGGTTCGAGTCCTGGTACCCCAGCGTTAGATGCAGCCTTGATCAGGCGGTTTGGTTGAAAGACTTCGGTCCGGATGTGAGCCGACAGATTTGGTAGCAACTAGCAGATGTGAAACAATCATCTAGCTCGTTTGGTCCAACCAGACAGCACACAGTACTGGCCCCATCGTATAGCGGCCTAGTACGCTGCCCTCTCACGGCGGTAACGCGGGTTCGAATCCCGCTGGGGTCACAACTGCCCCCGGAACCTTTCGGTTCCGGGGGCTTTTTCTTGCCCTCAACCAGTCCACCACCGGCATTTCCTGCCGCGGCGGCACCCTTCCGGCCGGGATCCGGGGGTGTACGGCACAATGGGGTGGTGACTGACACCCTTCCCACCGCCGGCGCGCAGCCGTTGCTCGCGACGCTGCACCACACCGGCGAAGCCCTGCGGGCCTTGACCTTCCCCCTGGCGGTGCATGGCGCCGAGGGCGCCCGAAGCAACGCCGCCACGGCCGCAGCCCAACTCGATGACTACGTGGTTCCCCGCGTCCGTAGCCTGGATGCGCCGCTGCTCGCCGTCGTCGGCGGATCCACCGGGGCCGGGAAGTCGACTCTGGTCAATGCGATTGTCGGGCACCCCGTGACCCGGTCGGGTGCCATCCGCCCCACCACCCGGCAACCGGTCCTGCTGCATCATCCCGCCGACGACCGGTGGTTCTCCGACCAACGGATCCTCCCCACCCTCAGCCGGGTACGCGCCGCCGACCCCGGCAGCCCGGTCCCCGCGGTGGACGCTTCTCACACCGCGGAGCCTGGTGCGGGCACGCTGTTGCTGCGCCCCGACCCGATGATTCCCCTGGGCCTCGCCCTGCTTGATGCCCCCGACCTTGACTCGATCGCCGACGAGAACCGTCGCCTGTCCAACCAACTCCTCGCCGCCGCCGATCTCTGGGTCTTTGTCACAACAGCCAACCGGTACGCGGATGCGGTGCCCTGGAAACTCCTCGCGGACGCTGCGGCCCGGGACATCCTGCTCGCCGTCGTGCTGGACCGGGTTCCACCGGGCGTAGAGGAGGAGATCCGCGGGGACCTGCACACGCTGCTCGCCGCCGCCGAGCTGGGCCATGCGCCAATCTTCACCGTCCCCGAACTGCCGTTGGACCCGCAGGGGATGCTCCCCGCGGACGCGGTGGACCCCATCCGGCGCTGGCTGCAGGCGCTGGCCGCCGACGCCGCCGGGCGGCAGGAGATCGCCCGTCGCACCCTGTACGGGGCGGTGAAGTCCCTGGCCGGACGGATTCACGCCGCAGCCGACGCGCAGGATGATCAGCTGGCGGAGCAGCGGCGCCTCCAGGCAATGGCGACCGGGGCCTACGACGACGCTCTCGCCGGCATCCTCGACTCCACGCAGGACGGCACCCTGCTCCGCGGTGAGGTCCTCGCCCGCTGGCAGGACTTCGTGGGGACGGGGGAGTTCATGAGGGGCCTCGAATCCCGGGTGGGCCGGGCCCGCGATGCCCTTGGTTCGTTCTTCACCGGCCGCCCCACCCGGGCAGTCACGGTGGAGTCGGCCATCGAAACCGGTCTGCATGCCGTCATCGTGGAACAGGCGGCGCAGGCGGCCGAGAAAGCCGAGCGCGCCTGGCGGGACGCGGACGCCGGCCGGGACCTGCTGGCCGGGCTGCCGCCGCGTGAGGGCGACTTCTCCGCTGAGGTGGCCCGGGAAATCCGGGCCTGGCAGAAGGACCTTCTCGACCTGGTGAGTGCTGAGGGCGCCAACAAGCGGTTCACCGCCCGGATGCTGTCCTTCGGGGTGAACGGCGTGGCGGTGGCCCTGATGGTCGTGGTGTTCGCATCCACCGCTGGCCTCAGTGGACTGGAGATCGGTGTCGCCGGCGGGTCCGCCGTCGTCGGGCAGAAGCTGCTCGAAGCGGTATTCGGAGAAGACGCGGTGCGGCGGCTGGCCAAAACGGCACGCGATAATCTGCGGCGCCGGTGTGTTGCACTCCTCCTCGCGGAGCAGCAGCGATACCTGGTTTTGTTTGAGCCGCTCACCCGGCAACCCGAGCCGGCAAACCTGCGCACCCTAGCCAGCGAACTGGTGTCGCATCGGGCCGAACAGGACCACGCCGACGACGGCGCCCCCGCCGCAGGCCGGCAGGAGCGGTGAGCCGGCATCAGGGCAAGGCCGCCGATTCGGCCGTGCAGAACCAGCTCGTCGCCCTGGCCACCGCCCATGACCTGGCGTCCGGACGCCTCCCCGACGAGGAGCTGCAGGCGGCCCACGACGTGCTCGACCGGGCCAGCACCCGCCGGTCCCTGTCCGCAGCCCACACGGTGGTGGGCATCTTCGGTCCTACCGGCAGCGGTAAATCCTCGCTGCTGAATGCGCTTACCGGCACCGGGGTGGCGCGGGTAGCGGCCCGCCGCCCCACCACTTCCGAGCCGCTGGCGGTGCTCTGGAAGACCGAGGGCAGCGGGCCGCTGCTCGACTGGCTCCAGGTGGACCAGCGCCACGAGCTGCCCGCCCACTCGCGGCTGGCCGCCGAGGGACGCACATCCCAGGACGCCCTCGGCGGGCTAATCCTGCTGGATCTCCCGGACTTCGACTCGACGGCAGCCAGCCACCGCGCCGTCGTGGAGCGGCTGGCGGGGCAGGTCGACGTCCTGCTCTGGGCGGTCGACCCCCAGAAGTACGCCGACGCCGCCCTCCACCACGGCTTCCTCCAACGGATGTCTGCCCACGGCGCCGTCACCCTGGTAGCGCTCAACCAGATCGACCGGCTGGTGGGGGACGAACCCGCCCAGGTGGCAGCGTCTCTGCGTGGCATCCTGGCCAGCGACGGTCTCGGGTCGGTGGCGGTGCATCAGGTGTCGGCTGCGACCGGCGCCGGGCTGGACGGGCTGGTGAAGGACATCGGGGCGATCGTCAAACGCCAGAGCGCCGTAACGGCGCGACTTACCGCCGACGTGAGGGCGGCAGCCGCCCACCTCGCCGGGCATGCCGGGTCTACCGATGCCGCCCCACCCGCCAAGGCCGACCGGTCGCGGCTGGTGGACCGATTGGCCGGGGCAGCGGGCACCGAGACGGTGGTCGCCGCGGTGGTCGGGTCCTATCGGCGGGACGCCCACGCGGCCACCGGCTGGCCGGTGACCCGCTGGCTCGGGAAGCTCCGACCCGATCCGCTCCGTCGCCTGAACCTGCGCCGCCCCGACGTCGACGCCGCAGTCAACCGGACGTCGCTGCCCACCCCCGGGCCGGCACAACGTGCCGCCATGGACGGTGCCCTGCGGGAGTATGCCGACGCGGCCGCCACGTCGGTAGAGGGTCCATGGCGGGAGCAGCTCCGCAGCGCCGCCCAGGCCACCGGGGGCCCGCTGGCTGACGGTCTGGACCAGGCCATCGCCCGGACGGACCTGCGGTGGGGCCGCCGGTCGTGGTGGTGGCCGGTGGTGGGAGTTCTCCAATGGCTCCTGTTCGCTGCCGCGGTGGCTGGCCTGGCCTGGTTGGGAGTACTCGCGGCGCTGGGCTTCCTGCAGATCCCGGCACCGGCGACCCCGCTCATCGAGGGGTTCCCGCTCCCGACCCTGCTGGCACTCGGGGGAGCGGTCCTCGGCATTGCCGTGTCGATCCTCGCCGCGCTTGCCGCACGGATCTCGGCCGGATCGCGGGGCCGCCGCGCCCGACGACGCCTGCACGCGGCGGTCGCCGAGGTTGCGATGCGCGACGTCGTCGCACCCGTCGATGCGGAGATTGACCGGTACAACGGGTTCAGGAAAGCCATCATGGCAGCGCGTGGGGGTAGCTAGGCAGGCTACTGTTCGAGCACTCCCAGCACCTTGTGCAGGGTTCGCAGATTCCGGGTGGTGCTCGAGTTCTTGAAGTGGGGCTTGCCTAAAATCTTGTTCAACGGTGAGTCAAGGGTGCCCCCACGTGGGGCCAACCAGGCTGCAGCGTCAGGTCCAAGTACGCGGAAGTCGCCGAATGCTGCGGTGGATTCACTATCACTCGAACCTGCCTTGTTACTGGCCACCGCCTTACTACTCGTTACTGTCTTGTCGATCGCCTCGACCAGGTCGGTGAGCGCTGCGGGGTTGGAAAACAGTGTGATGTAGGTGTGGGTGGTGGGGTCATCCGCGGGAAACGGGCAGGCGTCCACCAGTTCGCGCAGCCGGCCCGCGTCGAGGATCACCACCCAGGCGTCATAGCCGAAGGCGGAACGCAGGAGCGTTTCCACCGCGTCCTTGAGGTCCTGGGTGGTCAGGTCCGAGCTGCACGTGAGGTTACCGGACGCCAGCTGGGTGGCCACCCGGGTGACGGGAAGCGTTCCGATGGCTGTCCGCAGCTCAGCCATCTTCAGGGTGATACCGCCGACGTTGACGCCCCGGAGGAACACCGCATAGTCAGTCATGGCGCCACCTCAGTCATGGTGAGACCCTAGTCCGTGCTCTTGCTGACCGCGAGAGTCAGCTGCTGGGCGGCGTTGAGCACCACTTCGGCGTGGATGCGTCCCGGCTGGCGGGTCAGCCGCTCCATCGGGCCGGAGATCGAGACCGCGGCAATCACGCGGCCGGACGGCCCCCGCACCGGCGCGGACACCGAGGCGACGCCCGCTTCCCGTTCGCCCAGGCTTTGGGCCCAGCCCCGGCGTCGGACCCCGGCGAGCACGGTCGGGGTGAAGCGTGCCTCCTGCAGGCCCTTCAGGAGGCGGTCGTGGTCCTCCCACGCCAGGAGGCACTGTGCCGCGGACCCTGCTTTCATGGAGAGCTGGGTTCCGACGGGAATGGTGTCGCGCAACCCGATCGGGCGCTCCGCCGACGCCACGCAGACCCGCCACTCGCCTTGCCGGCGGAACAGCTGTGCGCTCTCCCCGGTGGCGTCCCGGAGATTTAGCAGGACCGGGGACGCCGAGGCGATCAACCGGTCTTCGCCAGCAGCCGCGGCCAGCTCCACCAGCCGGCTGCCCAGCACAAAGCGGCCCTGGATGTCCTTGCTGACCAGGCGGTGGTGGACCAGCGCCTGCGCGAGGCGGTGCACGGTGGGACGGGACAGCCCGGTGGCAGCCACCAGCTGCGCCAGCGTGGTGGGGCCCGCCTCCAGCGCGTCCAGTACCGTCGCCGCTTTGTCTATGACCCCTACACCGCTAATATTGTCCATAGGATGATATTGCCGTCTCAGCATTTGAGATGCAACTACTTGAGATGTACCACGAACAGCACCGAAGGGAACCGGTCATGGGCAACACGCTCGCAGAGAAGGTCTGGGACGCACACGTTGTGCGCAAAGGAGAGGTCCAGGGTGCCGAATCGCAGCCCGATCTGCTCTACATCGACCTTCACCTGGTCCATGAAGTCACCTCGCCGCAGGCCTTCGAGGGGCTCAGGCTGGCCGGCCGGCCGCTGCGCCGACCGGACCTCACCATCGCCACCGAGGACCACAACACCCCCACCTGGGACATCGACAAGCCGATCGCCGATCTCACCAGCCGTACCCAGATCGAGACCCTCCGCGCGAACTGCAAGGAGTTCGGCGTGCGGTTGCACTCGCTGGGGGACGCCGAACAGGGGATTGTCCACATCATCGGCCCACAGCTGGGTCTGACCCAGCCCGGCCTGACCGTGGTCTGCGGCGACTCGCACACGTCGACCCACGGCGCGTTCGGCGCCCTCGCGCTCGGCATCGGGACCTCGGAGGTGGAGCACGTCATGGCCACCCAGACCCTCTCGCTGAAGCCCTTCAAGACCATGGCGATCACCGTCGAGGGCACCTTAAAGCCCGGTGTGACGTCGAAGGACATCATCCTGGCGGTCATCGCCAAGATCGGCACCGGCGGTGGCCAGGGCTACGTGCTGGAATACCGCGGATCGGCGATCCGTGCGCTGTCGATGGAAGCGCGGATGACCATCTGCAACATGTCCATCGAGGCCGGAGCCCGTGCAGGGATGGTGGCACCCGACGAGACCACCTTCGAGTATCTCAAGGACAAGCCCCACGCACCGCAGGGCGAGGACTGGGACGCCGCCGTCGAGAACTGGAAGACCCTGATCACCGACGACGACGCCGTCTTCGACGCAGAGGTATTCCTGGACGCCAACGAGCTGGAGCCCTTCGTCACCTGGGGCACCAACCCTGGGCAGGGTGTCTCCCTGTCGCAAGCGGTGCCGTCTCCCGACGACTTCGCCGACGAGAATGACAAGGCTGCCTGCGAGAGGGCCCTGGAGTACATGGCCCTCGGCGCCGGGACTCCGATGAAGGAGATCCGGGTGGACACCGTGTTCCTGGGCTCCTGCACGAATAGCCGGATCGAGGACCTGCGCATCGCCGCCGATATCATCCGCGGCCGGGTCAAGGATCCGGACATCCGCATGATGGTGGTTCCCGGCTCGGCGAGGGTCCGCCTCGAGGCGGAGGCGGAGGGCCTGGACCAGGTGTTCAAGGACTTCGGCGCGGAGTGGCGGTTCGCCGGCTGCTCGATGTGCCTGGGCATGAACCCGGACCAGCTGGCGCCGGGGGAGCGCTGCGCGTCCACCTCGAACCGCAACTTCGAGGGCCGCCAGGGCAAGGGTGGCCGCACCCACCTGGTATCGCCCGTGGTTGCCGCGGCGACCGCCGTCCGCGGGACGCTCAGTTCGCCGTCGGACCTTGAGCCCCTGCCGCCCGCCGCCACCGGCCAGCACGACGACGTCGTCGTCCCCTCCGCTTCGAACGCCGCCTAGGAGAACCTCATGGAGAAGATCATCACGCACACCGGCATTGGAGTGCCGCTGCGCCAGAGCAACATCGACACCGACCAGATCATCCCGGCGGTGTTCCTGAAGCGCATCACCCGGACGGGATTCGAGGACGCCCTGTTTTCCGAGTGGCGCAGGGACCCGAACTTCATCCTGAACCAGTCGCCGTTCAACGCCGGCTCCGTCCTGGTGGCGGGTCCCGATTTCGGCACCGGCTCATCCCGTGAACACGCGGTCTGGGCGCTGAAGGACTACGGGTTCAAGGCCGTGCTCGCGTCGCGGTTCGCGGATATCTTCCGCGGCAACTCCGGCAAGCAAGGCCTGGTCGCGGCGCAGGTGGCGCAGGACGACATCGAGCTGATCTGGAAGGTGCTGGAGAACCACCCGGGCACCGAGGTGACTGTTGACCTGGTGGAGCGCACAGTGGTCTGCGGAAGCGTCACGGCGCCCTTCCAGATCGACGACTACACCCGCTGGCGTCTGCTGGAAGGGCTGGACGACATCGCGCTGACCCTCACCCACGAGGAGTCGATTACCGAGTACGAACGCTCCCGCCCCAGTTTCAAGCCGAAGACTCTTCCCGCCCGGACCTGAGACGGCTACGCCGGGGGAAACCCCTGGGGTGGGCAAACTCATTCGGCCCGCGTGGTTTCCGCGCTCCAGCAGGGAATGAATCGGGGTTCACGGCAGTTTTCGCCAGTATCCCCGGGGAGCCTATTTCAGTCTTGTTGGACATGCTCCTATGCTTAGCGGGAGGCAAAAGCTGCTCTGGGGGCAATCTCTGTTGTGTGCAAATCGTAGAAAATAGGTGTTCATGGGAAGCGTGCTGACCATTCGTGGTGGAGTCCCTCTGACCGGCAAGGTCTTCGTTCGCGGAGCCAAAAACTTGGTGCCCAAAGCGATGGTCGCCACACTGTTGGGCAATGCCCCCTCAATCCTGCGGAATGTCCCCGAGATCAAGGACGTCGAGGTTGTCACCAGCCTCCTGAAGCTCCACGGCGTAGAGGTGACCAAGGACCCCGTCACCGGGGACCTGAGCATGGACCCCAAGGGTGCAAAGATGGCCCAGTCCAAGGACATTGATGCGCACGCCGGTGATTCGCGGATTCCCATCCTCTTCTGCGGCCCCCTGATGCACAGCATCGGCGAAGCCTTCATCCCCGACCTCGGTGGCTGCAAGATCGGTGACCGGCCGATCGACTACCACATGCAGGTACTGCGCAACTTCGGCGCCGTCGTCGACAAGCGTCCCGGCGGAATCTCCATTTCCGCGCCCAAGGGACTGCACGGCGCGAAGCTGGAGCTGCCCTACCCTAGCGTCGGAGCCACCGAGCAGGTACTCCTGACTGCCACCCGGGCGGAGGGCATCACCGAGCTCAAGGGTGCCGCCGTCGAGCCCGAAATCATGGACCTGATCGCCGTCCTGCAGAAAATGGGCGCGATTATCGCGGTGCAGACCGACCGGACCATCCGGATCGAGGGCGTGCAGGAGCTCACGGGCTTCAACCACAAGGCCATCTCGGACCGCAACGAGACAGCATCCTGGGCGTCGGCCGCACTGGTCACCCAGGGGGACATCTACGTCGAGGGCGCACGCCAGCTGGACCTGACCGCCTTCCTGAACACGTACCGGAAGATCGGTGGTGCTTTCGACGTCGACGACGACGGCATCCGTTTCTATCACCCGGGCGGCAAGCTCTCCCCCCTGGTGCTCGAAACCGATGTGCACCCCGGCTTCATGACCGACTGGCAGCAGCCCCTCGTCGTCGCGCTGACGCAGGCCGAGGGAGTGTCGATCGTGCACGAGACCGTGTACGAGAACCGGTTCGGCTTCACCGACGCCCTCATCCGGATGGGCGCCAACATCCAGGTTCACCGCGAATGCCTGGGCAGTGTCCCCTGCCGCTTCGGCCAGCGGAACTTCCTGCACTCGGCAGTCATCTCGGGACCGGCGCAGCTGCACGGCGCCGATATCGACATCCCGGACCTGCGGGGCGGCTTCAGCCACCTGATCGCGGCCCTCGCCGCGAAGGGCACCTCCCGGGTGACCGGCATCGAGCTGATCAACCGCGGATACGAGCGGTTCCAGGACAAGCTCGAGGGGCTCGGGGCGGACTTCGACGTCACCCCCGCTGCCGAGGCGACGCCCGAGGGGGTTAGCCGCTAGCTCTGCGGCACTCACTGATGGCTGAATCGAGGAAATCCCGGGTGACGTTTGGCGTGCTCGCCATCACCGTGCGTCCGATCATGAACGCGCTGATGGCGAAGCGGTGGTCGGGGTCGGAGAAACTGCCGAAGGACACCGGCTTCATCGTCTGCCCCAACCACATCACCGAGATTGACCCCGTGGTGATCGGCCATTTCCTGTTCAACCACCAGGTGACACCGCATTTCCTCGCGAAGGCGTCTCTGTTCAACGTGCCCATCATGGGGTGGATCCTCAAGGCCACGGGCCAGGTGCCGGTGGACCGGACCACTGCTGGCGCCAACCGCTCCCTCGAGGCCGCCCGGGACGCGATCAGCGCCGGTGGCGGCATCGTAGTGTACCCAGAGGGCACCCTGACCAGGGATCCCGATCTGTGGCCCATGAAGGGCCGCACGGGCGCCGCGCGTCTGGCCCTCCAGACCGGAGCGCCAGTGGTTCCGATCGCGCACTGGGGTGCCCATGAGGTGTTTCCGCGCTATGCCAAGCGGCTCTACCTCTTCCCCCGGAAAACCTCGAGGGTAGTGGTCGGCGACCCGATCGACTTCGCCGACCTCGCCGGGAAACCCATCACCAAAACCGTCCTGGACACGGCCACCGAACGGATCCTCGATGCGCTGACGGCGCTCGTGGCGGACCTGCGCCAGGAAACCCCACCCGCTGAACGCTGGAACCCGGCCGACAAACACCAGAAGAGCAGCGGCAGGGACTACGACAACCCGCCGGAAGGAACCCCGTGACGCGCACCCCACCCGCCGTGGTCGCCGTCCTGGGCGCTGGCAGCTGGGGAACCACGTTTGCGAAGATCCTCGCCGATGCCGGCGCCGCCCACGGTACCCGGGTGAAACTGTGGGCCCGACGGGACGACGTGGCCACGGAGATCAACACCACCCGGCGTAACAGCAGGTACCTCCCGGACACGGTGCTGCCCGGGAACATTGAGTGTTCCAGCGACATAGCCGAGGTGCTCGACGGCGCCGAACTCGTCGCCGTCGCCGTCCCCGCGCAGTCCCTCCGGCCCCAGCTGGCTAGCTGGAAGCAGTTCCTCAGCGAGGACGCAGTGGTGGTCTCGCTCATGAAGGGCCTTGAGGTTGGCTCCGATGCGCGGATGAGCCAGGTGATCGCGGCCGAACTGGACCTCCCCGCGGATCGCATTGCGGTGGTGTCCGGGCCCAACCTGGCGCTTGAGATCGCCCGCCAGGAACCCACCGCCTCGGTGGTGGCGTGCCCGGACGAGGACGTGGCCGCGTGGATTGCCGCCGCCTGCACCGCGAAGTACTTCAGGCCCTATACCAACCCCGATGTGGTGGGCGTCGAAATCGGCGGGATCGTCAAGAACGTCATCGCCCTCGCCGTCGGGATCTGCGAGGGGAAGCAGATGGGCGACAACACCAAGGCCTCGGTCATTACCCGTGGCCTTGCGGAGACCACCCGGCTTGCCGTTGCCCTGGGCGGGGAAGCCGAAACCATGGCCGGCCTCGCGGGGATGGGCGACCTGATCGCCACCTGCTCGTCGGCGCTGTCCCGCAACCACACGGCAGGCAGGTTGCTGGGCCAGGGGCTGACACTTGACGAGGTCACCGGGAAGATGAACCAGACCGCCGAGGGCATCAAGTCTGCCCAGGCTGTCCTGGACCTGGCCGGACAATTGGGCGTTGATATGCCCATCACCGAGAACGTGGTGGCAGTGCTTCAGGGCACCGTCTCCGTCCATGATCTGGGGCCGCGACTGTTGTCCCGCGACCTGAAATCCGAAGGCAAACTGTGACTGTAGTTCCACCCGAGACGCCCGACCCAGACCGTACGCCCAAGCCGCGGGTGCTGGTCCTCTTCGGCGGACGGTCCAGCGAGCACGCGGTCAGCTGCATCACCGCGGCTGGCGTGCTTGAGGCAATCGACCGGGACAAGTACGAGGTCATCCCCGTCGGGATCGCGAAAAACGGCCAATGGGTGCAGGTCCCGGGGGATCCGTCCCAGTGGTCGCTGCGCTCCGCCACCCTTCCAGAGGTCCCGGCGTCGGACGAGTCGCTGGTCCTCGCCGCGGCCGGCGTAGGGATGGATCTCGCGGCCACCGAACTCATGGTGACAGCCGCGGAACAGATGCCGCGCAGCCTGGGCGGGGTCGACGTCGTCGTGCCGCTGCTGCACGGCCCGTTCGGCGAGGACGGCACGCTGCAGGGGCTGCTGGAGATGGCCGACATCCGGTACGTCGGCGCCGGGGTGCTGGCGTCGGCCGTGGGCATGGACAAGCACTACATGAAGGTGGTCTTTGCCGCCGCCGGTCTCACGGTGGGGCCGTACGAGGTCATTACCGACCGCCAATGGGCCAACGACCGCGACGGGTGCCTTGCCCGCGCGGCCGCCCTGGGATTCCCCTCCTTCGTGAAGCCTGCCCGCGCCGGCTCGTCGATGGGGATCACCCGGGTGGCGTCGCAGGCGGACCTGGCTGCCGCCGTCGAGGTGGCCCGGGAATTTGATCCAAAGGTGTTGGTCGAGGCGGGCATCGTTGGCCGGGAGATTGAGGTGGCCGTTCTGCAGGGCCGTGGCACCAACGAACCGCGGGCCTCTCTGCCCGGTGAGATCGCCGTTCAGCCGGGCGACCATGACTGGTACGACTTCGAAGCCAAGTACGTCGACGGCGCCGCCGCCGAGCTGAGCTGCCCGGCCGACCTGCCGCCCACGGTCAGCGACCGGGTACGTGCCCTCGCGGCCGAGGCGTTCGACGCTGTTGGCGCGGAGGGCCTGTCCCGGGTCGACTTCTTCTACACCCCGGCGGGCGGGCTGATCATCAACGAGATCAACACCATGCCTGGGTTCACCCCGATCAGCATGTACCCGCAAATGTGGGCCAAGTCCGGACTCACCTACACGGAGCTCATCGATGAGCTGATCAGCCTGGCACTGAACCGGAAGACCGGCCTCCGCTAGCTCGCATTGCTCCGGGTGGGCGTGGCCTGTGCAGCTTTCCCCGCCTTCAGGGTGTCGACCGCGTGTTGGACCGCGACACGCCGCCCATTCACGAAAGCGCCGGTCAGTACCAGGGGAAACCTGCACAGCATGGGTCCCGCGGCGACGCCAGACCGGGACGGGCCGGGGCGCTAGGCGGTGACCAGCACCGCTCCGGCGAGGGTGATCCCGCCGAGGAACACCGTCGAGATACCGCCGAGCACCAGGTTCTTCCCACCGGTGCGGGCCAGATGCGGGATGTCGATCCCGGTACCCAGGCCAAACATCGCCGCAGCCAGCAGCAGCGTGGCGGTGAGGGAGGCGGCAGCCAGGACGGGCTCGGGGACCACTCCGGTGGACCGGAGCAGCACCAGTGCCAGGAAACCGACCACGAACAGCGGCACAATCGGCGCCACCCGCCCGGAAACGGACCGTTGGGCACCCTCGGTGCGACGGATACCGACGGAGACGAACGCCGCCACGGGGGCCAGAAGCACCACGCGGCCCAGTTTCACCACGGTCGCCACCGCGAGGGCGACGGCGCCAGCGGTACTTGCGGTCGCCACCACCTGCGCCACCTCGTGGACGGCAAGCCCGGACCAGATGCCAAAGGTTTCGGGGGAAAGCCCGAGCAGGTTCCCGATCAGCGGCAGCCCCAGAATCACCGCCGAACCGTACAGGGTCACCATGGCAATGGCGCTGGCGACCTCGTCGTCGTCGGCGTTGACGATGCTCTGCATGCCGGCGATGGCTGAGGCGCCGCAGATCGAGAACCCGGCAGCCATCAGGGTCGACGCCGCACGGCTGAGGCCCAGCCGCTCGCCGACGTAGCGGGTGAACAGGAAGCTGACGAAGACCGAGACGATGATCAGGGCCAGCACGGGGTAGCCGAGGCCGAGGATCTCGGGAAGGGAAAGCTGCAGGCCCAGGACGACGACGCCGAGCCGCAGGAAGCGTTTGGTGGCCCGCTGGATGCCGGGCCGGATGCGGGGGTGGAACAATCCCGTGTTACGGACCAGGAGGCCGAGAGCGAGTGCCACGACCAGGGCTCCGACAAATCCCTGGAGGCTGGCAACGAAGAGTGAGATGGCGACGGCGGCTGCCATGACCAGTACTCCGGGGAGCAGGTTGATGACTACCGCGGTGGCGGCCGAGCGCTGTGTGGTCACTGGGTTTCTTTCAGGGCGCTCAGGTGAAACGGGTGCCGGGGTGGGGGAATGGGCGTTGTCCATCCCGACGGCGGACCGTCGGGATGGGCAGGGTGCGCTTAGAGGAGGTCGTATTCCTCAAGGAACGCGGTGGCCACGGTGGCGCTGGACTCTTTGTCCACCTGCACGCGTGCGAGGTACTCGGTGAGGTTCTCGGTGGTCAGAGCCGCCGAGACTGCGTTGAGTGACTCGGTGACGGTGTCGTCCACCTTGGATTCGCGGATGATCGGCACGATGTTCTCCGACAGGAACAGGTTCTGGGTGTCCTCAAGGACCACCAGAGACTCGGTTTCAATCGTCGAGTCGGTGCTGAAGATGTTGGCAACATCGACCTCGCCGCTGAGCAGTGCTTCGCGGGTCAGCGGTCCTCCAGCGTCCAGGGGACGGAACTCGGAGAACACAATTCCGTACACCTCTTCGAGCCCGATCAGGCCCTGGAAACGCTCGACAAACTCGGGGCCCGCCGCCAGGGTGAGCTCACCGGCGATGTCGGTCAGGTCATCCATGGTTTCGAGGTTGTACTCTTCGGCTGTTTCAGGCAGGACGGCAAGCGTGTCCTTGTCTTCGGCCTCAGACTGCTCAAGGGCAACGATGCCCTCGGGGAGCACCTCGACCATTGCGTCATATACCTCGTCGGGTTCGGTGACGCCTTCAGGGGCACCACCCTCCACGAGCGAGGAGTAGAGTGCTCCGTTGTATTCAGGCAGCAGGTCGATTGACCCGTCCTCGAGAGCCGCCAGGTACAGGTCGCGAGCGCCGATGTTGAAGTTGCGCTCCACGTCGATGCCCTCGGATTCCAGGACCTGCGCGTACATCTCGGCGAGCAGTTCGCTCTCCGGGAAGTTGGCTGAGCCAATCGCGATGGTCTCGGCGGCGACTGACTCCCCACCGGCGTCGGATTCCAGCGGATCACCGCCGCATGCGGAAAGGGCCAGGGTGGCTGCTCCGAAGAGCGCAACACTGCTCATCAGTCTGGTTGAGCGTTTTCTTATCATGGGTCTTGCCTTTCGGTCAGGTTTCTCAAGCTTAGCCCGCGGCTGCCGGTGCTGCCTCGGGGGCGGATCGTGCGGGCTTGTTGGATGTCCGGGTGAGTGCGCGCCCGGACACGCCGGGGGAGACCACCAACCGCTGCAGGCCGGAAGCGATCAGGTCCAGCACGATGGCCAGGAGGGCGACGACGACGGCCCCGGCGATCACCCGGTCGTACTGATTCAATGCGAGACCGTCGACGAGCAGCCTGCCCAGGCCGCCGAGGCCCACGTAGGAAGCCACAGTGGCGGTCGAGACGACCTGCAGGGTGGCACTGCGCAGACCGCTCAGGATCAACGGCAAAGCGATGGGAATTTCCACCCGGAACAGGATCTGGAGGGGACGCATGCCCATCCCCTTCGCCGCATCGACGGATGCGGGATTGATTGCCCTGAGCCCTGCGTAGGTCGAGGTGAGGATGGGTGGAATGGCGAGGATCACCAGGGCGATCACGACAGGCAGCAGCCCAAATCCAATCACTGTCACTAGTAGGATGATCAGTCCCAGGGTCGGCAGCGACCGCCCGGCGTTGCCGGCGTTGATTGCCACAAAGGAAAACCGGCCGGTGTGGCCGATGTACAGCCCCACGGGGATGGCAATCAGCGAGGCGATGAGCAGGGTGATCACCGTGTAGTACAGGTGGTCGACGATGAGCGAGGGGATGTTGCCGTTCACGGCCAAATCCCAGTGCTCGGGGTCCAGAAGATACTCGAGATAGTCCATCAGGCCCGTCCTCCCGCACGCACCCAGGGCGTGAATCGTCGTTGAACAAGCACAATGATGATGTCGCAGGTCGCTGCCAGCAGGACCGACAGGATAATTCCCACAAGAATCGGCGCCAGGTAATCAAGCTGCAGGCCCCTGAGGAAGAGGGCTCCCAGACCGCCGACGCCGATCAACGCCCCCACGCTCACGATGCTCACGTTGGCGACCGTGGCCACGCGCAGCCCAGCAAGCATGACCGGCAGGGCGATGGGCAGTTCCACCGAGAAAAGTCGCCGGACCCGCCGGTAGCCCATCGCAGTCGCCGCCTGGGTGATCGCGGGGTCAACCGAGTTCAAGCCGTCAGCTACCACCCTGACCATCAGTGCAACGCTGTAGACGGTCAGCGCGATGATGATGTTCAGGGGGGATAGCACTCCGGTCCCAATGATCGGTGGCAGCAGCAGGAACAGCGCCAGGGACGGGATTGCGTAGAGGATGCTGCTGATGTTGACCAGCGGGTAGTAGAGCTTCTTGTAGCGGACCGCGATGTAGCCCAGCGGCAGGGAAATGATGATTGCCAGGATGACCGGAATCAACGCCAGATAGAGGTGCTCCTGGAACGCCCTCAGGATGATGTCGCGGTTGCCGTTGATGTAGTCGATCATGAGGGGTTCCCCGCGCGCTGCCGGCGTCGCTCATCCAGCTGGCGGACCAGGCTCGGGTGCCTGATGATGCCGTCTGCAGCGCCGGTGTTGTTGACCCGGACGGCGATCCCGACGGGGGAGCTGATCGCGAGATCGGTAACCACCCGCAGGGAGTCCGAAGCGGTGAACGTGCCCGCCACCGAGAGCGGTGAGCGTTCGTCGGCAATCCCCGGTCCGGCCCAACCGAGCGGGCGGCCGGCGTCGTCGAGCATCAGGATCTCGCTGCCGGAACGCACCGACTCGACGGTGTCCAGGACCAGCACCTCGGAAGAATCGAAGGAAAGGCTGCGGAAGCCGCGGTCGCGGCCGACGAAGTCGGCGACGAAATCGTTGGCGGGGTTCTCGAGAAGTTCCTGCGGTGACGCGTACTGGGCCAGGTGCCCGCCTTCCCGGAACACCGCCACCATGTCGCCGAGCTTGATGGCCTCGTCGATGTCGTGGGTGACGAAGGCGATGGTCTTGCCCAATTCGCCCTGCAGCCTCAGGAACTCGGTCTGCAGTCCCGCACGGACGATGGGGTCGACGGCGCTGAACGGCTCGTCCATCAGCATGACCGGGGGATCGGCGGCCAGAGCCCGGGCCACTCCCACGCGCTGTTCCTGGCCTCCCGAGAGCTGCACCGGGTACTTGTCGGCCATGCTCTCGGTCAAACCCACCCGGAGCAGCAGCTCCATGGCGCTTGCCCGCGACTTCTTCTTGTCGGTCCCGATGAGGTTGGGCACGGTCATGACGTTCTCAATGACCGTGCGGTGCGGGAAAAGTCCGGCGTGCTGAATGACGTACCCGATTGAGCGGCGCAGCAGGGCGGCATCCTGGCTCATGACGTCCTTGCCGTCGATCAGGATCCGGCCGCCCGTTGGTTCGATCATCCGGTTGATCATCCGCAGCGAGGTGGTCTTGCCACAGCCTGAGGGGCCCACAAATACGGTGATCTTGCCGGTCGGCAATTCAAAGTCGAGGTTCTCGACGGCAAGGGTGCCATCCGGAAAAGTCTTGCTTACCTTGTCAAACGTGATCACGGTGGCTCTCCAGGTTCCTTTGCACCAGCCCTAATAACCGGCAGTGAATAAGTTGATTCATAGTTTCAGCGAATGAATAGACAGTCGGCCTAATCTGTGAGATTACTTACATAGACGACATACAAAGGACAACGGTGCACCCATGACTTCCGAGCACAACATCAATCGGGTGGTGCTCGACGGCGCCTCGCTGACACTTGACGATCTTATTACTATTTCCACGGGATCCGCCCGTATTCACGTGCCCGACGGCGTGCTGGCCGCACTGAAGACGTCGAATGACGTGCTAATTCGGGCCCGCGAATCGGGGCGGGTATACGGCGCGAATACCGGCGTCGGGGCCAACCGGGCGTTGAACGTGGAGGTTAGCGGGTCGCCGGAGGAAATCCGGGCGGCCCACGCGAGACGTTTGCTGCTGAGCCATTGTGCCGGGGCGGGCCGGGTCGATGAGGAGACCACCGTCCGCGCCGCGATGGCCGTCCGGCTGAACCAGTTCCTGGCCGGTGGTTCCGGTATCAGCACCGGTGTGGTCGTCGGCCTGCTGGAAGCGCTCAACAACGGGGCAGTCGCCAGTATCCATAGCCTCGGTGGGCTGGGCACCGGCGATCTGGCGGCCATGGCGGAACTGGCTCTCACCCTGAGTGGGGACCGCCCCTGGCAGGTGGGCGGGATTGCCCCAGTCCACTTCGAGGACACCGATTCGCTGCCCTTCATGAGCTCGAGCGCCCTCACGCTGGCCACCGCAGCGCAGGGGGCCGTTGCAATGGAGGAACTGCTCAAGAGTGCCCTAGTGGTGTCCTCGCTGACCCTGCTGGCTCTCGAGGGGTCGCCAGAGCCCTATGCCCCCGCCGTACATCAGGGCAGGAACCATCCGCACCAGACGGCGGTAGCGTCGTCGGTGCGCCAGTTGACGGGACCGGATACCCCGGCGGTGCCAGCCCGGTTGCAGGATCCGTTCGCCCTGCGTGCCCTGCCCCAAGTACATGCCCCGGCGCTCGACGCCCTTGAACGGCTGCGCTCGGTCATCGAAACCGAGTGTAATGGCGCCGCCGAGAACCCCCTGATGACGTCGGAGGGGGTGTTCCACCACGGCCAGTTCCACCTCGCGATGCTGTCGGCGGCGCTGGACGGAACCCGGTCCGCCGTCTACCCGGTGATCTCCCTCTCGGCGGCGAGACTGTCCCACCTCTTCCGCCCCGAACTGAGCGGCTTGCCATCCTTCCTGTCGGCCGGACCGCGTGGCAGCTCGGGGCTCATGATCGCCGAGTACGTGGCGCAGGATGTGCTCTCGGTCCTGCGCACCCTGGTGACGCCGGCCAACGGGCCGGGTATCAGCGTTTCCCTCGGCCTTGAGGAGCATGCGGGGTTCGCCACCCAGGGGGCCCGGCAATTGCGTCAGTTAGCGGCGGAGGCGCCGGCCGTCGTCGCGCTCGAAGCCGTCGCGGCCGTGCGGGCGCTGCGCATGGCGCCCCACCGGCTGGGAAGCGCCCCAGTGCGGGATGCGTTCGAGTACCTGGCGGCAGGGCTGGACCCCGAAACGGATGACCGTCCCCTGGGGGATGACCTGGCGGCAGCACTAGCGCTGCTGCCGGGCCTCGTCCGGTTCTCCAGTCAGTACGGCTCTAGCGTCCAGCCAGTTCGTCGGTGACCGACTGGAGCTGTTTGTATTTCTCGATGACGCTCTCGTCATCCATGGGGCGCAGCTCATCGGCGTAGCTGACCGACATGCGGCGGATCACGCCGTTGCGGCCAATCGCGTACTGGCCCATCCGCCACAGCGGCGGGGAGTATGCGTGGATCGAGACTGATCCGTCGACGGAGCCGCCCATCCGATGCACGTGGTCCGGTCCGAAGGAGAAGGACCTGCCGGCCTCCACGACCCGGCGGACGGGTTCGCCGTTCATCCGCGGATTCGCTTCGGTCACTGCGCCATGGGTGACGACGACGGCGCCCGAGGAAATGTCGTGGTCATGCCAGCCGGTATCGTCTTGCGTGTTCCAGCAGAGCAGCCAGACGTCGATGGTGGAGTCCCGGTAGACGGAGGCGTAATGGCGTTCGCCGCCCTCGTGGTTGATGTGGTGTTCCCACAGGTCGGGCCGGGCCGCGAGGGTGGTCACCCAGTCCTGCAGTTCTTTCTGGCTGAGCGTGCGCCCGGGCAGGGCAGGAACGTCTGATTCTGTGAGGGCGTGGCCCTGCGGAGGTGCCGTGGTCATCGTGGTGTTCCTTTCAGGAGATGTTGAGGGTTGGCAGAGAAGAGCGCGTGGGTGAAGGCGTGGCCGAGGCCGGGGTCGCGGGGTTCGGCGTAGGGTCGGTCGGAGCCGTGGATGATCGGGTCGACACCGACCACCCGGATGGTGGCGTCGATCGCCCGGGTGTCGTAGGAGGAGGTCTCGTAGTACACGAGCGGGTCCACGGCCCCGAAGCTGCCGCCGCGGGCTGCCAGCCGTTCGTGGTGGAGCGGTGCGAGTCCGGCGAGGGCCACGAAGGCCACCCGCAGCGTGGGGTGTTGAGCCCGTCCCACCGTGTGCCACGCCAGCCAGGAGGCGTGCAGCTGGGAGACGTAGGGGACCAGGGCCGGCCACCAGGAGGGTGTTCCGGCGGTAACGGGTGCCGGGCCGGGGTGAATCAGTACCGGCTTGTCGGCGGCCTGCACCACGTCAAGGACAGGCTGCAGGCGGCGGATCGCGTCCGGGTCCGCCAGCGCGGTGGCAGGCAATTGCAGCCCCACCACCCGGTCGTGTTCCAGGATGCGGGTCAGGCTGTCGAGATCGAATTCGCTCACCGGCGTCGCCGCCCACACCAGGAAGGGGTCGCCGAGCTCCAGCGCCGAGGTGTGCCACACCTCGATCAATTCGCGCGATTCCTCGAACGGCAGGTGTTCGATCCCCAGGGGGCTCGACAGGGACAGCAGCACCTGGTCCTTGCCCTCGCGGGTTTCGCGGCCGCGGCGGATCGCTGGGTCATGGGCCAGCGGGTCGACGGCGTAGGGCGCTTCACCGTCGATAAGGAGCTCCCACCCGTTCAGGCGGGGAGTCTGCGATCGGTTGCGGAGCGCATCGACAAACGCGGCGGGCCACAGGTGCTGGTGGCAATCCGTGCGCATGATGCCCTTTCGCTGAGCGGGAGTAGGAGGAACCGACTGGGGGGTTCGGGAAGCGGAAGATACAAAGCAGGCTGCTGTTGTGAACCGGTTCACTTACTATCAATTGAACCGGTTCACACATCGGTTTGTCAACCGCCATTCCCCACCGCTGGGGCAGTCGGTAACGCTCCGGACGTATGCTGGTCTGATGACCGGGGCCCAACGTAAGACACTCCAGGACATCGCTGACGCTGCGGGATTGTCGAAGGCCGCCACCTCCTATGCGCTGCGGGGCCTGAAGGGTTCCGAAGCCACCCAGACCCGGGTGCGCGCCATCGCCGACGAACTGGGGTACTCGGCCGACCCGATCGCCCGGGCCCTCGCCAGCGGGCGCAGCGGCAACGTCGCGATCGTGGGTTCCCTCCGCGACCTATGGCGGCAGGGCCTGGCCGTGATGCTGTCCGAGGAGCTTCGGGCGCAGGAACTGTCCTCCATCATTGCCGACGTCGACGGCTCGCCCGAGCGCGAGGCGGCGGTCCTGCGCTCACTGGCGGCCCAGCGGGTGGACGGCATTATCGCGCTCCCGGTCGATCCCTCGGCCGGGTACTGGGCAGAGGTGCCGGAGCAGACGCGCATCGTCTCCATCGGGGATGCGCTGACGGCGCGCCCGGAATCGGAGAGCGTCCTGTTCGACAACGAGTACGGAGTCGGCACCGCGCTGCAGCATCTTGCTGACCTGGGCCACCGCACCGTCGGGTTGCTGGCGCCCACGCTGCCCACCACCCCGGGTCGGCCGGCGGAACTGCTGGCCCGGAGTCTGGGGGAGTCGATGGGGCTGACGGTTACGGTGTCGTCGTCGCCGTCGTCAGTGCACGGGGCTGCTCACGCCGCATCCCGGCTGCTCGCCGGTCGCAGGCGGCCCACAGCGCTGTTCTGCCTGGGGGACTCGATTGCGTTCGGCGCCTACCGTGCCGCGCGGGACCTGGGGCTGCGGGTACCGGCGGACCTGTCGATCCTCGGCTTCGACGACAGCGAGCTGGCATCGCTGGTCAGCCCCGAGCTGACCACTTTCGGCTGGGACGAACAGGCCATCGTCGATGCGGCCGTCAGTGCCCTCACCATGCCCGAGGGCATGGGGACTGCCAGTGGCCGGGTGATGTTCCGCCCGATCTTCATTGCGCGGGAATCGACAGCTCCTCCGTCGCCACCCAGCGGCCCCAGCCACTAGCGAGCAGCTCGTTGAGCAGGGAAATATCTTTACCGAACGCGCGGTCATCGGTGCCTGCGGGCAACAGGGCGGACGCGTCGTCCACCAGCGTCCCGAGCCGTTGGTCCACGTGTTCCAGTGGGTCCTGGGCCAGCCGGACTCCCTGGATCACCGTGAGCAGTTCGCATGCGAAGACGTCCCGTAGGCCGACTGCCGCGTGACCGCATGCCTCGGCGGCCTCCGCGGAGAAACTCTGCACGTCCTCCTGCCCGAAGGATGTTTCGATAGCGCCGACGCTGGAGGGTCGCGCCGCGGCCACCAGTTCATGCACGACGCCTACGGTCCGCTTGTGCACGGCGACCATCCCCGCGTGCAGGCCCGGCTGGCCGGACAGCTGCCGGGGGAGGCCGGTGAACCGCTCGTCCAGCAGCCGGTGCACGCGGGCCGCCGACGTCTCCGCGACGTGGATCAGGGATAGCCGCAGCCCATCGAGGGACGCGGCCAGATCGAACCCGTCGAACCCCGCGGTTCCAATAAACCGCCCAGCCAGGTAGGCCGGCGAATCGGTGACACCGTTCAGGGCGCGTCCGACGGCGGCATCCACCGTCGCAATCGACCGAAGCAGTTGGGCGACGGCCGGGCCCAGCACCCGGAAGGAGAGAGGCGACTGCAGGGTGCGGGGAGCGGGGTCGGAACCGGCGAGCTGGCGGATCGCCCCCAGCACCGTGCCCAGCTCCGCGTCGGCGCGGGCCAGTGCGGGATCAAACGGGTCCCGGCTCGCCCCCACCAGGGCGATCTCAGCCGACGTGAGAGCAACAGCCTGGGCGGCCAGCAGCCGGGCATCATTGGCCAGCAGGATGGCAAGCGCCGTGGCGACCGGAACCCCCTCGATCAGCGCCACGCCCTCCTTGGTGCCATAGGAATAGGGCGCCATCTGTGCCGCCTCGAGCACTCCGGCGGCGTCGACGGCGGCGTCGCCCGTGATATGACCGGCGGTATGACCGGTGACCTGGACAGTCGTGCCGCCGGCAGCGTGACCGGTCGAGCGTGCCGCGCCCCCGTCGGCCAGGAACGCGCCGGAACCGGTGAGGGCTCCGCCGAGGTGGGCGAGGGGGATGATTTCGCCGGCAGCGCCAATGCGGGTGCGGGGGATGGCCGGGAGCAGATCCATGCTGAGCAGCTCCGCCAACCTGACACACAACTCTGCCGAAACGCCGGCATCACCGGAAAGGAAGGTCCTCAACCGGACCGCGATGACCGCACGGGTCTCCGGACGGTTCAGCCAGGGCGCCGATCCCACCGCCCGGGCAAGCATGAGGTTGTCCTGGTGCCGGGACTGCGCGATGACATCGAGCGGAACCTCGCTGGCGGCGCCCATCCCGGTGTTCACTCCGTAGACGGGGTTGCCGTCGTCGAGCAGCTCCAGCACCTCCAGACGCTGTGCCGAGATGGCGTCAAGGAGGCTCTTTTCCAGCCGCAGCGGCCGGCCTCCGGCAATCTCGGCGATCGCGGGGGCGTCCAGCTGGTGGGGGTCGGAGATGCGCAGCACGGTGAGGTGGTCAACCGGGGCGTGGGTGTGATGCATTCGGCGCTACCGGTACCTGAGCATGGTTCCGGTATCGGTCTGCTCCGCCTTGGTGAGGATCAGGTGGGCTACCGCGACATCGAGGATTGACAGTCCGCGGTGCCAGAGCAGGATCCGCTCGTCGTCGTTTTCCCGGCCAGGCTTCTGCCCACTGACAATCTCGCCAAGCTGCGCGTACAGCGTCTCGGGGGACAGCCGTCCGGTGTCCACGTGCGGGCGGAGTGCCCCGAACCGGCCCGACTGCGCCTCACGCCAGTCATCCACCACCACCTTGTCCATCACGTCCAGGAGATCCAGTTCGACGGCGCTGACCGTGCCGTAGGGCACCACAAACGCGCCGGGCTTGACCACGCCGGTCCGCAACAGCGGGGCGGGCTCGTTCAGGCGGGACGCCTCGACCAGAATGTCTGCGTTGTCGAACGCTTCCTCGGCGGTGTCCACCACGCGTACCGGGGTGCTGATCTCGGCGCGCAGCTGCTCGGCGAAGGCCTCACGGGATTCGGGGCGCTTGCTGGTCACCCGGATTTCGTCGAAGTCGAACATGCTGTCCAGCATGGTGACGTTGGAGAAGGCGGTGCCTCGGGCCCCCACGTGGCCCAGGATCTTCGAGTCCTTCCGGGCCAGGTGCTTGGCGCCGACGGCGGTCATGGCGCCGGTGCGAACCTCGGTGACCAGGGTGGCATCCATGACGCAGAGCGGGACTCCGGTGGTCGGGTCGTACAGGGTGGCCATCGCGAGTTCGCTGGGCAGCCCCTGCAGGTAGTTGGGGACAAAGTCACCCACCACCTTGACGCCGCTGATGCCATTGGCGCCCAGATTCGAGACATGGCCGCGCAGAACGTTGAAGTGCCCTACCCCGCCATTGTTGGGCATCAGGTGCATGCGGGGTTCGAAGACCGTCTCGCCGCGGCCATGGGAGGCGACGACGTCGTCGACAGCCTTGATGATCTCGGGACGGGTGAGTTCCAGTGAGTCAATATCCGGGCCGCTGAGGAATCGAAGCCAAATTTCGCGGTGTCCCTGATCTGACAAAAGAACCTCCGAAGGTGAATTTTTTCATGCACGTGGTGTAGCTGTGTATCATGCTATTCATAGTGAGCGGGATCACCAAACGATGATGTTACCGAAACCGGGGGACCGACTGTGCTGAGCGACCAATCATCAGCCGACCGCGCGCATGACTGGCTGGTGGACCTGGCGCACCGCCACCGGGTCTCGCCCACCCAGCGCCGCGTGATCCAATACATGCTCGCCTCCCTCCCGGACGTGGCCTTCGCCTCGACCATCGATGTGGCCGAGGCGGCAGGGGTCAGCCAGCCCACCGTCACCCGGTTGGCGACCGCGCTGGGGTACCCCGGCTATCCCGAATTCCGCAGCGCCATCCGCGACGTGGTGCGCGGCAAAACGGCCGCGCTCAACGGCGCTGGTGCGGAACGGCCGACCATCCTCGAGTTCGAGCAGCAGAACATCGGCGCCCTCGAGCGCACCGTTGCCAGCGAACAGATGCAGCGGGCCATCGACCTGCTCGCCGGTACCCAGCCGCTTGGCATCATCGGCCTCAGGGTTTCGGCCGCGCTTGCCGAGTACCTCGGGTACTTCGCCCGCCGGGTACTGCCAGACGTGCATGTACTCTCCGATGCCGCCTCCATGGATGACGCGATCCTGCAACTGCACCGCAATGGCGCCACAGCGGTCGTGGCTTTTGTGATGCCCCGGTACCCGGCGGTCACGGTCCGGGCACTGGCGCAGGCCCGGTCGCTCGGCATGGCCACGGTGGCCATCGTCGACAGCCCCCTGGTGCCCTTTGCGAACGACGTCGACGCCCTCCTGGTCGCGCCCGTCGGCACCGACCTGGTATTCGATTCCCACGCCGCCGCCGTCGTCCTGGCTATCTCGTTGCTGGATGCGCTCGCCGCCCTGGACCCGCACCGCACCCAGGAACTGCTGGAGGCGCATGAGGAACTCGTGGAGCGCTGGGCACATACCCAGCGATAAGCACCAGGGTCAGTTCGCCTGAGCGACCCTTGTGTTAGCTTTCACTCATGGGGGCTAATTGGTTTCAGCGGTGGGTCGGCATTTTCATAGCGGTTTTGGCAGGCGGCGCAGCGGCGCTTCTCTGGTTTGCCGTCGCCAGCGGAGACCCGCAGGTACGTGACGAACCGACCGAGGGTTACCTCCTGGGTTTCTGGCGTGTCCTCTACGATTCCGAGGCGCCCACGCTACGAGTGATCCTGACGGCAGTGGCTATGGCCCTGTTGCTCGCGGTGGGTGTTGCGTTGTTGGAACGGCGCATCGCATCGAGGTCACGACGCTCAAATGATGCGTCAGCGAGTCCGCTCGCGCCGAAGATTGTCATGGCGGCCACCCGTGGGGTGTATGCGGGTCCGGTTACGGTGACGGTTCTGATTCCCTCCCACAACGAGGAAGTTTCGTTGCCCGCTACTATTGCTTCGCTGCTGGCACAGTCTCATCCCCCCGACCGGGTGATCGTGGTGGCCGACAACTGCACCGACTCCACTCCCGACGTCGCCCGAAGGGCTGGTGTTGAGGTGTTCATTTCTGTCGATAATGAGCACAAGAAGGGGGGAGCGCTCAACCAGGCGCTGGCCCAACTCCTTCCGGGCCAGCGGGACAACGACGTCGTCATGGTGATGGATGCCGACACCAGGCTGGACGACGGCTTTCTTGAGGCAGCGATCCAGCGGTTCACCGCGGACAGGGCGTTGATGGCCATTGGCGGCCTCTTCTACGGTGAGGAGGGCCACGGGTTGCTGGGCCAATTCCAGCGCAACGAATACATCAGGTATGCACGTGAAATCCGCCGACGCCGGGGTCGAGTGTTCGTGCTGACCGGTACAGCGTCGATGTTTCGCCCCCTCGCCCTCCGGACCGTGGCGGAGAGCCGCGGAGTGCTGATCCCGGGCGAGCCGGGCAAGGTCTATGACACTGCTGCATTGACTGAGGACAATGAGTTGACGATTGCGCTGAAGTCGCTGGGCGCCCAGATGGTGTCGCCCGCCCAGTGCACTGTGGTCACCGAGTTGATGCCAGGGTGGGGAACCCTGTGGGCGCAGCGGCTGAGGTGGCAGCGTGGCGCTCTGGAGAATCTGGGCGCCTACGGCGTCAGGTCTCAGACCATGCGGTACTGGGCTCAGCAGCTGGGTATTGGCTATGGGGTTATCGCCCTCGGCTCTTTCCTGCTACTGATTCTGGTGACGTTACTGTCGCTGGAGGAATGGATCTGGTTCCCTTTCTGGCTGAGCCTGGGGGTGCTCTTCATGATCGAACGGGTTGTCACGGTCTGGAAGGGTGGATGGCGCGCACGCGTGTTGGCGGCCACCCTGTTTCCTGAATTGTGCTTCGACATGGTCCTGAACGTTGTGTACGTCAAGGGGATCCTTGATATCGCCTTCCGTCGGCAGGCGACCTGGAAGCACGTCACCCACGAGGGACAACACCTACCCCAGGAAGTGGGCTAACCGATGTCGGTTCTCTCCGTTGTGCCCGCCGGGGTCCTGTTTCCGGAATCAGTTCTGCACTCCGAGTTGTTCGCAGTTCTGGCGGCTTTCGTCGCTATCAACACCGTCATGTATGCAGCGCTCGCGGCCGCCAAAGTACTGCCCAAAATTTATCCGTCAGATTGGACTCGGGGGCGGAACCGCCGGACGGAAACGCGCAGTATCTACCCAGCCGACTTCCAATGATGCATCGGTCGCCAGGGGATTTACACAAACTGTCAGCTGCTGCAAGATGACAGGGACGGTCACCAGGAGGTCCCAGGGAGCACGCGCGGTAGGTATCCGCAGGTGTTACCGTGAGGATCACACAGGGAGAACGTCCACTGCCCAAGGAGATTCCCATGGCGCGCGCAACCCGTACACCCGACGAGAACATCCGTCGTCTCCGCCCCTACAACCTTGTGGCCGGGTCCTTGCATCTGGTGCAGGCCGTCGTCTTTGGGGTCATCCTGGCAATGCTCGATACGCAGGTCACTTTCGGTGTGACCGCGGACTATTTGTCGGGTCCACCCGGGTTCCCGTTGCCCCCCGAGCGGGTGGATCTATTCGCAGTTAATGTGGGCGCTGGAGTTGTCCTCTTCCTCGCGATCTCCGCGCTGTTCCATTTTGCCGTCGCATCGCCGCTCTTCTTCCCGCGCTACGGGACCGGGCTGCGGGCAAACCGCAACTACTTCCGCTGGGTCGAGTACTCGATCAGTTCGTCAGTGATGATTTGGTTGATTGCCCAGACCACCGGGATTACCGACGTCGCCGCACTGGTTTCCCTGTTCGCCGCCAACGCAGCGATGATTGGTTTTGGCGCCCTGCAGGAAAAATACGAGACACCCGGCAGCGGAAACTTTCTGCCTTTCATCCTCGGGTCATTGGTCGGATTGGTGCCGTGGATCGTCATCCTGATCTATTTCATTTCCCCCGGGTCGACCAGCGCTGCGGAGCCGCCCGCTTTCGTGTACGGCATCATCATCTCGCTGTTCATTTTCTTCAACACGTTCGCGATCAACCAGCTGCTCCAATACCGTCAGGTGGGGCCGTGGCGGGACTACCTCTTCGGCGAACGCGTCTACATCACGCTGAGCCTCATTGCCAAGACCGCGCTCGCGTGGCAGGTATTCTCAGGCGCCATCATCCCCGCGCTGACCGGCTGACCTGCTCCTCCAGAGCGTTAGCCCCGGAGGCGTGCCTCATGGAGCCGGTCGTCGAGTTCCTCAAGATCCTTGACGGCTGCGCAGACCAACAGTTGTCCGAAGGTAGGGGTGCCGGAGACTGGCGCGCTGCCATCGGCAGGTGAGGCTTCGGGGCCGAGCGGAATCTCCGAGGTTCGTTCGCAGAGTTCGCGGGCGTCCAGGACGGCCTGCACCAGCGGGCGGCGAAGGGCTTCCAGCCCAGAAAGGCGCTGTTCAGCGCTTTCCGTGCTACGGCGGCGAATGCGGGAAGTAATGGGAAATTCGGGAGAGTTGATGAGGACCGCCAGATTGCCGTCCTGGGCTGTATATGAGCTCGCCAGTCGGCGTCCGGTGTCGGATGATGGCCGTTTCGATTCCATGCTGCCCTATGCTCGGATGTCGGCAGCACCCCAGCGGGCTGCCCGTGCTCTGTAACCGGCTTACGTATTGTCCGCCGGTTGGCTAGCTATTTGGGTCAACGTCCCGAATGCCCGGCCAGTTCCTCCCCTCAACGGTAGTAAGCCTGAAAAGCCCCGGCTATGGTCAGCATGCTTTCTTTATGCGACTGTGGCTGACGCTGCACAACCGTGACGACATTGTGATCGGCTCGCCGGGAAACAATGCCCCACGGTGACCGCGGACCGCAGACCCGGGCCGGTCGCCTATTGTGAGATTATGTCCATCAATTCGGCCCCCGGCTGGGGCGCCTCACAGGTAGAACGTGTTGTCGAGACAGTGTTGCCGACACGCTATGGCGTGTTCCGGATGGTGGGATACCGCGATTCCGGGAACAACGAGCACGTGGCGCTGGTGAGGGGCGATATCAGCAACGGGGCGGTCCCGCTGGTGCGCGTGCATTCCGAATGCCTCACGGGGGATGCCCTCGGGTCCTACCGGTGCGACTGCGGCGAGCAGCTTGCGGCCTCCCTGCAACGGATCAGTGAGGAGGGCACCGGCGTCGTCATCTATGTCCGCGGGCACGAGGGACGGGGAATTGGCCTCCTGGAGAAGCTGCGTGCCTACGCGTTGCAGGACCAGGGCGCCGACACCGTTGACGCCAACACCTCGCTGGGACTGCCGGTCGATGCACGCGACTACGTGCAGAGCACCGAGATCCTGCGCGATCTCGGGGTCACCCGCATCCGCCTGCTCTCCTCCAACCCCGCCAAGCAGGAGGCCCTGGAGAGCGGCGGCATCACCGTCGCGGGACGCAGCGGGCTGAACATTGCACAGCGGCCCGAGAACGCCGACTACATTGCCACGAAGCGAGCCCGGATGAGGCACGACGGCGAACCAGTCCAGGATGTCTGGCGCCAGCTCACCGAGGGCACCGTCCCCCAGAGGTCGGTGCTCGGCCTCGCCGCCGAGCTCATTACCCGCTACGGCCCCCTGGTGCAGGCCATCCGGCCCGACGGCCGACTGGTCATTGGCCAACTCGGCCAGAGCCTGGACGGGTTCATCGCGTCGCGGACCGGCGATGCACGCTTCGTGACCGGCAGCGAGGACCGCGAACACCTGCACAGGCTGCGCGCTCTCGTGGATGCGGTGGTGATCGGTGCGTCGACGGTGACCGCGGATAACTGCCAGCTCACGGTACGGGCGGTCGAGGGGCCCAACCCGCTCCGGGTGGTGCTGGATCCTCACGCCCGGATACCCGCCAGCTCCCTGGTCCTCACCGACGGCGCGGCTCACACCCTCTGGCTGGTAGGCACCGACGTAATGCTTCCCACTGATCTGGCCGACAATGTCAGCGTCCGTCGGCTGGCAGCCAATGACTTCGCACCGGACCGCCTGCTGAACCTGCTGACAGACCTCGGATACCCCCGCGTACTCGTTGAAGGCGGCGGGCAGACAATTTCTCGCTTCCTGGAGGCAGGGGCGCTGGACCGGCTGTACCTGACCTGCGCGCCGATCCTGGTGGGCGACGGTGTGCCCGGGATCCGGTTCGTGGGTAGTGATGCGCTCTCAGGTGCCCTCTCCGCGCCCGTGCGGCGTTTCGACTTCGGCAGGGATGTCTGCACCGAGTTCGACTTCTCGGCGATCCTCCCCGTGCCCGTTCCCTAGCAGGCCACGGACAAACAGGACCAGCAGGAGGGCTGCGCCGGGCAGGACCGAGACCAAAGCCAGCAGCCCATAGCCGACCGACACCTCGATTCCAGATGCGCCCGCGTAGCCGAACATCATGAACGCGACGGCGGTGACGCCCTCCCGGGGCCCCCAACCGCCCAGGCTCAGGGGGATTGACATCCCGGCCAGGCAGATGGCGGCGAGCCCGACGACGTCCGCCGGGTCCAGCTCCGGTGCGGTCAGGGCCGCCGAGACTGCAAACAGTGCCGCATACGATCCCCAGCCCAGCACTGACAGAGCCCACACGGCTGCGACCGTCCGGTGGGGCAGCCGTCGCAGTGAGGGGCGTGCGGCCAACAGGACCAGCATGGTGCCGGCGGCAACCGCGGCCGAGACACGCCAGTCCACCGCCAGGAGGGCTGCTGCCGCCGTGAGCAGCACGATCACTGTCCCGGCCAGGCGCTCACCCAGCACGGAGCCGATACTGCTGAGCCAGCTCGATTGGTAGGCCGAGCGCTGCCGGGCGGTGCGAATGGCATCACCCGCCAGGCCACCCGGAAGGACCGCATTCAGGAAGGACGCCTCGTAGCACTGGGCCAGGGCACCGCCAGCGGGAAGCTGCATCCGGAAGCCTCCGGAGACCAGCCGCCAGCGCTGGGCCTGGGCAGCCGTCCCGAGCAGTCCAAGCATTAGGGCTGCGGTAATTGACGGGAACGTCAGCGCCTCCAGTCCGGCGGCGAACGGGCCGGTGCCGAACACCCGGACCAGCAGGTAGATCAGGGCGGTCGCGCACACAGCCTGGAGAACCCCCAGCCAGTGGCGGCGGGCCTGCGCGGAGAGGCTCATTGGGTAGTAGTTGTCATTGCGATAGTTGGAGGGGGATGAGCTGTCACCGTTGCGGTGGGAGGGCCAGGAGGTCCCGGTGGCCGATCGTCAACCGGAGAGTGCCAGCCGCTGCCTGGTCTGCCCGCCGGGCCAGCCAGTCGCCCGCCTCCGCGGCAAGGGTGGGGTCTTCCTCGAGGACGGCGTCCACCCGGTCGCTGAGGAACCGGTCGATCAGCCGGGCGTGGTCACCGGTCAATTCCCATGGCGTCTGAACGGTCGTGACGGTGAAGCCGGCGTCGGCAAGGAAACCCGCAGTCAGGTCCACTGCCTCGGCGCCGGCCCGGTCCCCACGGTTCTGGTGTCGGTTGAAGGCGTCGTTGAGGCGGACGTCCAGGGGGTCGGCTGGGTCAATCTCCATCACTCCGGTGACGCTGAGGCTGAACAGGGCGGCGGTCCCCGTCGAGGCCAGGGTCACGCAGTGAGCCTCGAGCTGGGCGGGGGTCAGGAGATCCAGGAGCGCCGAGCAGGTCACAAACCGGTTCCGGTTCGAGGCATCGCCGTCAGCGGCGGCCGGATCACCGCTGGCGGCGGGATCAGTGTCAGCCTCAAGAATCTGCCCCAGGTCTTCGATCCCGGCGACCACTGCGGCCGTGCCGGTGACGCCGTCGACCGGTGGCGCACTCAGGGTGTGGTCCAACAGGTCAGCGTCATGGTCAATCAGGGTCCACTGCTGGGCCAGGGCTAGCTGCGGGGCGAGCCAGGCCTGGTTGGCACCCGTCCCGGCCCCCAGATCGAAGATCCTCACCGGCCCGCGGCTGTCGGCACCGCCGGTTTCGGCGAGGAAATCCAGCAGCGCGGCGAGGAGGGGCTTGCTTGCCTGTCGGGCGGCTTCGTCGGCGGGGCGGCGGAGGGAGAGCCAGTCGCTGCTGATCGGTCGGGGTGCGTCGGGGTCCGCAGCGGTCACGGATCGATGATCTTCAGCAGCGTGGTCGCGGTAGTGGCCCATGTCGGCAGTGTACCGCGGCGGAGCAGCGCGGCGGCCCGCCACGACTCCCGCAGTGGCGCGTCGGTGAGCCACGCCCGCAGCAGTTCGCTGAGATGTTCAGGGTTGGAGGGGTCGACGACGGCGCCCGCCAGGTCCCCGCCAGCGTTCTCCGGGGTGCCGCCCGTGAGGGCTTCCACCGCGCCGGTGCCGCGGCCAACCACACCGGGGATGCCACGTGCCAGTGCCTCGGTCACCACCATCCCAAACGTCTCCGCCACGGAGGGCAGGAGCAGCAGGTCGGTCCGCGCCCATTCGGCGTCGAGCGCAGACCCGCGCAGCACGCCGGGGAAGGCCACCCGCCCCGGCGGGAGCTGCCCGGCCAGCTCCATCAGCCTGGTGGCGTGCGGACTGTCGAGTGGTCCGCCCACCAGGGAGGCGGTCCAGGGCAGGTCGACGATGTCGGCGAGCGCGGCGAGCAGCACGGAATGGTTCTTTCGGGGCGTTAGCGACCCGACCATCAACAGGTGCGGCGTGTTGTTCCCCGCGGGACTGCCGGCGTTGCTTCCTGTGTTGCCCCCGCTGCTGTCCCCCATGGCGATCTCCGCCGGTTCGGTGCCGGGCGGCACGGCGTACACCCGGTCCAGCCGGTAGCGGCGCTGCAGATCCTCCCGGGCCCAGTTACTGGTGCAAATCACTCCGGTGGCGTGCCGCAACGCCGTCTCCTCCGACGCCGCAAAGGCCGCCTGCTGCGCCTCGCTGAGGCCGGTCTCCGCGGGAAGCGGCAGGTGAAGCAACACCCAGACGGTGGTGCCGGCGTCGACCGCTGCCCGCACCGCCTCGGGAGCGGCGGACGCCATGAGCCCATCGACCAGGACCACGGAGCCAGTGGGGCCCTCCCGCAGCGCAGCGGCCAGCACCCGGTGGTGGTGCGGAGAGGCGTTCGGCCAGTTGCCGCGTACCGGGATCATTTTCACGCGGTGTCCGGCGTCGCCCAGCGCCGTGGCCAGCCGGTCGTTGTAGATGCTCCCGCCGCTGGGTCCGGGTGCGCCGGGATCCACCAGGGTCAGGTCCATAGGAGCTAGCCCGGCACGTCTGCCGGGTCGAACTCCACCGAATAGCCGGCCCAGGCGTCCGGGTGCTCACGGAGCACCACGTCGAGTCCGGCGAAGGGTGAGGTGTCGAACCGGTCCTGCAGGCGGTCGGCAATGTACCGGGCCACTGCCTCGGTAGTGGAGAGGACCCCCGCGAAGTCGGGATGCTCGTCAAGGTTCCGGTACCGGAGTCCGTCCAGGACCTCGCCGAGCATGGCCGTGGCTTCGCCGATGTCGATCACCACCGCGTGTTCGGTCAACTCACGACGCCGCCAGGTCACCTCCACCACCAGCGTCGCGCCATGCAGGCCCTGCGCCGGGCCGAAGAACGGGTCGGGAAGGCTGTGGGCGATCATCACGTGGTCGCGGACGGTCAGGCGGTACATGGATCTCCTGTGGTCAGTGGATACAGCGGGTGACGCGGGACTCCGAGACTATCGCGGGCTCGGCACCGGAACTACGCGGTGGTGTCGGCGCCCGGGTAGGCGATGACGTGGCAGAGGGCGGAGAGGGTGCCGCTGGACAGATCGCGCATCACGTTCGGCAGGTCCTCGAAGGGAGAGGATCCGCTGAGCAGCGCATCGAACGCCGGATCCTTCAACGCTTCGAGGGCGGTGGTGAGGCGGTCCTGATGGGTGCGGCGGGCCCGGCGCGGAGCGGCAATGGTGCCCACCTGGCTTGCCCGGATGCTGAGCCGGCGGGCATGGAAGTCTGCCCCCAGCGGCACTTCGGGGGAGTGGGTGCCGTACCAGGACAGCTCGATCACCTCGCCCTCATCACCGAGTAGGCCCAGGCCCAGCGACAGGCCGGCGGCTGTGGAGGAGCAGTGGAAGACCAGGTCGCAGTCGCCTGCCGCGTCGTCCGGGTGCACCCAGTCCACGCCCAGTTGCTCGGCGAGCGCAGCGCGGGTGGGGTCCAGATCCACCAGCTGGAGGCGCGCCAGGGGGAAACGGCGGAGCAGCGTCGCGATGGCGGCTCCGATCATGCCACCGCCGACGACGGCGATCCGGTCGCCGATGCACGGCCGGGAATCCCACAGGGCGTTCACTGCCGTTTCGACGGCGCCGGCCAGTACGGCGCGCTCGCTGGGGACGTCGTCGGGAATCAGGGTCAGCGCGTCCACCGGAACCACGTAGCGGTCTTGGTGGGGGTAGAGGCAGAAAACCCGCCGGCCCACCAGGGATGCGGGGCCGTCCTCAACCAACCCCACAGAGAGGTACCCGTACTTCACCGGACCATCAAAGGAGCCCTCTTGGAAGGGTGCCTCCATCAGTGTGGCGATCTCCGGGGGAATGCGCCCATCGTGGACCAGCGTCTCGGTTCCCCTGCTGATCCCCGAATACAGGGTGCGGACCAGTGCCTGGCCGGGCTCCAGCGGAGGCAGGGGAGCGGTGCGGAGTTCGCCGTGCCCGGGGCTGGTGGTCCAGTACGACTGGCTGTGATGCGGGGAAGTGCGAGACATAACTCGATTATGCCCTGCACGCTCGGTGGCGCCCCCAGCCTTTTGGCAGATGTGATCAGTAGACTGGGTAGATGATTACAGTCAAGGGAACCATCAGCACACCCCTTTCTCCCGCGCAGGCTTTCGCTTTCCTGAAAGAGTTCGAGAACACCAGCGAATGGGATCCGGGCACACCGGTGGTCGAGAAGCGTTCCATCGGCCCCGTTGCCGTGGGCCACAAGTACCACGCGGAGGCGGAATTCCGCGGGAAGCGTCAGCCGATCGAGTACGAAGTGACCGAGCTGCGCGAGGGTCACATCAAGTTGCGGGGGGCGAACAAGACCCTCGTATCGTTCGACTCGATCGACGTCGTCCCCTCGGCGACGGGAAGCGACGTCACCTACACGGCCGAGTTCTCGCTGAACGGGTTCCGGCGGATTGCCCAGCCATTCCTGAAACCAGTGTTCAACTCGCTGCGTGACCCCGCGCTGAACGGCCTGCGGGACAAGCTCAACTCACTCGTCTAGCCGGAAAGAGAAGCCGGTGGCGCGGGTCAGTAAACGGGCGCTCTTCGATGCGTCGATCGCAGTGCTGGGGTCTGCAGGGATTGGCATCACCCTGCTGGCGTTGAACGATTCCCACAACGTCACCAACCTGGCCGCCGTCGTCGCCGGGCTGACGCTGGTGACCGTCGCGGCGTTGAGTGTGGTGCGACGCCGACCGTCCTACTCGGGACCTGCCGATCGGGTCACACTGCTGCGGGCGGTGCTCGCGGGGGGTTGCGCCACGATCGTGGTCCTGTCCCTCTGGGGGGACGTGCCCACCCGGTCGTGGTGGCTGGTTCTGCTGGCTGCACCGGCGGTGCTGCTCGACGCGGTCGACGGCGCGGTGGCCCGGCGGACGGGCACCGCGTCCACTGCGGGTGCCCGCCTCGACATGGAAACCGATGCCATCCTGCTGCTGGTGCTCTCAATACCGGTGGCACTGACCGTCGGCTGGTGGGCGCTGCTGATCGGCCTGATGCGTTACCTGTACGTGGCGGCGTCCTGGTTCCGCCCGGTACTGCGGGGCGACCTGGAGTTCAGCCAGTTCCGGCGGGTGGTCGCCGCCACCCAGGGGGTGGTGCTGGTGGTGATCCTGGTCCCGCTGACGCCGGTAGCGCTCGCGGTCCCCGTGGCGGCTGCTTCCCTGTTGTTGCTGGCAGCGTCGTTCGGCCGGGATGTGGTGGCGCTGGAGCGCTCGGCCCGCGCTCTCAGTTCCTGACCGGCTGCTCCTTGTGGAGGAGCTACCCGGTGGGCATGATCAGCTTGCCCACCGACTGCCGGAGCGTCGTCGTCGCGCGTCCGATCACGCGGGAGAGGGTTCCATCGCTTTCCGCGAGGAGACCCGCCGCGATGTTCGCGTCGAGTGCAGAGACAAATCCGGCGGTTCCATCGTCCAGACCGAAGCCCTTCAGCGCTGCGCTGTGCTCGTCGGTGGTGAGCTGGTTGACCGTTACGTGGTTCCCGGAGATTGCCGAGATGGTGGCGGCCAGCTCCTCGACGTCCCACGGCGCGTCGCCGCCCAGTTCCAGGATTTCGCCGTCGTACGCGCTCGATAGCAGGACGACGGCGGCTGCCTCGGCGTAGTCGGTGCGGGCGGCGCTGGCGACCTTGCCGCTGCCGGCGCTGGTCATGATGCTCCCGGTGGAGACCGCCTGCCGGATGGTGTCGGAGTAGTTTTCGGTGTACCAGTTGTTGCGCAGCACCGTGAGGGTTAAACCGGACTTTTCGAGGAGCTCCTCCGTCGCCTTATGGTCGGGTGCGAGGACCAGGGCAGAGGTCGAGGCCTGGGGGGCGCTGGTGTAGATGAGGGAGGCGCCGGCCCGCCCGGCAGCGTCAATCACTGCCTGGTGCTGCGTCACGCGCTGGCCCACGTCGGTGCCGGAGATGAGGAGCACCCTCTCGGCCCCCACGAAGGCGGCGTCGAGGGAAGCATGGTCCTCATAGTCCAGGCGCGCCGTCCTCACTCCCAGGGACGCCAGCGATGCCAAGGCGTCGCCGTTGCGTCCGCCGGCAACGATGGTTGACGGATCGACGTTGCGCGCCAGCAGGTGCTCGACCACCTTGCGGCCCAGATGGCCTGTGGCTCCGGTGATGACGATTGACATGTGGTTCCTCCCGTTGGGCACTGAAAGTGGTGCGTCTACAGGAGGTAACCGAGGGGAACCTGTTTCACTTCCCGAGGGCGTGGATCCGCCAGCTCACCGAGTGGCTGTTACCGGGCGCCAGGACCAAAAGGTTGGTTCCGGAGTTGAACGCGTCCGGTGGGCAGGTCATCGGCTCGACGGCGAGGCTTCCGCGGCTTTCCGGCGGATTGCCCGGCAGATCGCCGGTATGGACCTGGACCCAGGGAAGGTCACGGCCGAAGGAGACGGCCGCGCCCGTTCCGTCGGCGCCGGTGACGCTGACCGTCGCGAGGTCGTCGGCGTACCCGACGTCGGTGAACGCGTGGTCGAGGAAGGCCGTGCCGATGCGGGTGGGCGAGCGGAAGTCGAAGTCCCCGGTGACAGCGGCCAGCGAGGTGGGAATGAGCCGGTCCTCGGTCACTTCCAACACGGTGTCGGCGGGCAAGGTGAGGGTCCACTCGTCCACGGGGCCGTCGCTGGCGACCAGGTAGGGGTGGGGTCCCACGCCGTAGGGTGCGGCGTCGGGCCCGGTGTTGACGCTGGTCACGGTGGTGGTGAGGCCGTCGTCGTCGAGTGAGTACTGCACCTCGACGGAGAGCCGGAACGGGTAGCCCTTCTGCGGCACGACGGTCGCCCGGAGCCGGACCGAAGCCTCGCTGTGCTCCACCGTTTCCCACTCGTCCCAGGCGAGGAGCCCGTGCAGGGCGTGGCCCCGCTCGGGTTCGGTCAGGCTGAGCTGATGGGTGGTCCCGTCGAAGTCGTAGGTGCCGTCCACTACCCGGTTGGGCCACGGAACCAGGAGTGCGCCGCGGTACTGGGGGCGGATTTCGTCGGCGTCGTAGTGCCGGGTGAGGTGGTGTCCGGCGTAGCGGAGTTCACGCAGCGAGGCGCCCACGCTGGCGACGACGGCGGTGTAATCGCCGTGCCGCAGGAGGTGCTGCCGTCCGGACAGGGGAGTGGTGTGGTCCATCATGACCCTTCGGTGGGGAGTTCGAGCTCTTCGTTGAGGCTCAGGCATTCGGAGTCCTGTGCCACCACCGACACCGCGGTGCCCAGATCCACCAGGATGGTGCTTGAGGCCACCTCGTTCGGGTCAAACAGGATTTCCACCGCCGGGTCGCGTCCGTAGGTGGTGGCGCGCCACACCTCTGCCTCTTCCTGGATGATCCAGTCGATGCCGTTCACGGAGGCGCAGGCGTCGGTGGTGGGACCGGGAACGGCGACGCCGCAGCGCAGCACCACCTGGGACGGGTCGCCCCACGCGGCGGTCGCCTGGCTGTTGGTTTCCCGCAGCTCGTTCTCGGCGACGACGTCCGGCAGGGACACCATCACCGAGGCGCATTCGGGGTTCGCGGCATCCGGGGCTGCCTCCACCCCAACGATCGGCGAGCAGGCGGCTATGCCCAGAACGACGACGGCAAGCGGGGGCAGGAGTAAGGAGGCACGCATGTTGCCAGCTTAGTAGCCGTGGGGAGGTGAATCGGTGGCAACGGTTCCCAGCGTCCTCCCACGGTTGAAGGTTAGGATAGGAAGCTGTCTCATGTCAGGGGAAAATCCGTCGTGTCAAATTATCTTGAAGACCCCGTCGAACCGAAGGCCCGAAAGAGGCGCCCGGGTCGCCTTGTTCTCTTTTCGGCGCTCGCGCTGGTGCTGGTGGCCTGCCTCGTTGCTGGTGGATACCTGTTCAATCTCGCGAACACGTATAACTCGCAGACCGACACCATTGCCGAGGTGTTCCCGGAAGGCACCGACCGTCCCACCCGGGCCGCTGAAGCCGAGGGAGCACTGAATATCCTCCTGCTGGGCAGCGACGAGAACGGGGGCAGCGGCGAGACCGAGAACCTGCCCGGGGTCCCCAACGAGGGACGCTCCGACACCATGATGCTCATGCACCTTCCCGCTGACCGGGAGGGTGTGTACGTCATGTCGATCATGAGGGACACCTGGACCGAGATTCCTGGCTACGGCGAGCATAAGATCAATGCCGCCACCGCGTTTGGGGGCGTGCCGCTGCTGGTTCAGACGGTCGAAGGGTTGTTTGACGCACCGATCGACCACGTCGCCATCATCGACTTCGAGGGTTTCACCGGTCTCACTGACGCGCTGGGGGGAGTGGAAGTGGACAACGAGATCGCGTTCCAGTCACGCGGTGCCGACGGTGAATTCTTCGCGGAGGGGCCCATCACCCTGCAGGGCGAATCGGCGTTGAAGTTTGTCCGGGAACGGTACGCCTTCACGGACGGTGACTATCAGCGGGTGAAGAACCAGCAGCTTTTCATCAAGGCGATCATGGGTAAGTTCCTCACCGCCGAGACCCTGTCGAACCCGCTGAAGATCAACGAGATTGTCGGCCAGGTTTCGCCGTATCTCAGCGTCGACGAAGGTCTTGACGCCTCCGCTGCCGGCAGCCTGGCGCTGTCACTGCGGAATGTCCGCAGCAATGACGTGGAGTTCTTCACCCTGCCAAACCAGGGCATCGGCACGTCTGCTGATGGGCAATCCATCATCGTGAAGGACGACGCCGCCATCGCCGAGATCGCTGAAGCGCTGGATGCCGACACGCTGAGCGACTACGTCGAAACCGCTGCCCCGTAGTACTGCCTGCTCTTGCAAGGCCCGCCGAAGTAGAATAAGGACCCATGGAATTATTGATGCGCCGCGCTCTTGCCGGCCTGACGGTCGGCGCGCTGTGCGTGGGCCTCGGCGCGGGAGTGGCTTCGGCTACCGAAACGCCAACGCCTGGCCCATCGCTCAGCCCTTCTCCGACGCCGGCGCCGCAGCCTCAGCCAGGTCCGGTTCCCGCCCCGCCGCCTGCACCGGCCCCCGCTCCGGCGCCGCCGCCCGCCCCGGAACCGGAACCTGAACCTGCCCAGCAGGGGCCCGCCATTGACCCGGCGACCGGATTCGAGGTTGACCCGGTCACGGGGTACCCCATCCACCCGCCCACGGGTTTCCTGATCGAACCCGGGACCGGCAATCTGATCGACCGGGCGACCTTTTTCTACACCGACTTCCGGTGGATCGCCGTCACGGGTGGAGTAGTCGATCTCACTGACACCTTCGAGGCCGAGGAAACCCCGGAGCCGGAGGAAACTGAGACGCCGGAGCCGGAAGCGACCGAGTCAGCGGAGCCCGAGGAGACCAAAACACCCGAGCCCACCGCCACAGAGACCAACACGGCGACGCCTACCCCTTCCGCCACGCCGGAGCCCACTGAAACCGCAACGGATGTCAGCGAGGCGAGCTCAACCGAGGAAGCCTCAGCTGGCTCAAGTCCACTGACGCGTGGGCTGGTCATTGCAGGTTTGGTCGGTCTGGGAGTGCTCTACTACGCGAAGCTCCGGGGAGGCAATTCGCCGCGGCCAAAGCCCGAGAAATAGACCCGGGCGACGGCGGGATAACTGATGTTCGAGCGCGCTAAAACGACCGTTAGGTGACCTTCGGTCTACACTTGAACCTGATCCTGCTCGACACGAAGCAACCGAGACACTTTGGGGGTGTACGTTGCGTATTTTACTCTTGACGCATTCATATGCCCCGGAGCATAGCCCGCCCCAGCGTCGTTGGACGCAGTTCATCCGATCCTTTCGCGCGGCTGGTTGGGACGTCGACGTCGTCGCACCAGTCGCCCACGCTCCCTTTGGTAAGCGGACACTGCCTCGCAGGCAAGCCGGTCGGCCATTCATGTGCATGGCCGGCCAACACGGGGAGCGCATTCGGCGGGTCCCTTTTCTCTGGCACCGGAACACCCGGTTAGGTCGACTCAGCAACCACCTTTTTTCGGCGGCCTGCAGTATCCCTGCTGCTTTCCTGTCGAAACGACCCGACGTCATCATCGTCACTGTGCCTAGCCTGCCCATCCTTGGCGCAGGGTTTGTGGTTTCGCGACTGATGCGTCGGCCCCTTGTCGTTGACATGCGCGACGCTTGGCCGGACATCGCCCGGGATGCCAAATTGGTGCGCAGCGGTGCCAAGGGGTTAGTTGAACGAATTATTATGGCCATCCAGGAGCGAGCCGAGCTGGTGGTGACTGTGACCCATGGATTCGCCCGGACGCTCCGCCAACGTGGCTTGAAAAATGTTGCAACGGTCAGCAACGGTGTTGATCTGCGGGGGCTGGATAAGTTGGCTCCTCCACCCCTGGAAGCGGATCGGCTCGAGGTGCTGTACCTCGGGAATCACGGGGAAAGCCAGATGCTCGACGTGCCCATCCGGGCGGCAGCGCTAGTAGGGGAGCGGATGCGCCTCACTATGGTGGGTAATGGAGTTCAGCGTCCTGAGCTGGTCCGTTTGGCTCACGAGCTGAACGCCCCGGTGGAATTCCACCAGTCCGTTTATGGACCTGCGGTCAGGGAGTACTACAACCGCACCGATAGCTGCATCGTCTCGCTGCGGGATGACTGGAAGTCTTTTGAGACCACCATCCCGTCCAAGACCTACGAAGTGCTGTCTCTGGGGCGGCACGTCACCGGCATTGTGTTGGGGGAGGCGCAGAAAATTCTTCAGGATGCCGAGTCCGGGCACATTGTCGCCTGTTCGCCGGAAGACGTTGCGGAGCTCTGGCGGAAGCTGGCCGCTGACCGTTCGCTGCTCCAGGTCAATGGGGCAGGACGCGCCTGGGTGAAGAACAATGCCGACGTTGAGGCGTTGGCCCAAAGCTACATCGATCTTCTGGCTGAGGTTGCTGGGGGCCCGCACCGGTGAAGGTTGGGGCTTTGCTGCGCAATGCGCGATTGTTGGGCGTCACAGCCCTCCGCCATCTGGGCGATGACCGGTTCTTGCTGTTGCTTCAGGTGTCTCGCCGGTTGCCCAGCGGTGTTGTGCACCGGGCGGCGGGAGCGGCGTCGCTTATTAATCGTGGCCCGGTGACGCAGGCTGTAGCCGCATATCTCCGCGGGGAAAGCGGCCGTACCCAGGAAGTGTTGCAGTCGGCATTGGACGCCGGCGGACGGGCTTCAACGGCCATCCGACTGGCCGAGGTGTCGCTCGCCGCCGGGTATCCGACGATGGCGGACGGATTCCTCATTCGTGCCCTGGCGCCGGGCGCGCCGGATGCCAGCCGGACGGTGGCGCGACGGCGCTGGTACGACGGCGACATGAGTGGCGCTGTGGAGGTGCTGGAAGCGGCGGGACGGCGACGCTCGGCGGAGAGGCTTGAGTCGGAACGTCGGGTCTTTGCCGGCTGGACACCCAGTGTGGCGCCGGTAAAGGGCTATGTGCCCCGGGACCGCACGGTGCTGCACGTCCTGACGAACTCACTGCCCCACACCGGTAGCGGCTACGCCCAGCGGTCCCATTCCATCCTGAAAGCCCAGCACGACGCAGGATGGAACGTGCATGCGGCAACCCGCGTGGGTTATCCCGTGCAGGTGGGAAAACTCTTTGCTGCCGACCTCGATGTGCTGGAGGGTGTCTCCTATCATCGGCTGTTGCCTTCGACTCTGGCCGAAGGATTTGATGGCAGGCTGCAGCAGCAAGCTGAGGAACTCCTGGCCCTGGCGCTGCAGGTCCGGCCAACCGTTCTGCACACCACCACCCACTTTGTGAATGGCCTGGTGGTGTGCGAAGTTGCCCGCGTGTTGGGCATCCCCTGGGTATATGAGGTACGCGGCCAATTGGCTGACACTTGGGCATCAAGTCGTAGCGATGCCGCAAAGAAGAGCGAACGCTATAGGCTCTTCACTGAAAGTGAAGCGCAGGTTATGCACAGTGCCAACCTGGTGGTGACGTTGGGTGAGGCTATGAAGCAGGACATCGTGGGCAAGGGAGTAGACCCGCGCAAGATTCTGTTGTGCCCGAACGCTGTGGGCGATGAGTACCTCGACGAACCGATGGACTCACGGAGCGCCCGTCAGTCACTCGGACTGCCCAGCGACGGCGTGTATGTCGGCACTGTCAGTAGCATCGTCGACTACGAGGGTCTGGATGACCTTCTGCGGGCGTTCGCCGTATTGGTGGCAGACCTTCCTGGTTTGCGGTGCCTGATCGTGGGGGATGGGGTGGCTCTACCCTCGCTGAAGACTCTGGCCGAACAACTTGGCGTGAGGGCCCTCGTGACGTTTACCGGCCGAGTGCCTCGTGAGGAAGCTCGGCTTCATCATCAAGCCATAGATATTTTTGTTGTGCCGCGGAAGGACCTGGAAGTGACCCGAGCGGTGACGCCGTTGAAGCCAGTCGAGGCGATGGCGTGTGCGCGGACGGTGGTGGCGAGTGACCTTCCCGCCCTTCGCGAGATCGTTTCGGCTGACACCGGGGTGCTGACCGTGGCCGGGGACACAGCGTCCCTGGTGTCCGGTATCCGTGGGCTCATTGCCGACGGTGGTGCGCGTCTCAAGTCTGAGGCCGCTGCAATGGGTGCCGAAGGTCGCCGACAGGTGCTGTCGAATCGGACCTGGGTCGGGAACTCGGCTGCTCTGCTGGACGCTTACCCCGCACTGAGGTGTTCCGCCTGATGGCAGATTCGAAAGGGAAGAGTCGCGCTAACGTTGTGCCGACCTCTGTCAACCTTCGCGGTCTGACCAGGGTCGGGGCAAAACCTCCGTTCCTGGACTACCTGGTTGCGCTGTGGGACTACCGACATTTCGTCTTCTTTGACGCGAAGGCGAACGTTCAGTCGGGCAATAGTCGAGACCGATTGGGCAGCATCTGGCTGATCCTGAACCCGGTGCTCAGCGGGTTGACGTATTACCTGATTTTCGGCGTACTCCTCCAGGCCAGCCGCGGCGTAGAGAACTTCATCGGCTACCTCATTATTGGAGTGTTCCTCTTCCAGATGAGCAGCCGCGCCATTTCCAATGGCGCCAAAGCCATACGGTCCAACCTCAAAGTTGTCCAGGCATTCAACTTTCCCCGGGCCACCCTGTTGTTATCGGTGAACATGCGCGAACTACTCGGCAGTGTGCCGGTTGTTCTAGCGATGTTCCTGCTGATCCTCCTTTTCCCACCCGAGGAACAAATTTCCTGGCTCTGGCTCCTGATTGTTCCCGCCCTCCTGTTGCAGACAGTGCTCAACCTGGGTGTCGGACTGGTTCTGGCGCGGGTGGTCTCGAAGGTCAACGACATCTCGAACCTGTTGTCGGTTGCCCTCAGGTTCCTGATGTACGGCTCCTGTGTGATTTTCCCGATAACGCTCTTTGATCAGTTTCCGACCATCAGGGCGATCATCGAGTGGAACCCGATTTATCAGATGCTCACCATTGTTCGCCAGGCCGTTCTCTACAACGAACTACCCGCATGGGAGTCATGGGCGATTCTGGCTGCCTGGGCATTGGGCTTCTTGGCCGTGGGACTTGTCTATTTCTGGAACGCAGAGGAAACGTACGGCCGTGACCAGTGAGATCGAATTCGTAGCCGAGCAGCCTGCTGTCGTGGTGGACAAGGTAAGCATGGTCTACCAGGTCCAAAGCAAAGAGCAGGCAGCCCAGAAGGGGCCCCGTCTGCTACGGCCCGTTCGACGGGCTATCGGGCGGGACACCTCCGTAAAGCTCCAGGCGCTGAAAGAGGTCTCCGTGGTGGTGCACCACGGGGAGTCCGTCGGAATTATTGGGCGCAATGGTTCAGGCAAGAGCACTCTGATGAAGCTCATCAACGGGCGCGTGCCGCCGTCGTCGGGCGCAGTCTACGCGTCCGCCAGGCCAACGTTACTAGGAGTAAGCGCCGCGTTGGTCCCGGACATCTCAGGGGAACAGAACATCATGCTGGGGTGCCTGGCCATGGGCATGTCAAAGGCAGATATTGCCAGCAAATACCAGAGCATCGTGGAACTATCCGGACTGGAGGATTCCATTCATTTACCCATGAAGACATACTCCTCCGGGATGGGGTCTCGGCTACAGTTCGCCATTGCCACCGCAGTGGATACGGAGATCCTCCTGATCGATGAGGCGCTGAACACCGGAGATGACCAGTTCAAGGGCCGAACCAAGCAGAGGATGAATGAACTTCTCACCAACGCCGGTTGTGTGTTTCTCGTGAGCCATAGCCTAGGCACCATCAAGGATATGTGTAGCAGGGTGATCTGGCTCGACGAGGGCGAGTTGGTCATGGATGGCAACCCCGATGAAGTGATCAAGTGGTATCGCACCTTCGTCAAACACCTCACGGCACGAGATCGGGTGGCTGCCATGAAGACCAAGCGACGTGTGATGTATGACCTGGTAGTGCCCGAGGTGGTTGTCCGGGAAACCGGCCGAAGGAGCACTGAATGATCCGGTCGGGAGTCCGTAGGGGTCGAGCAATGCTGTGGCATTTCCGCCGGGGAGGAATCCCTGCTGTCCGCGTCTGGCATCAAAGGAATCAGGCTGAGAAAGGCGTCTTCACAGTAGACAACGCCCGTGGGGCAGAGGGTGCGTGGACGGGGCGTCGCAGATCCAAACGCTTGGTTTTCGCCGAAGCAGAGCCGATACGCACAGAGGCGCCGAGACGGTCTGTTCGCGCGGCGGTGATCCTCGACGAGTTCTCTGCATCGGCATTTGCCTATGAGTGGGAAATGATCCGATTGACCCCCGAGAATTGGCCGTCGGTGGTTGCCAATGACCGGATCGACTTGCTGTTCGTGGAGTCAGCCTGGAACGGGAATGGGGGTGCCTGGCAATACAAGCTGACAGGCTCGTCAGGGCCCTCAGAGGGGTTTCGGGATCTGCTCCAAGCGTGCGGCGACAAGGGAATTCCGACGGTTTTCTGGAATAAAGAGGACCCCCCTCATTATGAGGACTTCCTACCCGTCGCAAAGTTGTTCGATCGTGTGTTCACGAGTGACTCAAACATGGTGGATCGGTATAGGACGGACCTGGGGCATGATCGGATAGAGTCGTTGTCCTTCGCAGCTCAACCGGCCATCCATAATCCGGTGCGTCCGAAACATGGATGGCATCAACGGGACATAGCCTTTGCCGGAATGTATTTCCGACACAAGTTTCCTGAACGGCGGGCGCAGATGGATTTGCTGCTCGGAGCCGCAGCTGATGCGTCGGCGTCTATGGCGACGGGACTCGAAATATTCTCGCGCAAGTTGGGTGATCGGGAAGACTATCAGTTTCCTTCGGGGCTATCGCCCCATGTTGTCGGTTCGCTGCCGTATTCCCAGATGTTGACGGCATACAAGGCGTACAAGGTATTCCTCAACGTCAACTCTGTGACTGAATCCCCGAGCATGTGCGCTCGTCGAATATTCGAGATTACCGCTTCTGGAACCCCAGTAGTCTCGACGCGCAGCGTCGCTATTGAACGCTACTTCGCTCCTTCTGAAGTTCCGATTGTCGAGACTGCAGACGGCGCGGCAAGCCTACTCTCTGCCCTCGTTCAACAAGCCTCGCTGGGTGAGCGGCAGGTGCACCTCGCGCAGCGTGCAATCTGGCGGGAACATACCTATGCGCACAGGGCTGAACAGGTTCTTCGGTCAGCTGTGCCAACGCTTGCCCAACCGGTTGCTTTGCCGAGTGTCAGCGTTTTGGTATCGACGATTCGCCCACACCAGTTAGAGCACGTATTCCGAACGGTTGGTGCACAGCTCGAGGTAAGTCCAGAGCTTGTATTACTTACACACGGGTTTACAGCCGATGCTTCGACACTGGAGAACTTGGGAAAGCGCTACGGCATCAAATCCTTGGTTGTCCTTACTGCGCCATCAAGCCAAAGTTTGGGTGAGTGCCTGAATGACTGCGTCGCTGCGGCATCAGGCGCTGTGCTTACCAAAATGGACGATGATGACTTTTACGGGCAGCACTACCTCGTGGACCAGCTCGGCGCGTTGAACTACTCCGGGGCTCAGGTCGTCGGCAAGCAAGCCCATTACATGTACCTTCAGTCTCATGATGCGACGGTCCTGCGTTTCGCTCACAAGGAACACAGGTTCACTCGAATGGTCATGGGACCTACTATTCTCGCGCCTCGAGGGGTCTTCCTTCAGCACCCGTTTGAACGGCGCAGCACAGGGGAAGATACTGCGTTCCTGCAGGCAGTGATCGCTGCCTCGGGGACTGTCTATTCATCCGACCGATACAACTACTATCAACAACGGAATGGGTCAGGTCACACCTGGCAGGTATCCGACTACGAAATCCTGGCATCCTCGGACATCGCGTTCTATGGAAAGCCTGACAACCATGTATCAATCTAAGGGGAACACATGAACACCATCCAAAAAGTCGCAGTTATCGGTCTCGGATACATCGGACTTCCAACTGCTGCCATTCTGGCGACCAACGGGCTTCAGGTGGTCGGCGTGGACATCAAGCAGGACAACGTGGACGCCATCAATCGCGGAGAAGTGCCATTCGTCGAGCCAGACCTCAACATTCACGTGGCGGGTGCAGTCAGCGTTGGTAGCCTGTCGGCCACAACCGTAACTCCGTCAGCAGACGCCTTTATCCTTGCTGTGCCAACTCCCTTCAACGCTGACAAGACGGCAGACCTGAGCTACATCGAGGCTGCGGCCCGCGGTCTTGCGCCACAGCTCCGAGGCGGTGAGCTGATCATCCTGGAATCAACTTCTCCCCCGGGCACAACCCAGCACCTCGCTGATTACCTGCTGGGGCTTCGTCCGGACCTCAGCCTTGACGGAGCCAACGGTAAACCAATCCTCCATGTAGCCCACTGCCCAGAACGGGTTCTCCCCGGGCGGGTCATGATTGAACTCGTAACCAATGACCGGATTGTGGGAGGGATTACCGACGCGGCGACTGAGCTCGCCCGCCAGCTGTACCACGTTTTCTGCCAGGGTGACATCCACCTCACCGATGCAGCGACCGCAGAAATGGCGAAGCTCGTCGAGAACGCTTACCGGGACGTGAATATCGCCTTTGCGAACGAACTGTCGGTCATTAGCGACAAGGTCGGCATCGACGTCTGGGAGCTGATCGAACTCGCGAACCACCACCCTAGGGTGAACATCCTGCAGCCCGGCCCAGGCGTCGGCGGCCACTGCATCGCCGTTGACCCGTGGTTCATCGTTTCGGCAGCCCCTGACGAGTCAAAGCTGATTCGTCAGGCCCGGGAAACAAACGATGCCAAGCCGGCCTGGGTTATCGATCAGGTGAAGGCGGCGCTTAAGGATGCAGGGAGTAACGCGAAAGTTGCGGCCCTCGGTCTCGCCTTTAAGGCGAACATTGATGACCTGCGAGAATCTCCGGCCGTGGAAATTGTCAGGCAGCTCAGTAGTGATCTGTCAGAGAGCACGGTTCTTGTCGCTGAACCGCACGTATCGACGCTTCCCAAGTCACTAACCGGTCTCGCCAACGTCGAGCTCGTCGAGACTGCAAACGCTGTCAGGGATGCTGACGTTGTGCTGTTGCTTGTCGATCACGATGATTTCAAGGAGATGGACCGTGCATTACTCGAGGGAAAGTCAGTAGTCGACACTCGCGGAATCTGGCGGTGACACCTCTGACGGTGAGTTTCCGAATCATGATGGAGGAAATCAGTGCGGTTTGAGGACGAGATCCGATCACGGCCCATAGATGCCTCGGCTAAACGCGCTAGGTATTTAGCCGACATTGACCAATTCATCGTTGAGCACGAGAAGCTGACCGCGCGTCGACGTCGCGACGCTAGCGCTATTAGGTCCTTGGAAAGGGACTTAACTTCAGCGCAGCGCGAAAACAGCAAGTTGACGATCGAGGGTAAGTCCTTACGTGAAGAGAACACGAAGCTAAAGGCCACACTATCCGCGCTCCGTGGGTCAAAACGAATGAGAATCGGCTCCGCCGTTGTCACGCCAGCCCAGGTACTTGGACGGTTGTGGCCACGACAGATTCAGAAGGTTGCGCGTCCCGCTCAAGGACCCAGAGAGCTTTCGGGCGCTGCTGTCAATGTGCCGTTGCCAGCCGGGTCAGAGACGGCTCATACAACCGCGTCCGTTGCGCCGGCGGCTATTGTCACCGCAAAACCGAACTCGGCTCCAACACTCGGTCCGTTGGAACGCGCTGAGGAGCTCCGGAAGACTGTGCTCCGGGACCCGTCCGAAATGAATGTATACAACCTGATCGCACATCTCTATTTTGTGCTCGGCAGCGTTAGCGAACCGGCAAAAGCAATTGCTGACTATGCGGAAGTCTTGACGGGACTATCAGCGAAACAAAAGCAGCTGATCGACGCTGTCACGGGACTGGATCGGCTCAGCGAGCGTCCGCCCAACCTGCCGCCCAAGCAAGACTCTCCGGGCTACCAGGCTGAGCGAGGCCGTATTCTCTACTGTGCGCATAGCGTTTCCCCCTACAACTCAAACGGCTACTCAACCCGCACGGCAGGCCTGGTGCAAGGGCTGACTCAAGCCGGAGCCGATGTGATCATTGCGGCACGCCCAGGATATCCATGGGACATCAAGACCGATGTCGCGCCAAGATCCACCTCGAGCTACAACGAAACCATTGATGGAATCAACCACTTTTTCAGTCAGGGCCCCACCTGGACCCAGGGCTCCCTCGACCATTACGTCCAGGAGGCCGCGGACAGTTATGTTCAAGTGGCAACGCGTACTCGTGTTGAACGGATTCATGCTGCGTCAAACCATGTAACTGCCCTGCCCGCGCTGATTGCGGCGCGCAGGCTCGGGCTTCCATTCAGCTATGAAGTTCGCGGGCTATGGGAGATCACCGAGTCGTCGACGAAGGCTGGGTGGGGTCAGTCAGACCGGTTCAGGTTCTCGAAGGAGATGGAAACGCTTGTTGCGCGTGAAGCCGATCTCGTTTTTGCAATAACAGACCAAGTTCGGGACGAGCTAGTCCATCGTGGGGTTCCGGACGAAAAGGTCGTGATTCTTCCGAATGCGGTCGATACTGACCAGTTCAGCGACATGCCGGCTCATGGACCAACGAAGCAGCGGCTGGGTATCGACCACGATATTCCGGTGATTGGGTATGCAGGTAGCCTGGTCGAGTACGAGGGCCTGGCCACATTGCTCGAGGCGTGCCATCGGATGGTGGTAGAGGACACAGACTTCAGGCTTGTGATCGTCGGAGATGGCGCGGCATTGCCAGCGTTGAAGGCACGAGCTGCGACGCTGGGTCTGTCCGACGTAACGATATTTACGGGGCGGGTCAAAGCCAGTGCAATCCCCAACTACCTCAGTATCTTCGATATAACGCCATGTCCGCGTCTGCCACTTCCTGTCACGGAGATGGTTTCTCCGATCAAACCTTTGGAGGCGATGGCAGCAGCCAAAGCCGTGGTCCTTTCCGATTTGCCTCCGTTGAGGGACCTCGCAGGCGCGGACGGGGAACGGGCAGCCCTTTTCCCTGCAGGCGATGCAGTCCAGCTCGCCTCAGTCCTAACAAAGCTCGTGAAGAATGAGGATTGGCGTTGTGAAATGGGCCGCCGAGCCCGCCTTTGGGCGGTCAGCGAGAGGAATTGGCGGCGCGTGGGTGAAGAAGCCCATGTTGCACTGTCAGCATCCGAACAACGCGCGTCCTCCATAAGCGGAACAACCCTGTCAGATGTGACGATTGGTATTATCGCCGATGAATTCACTACCGCTGGCTTGCGCCCCGACATCTCGCTGGTCGAGCTACTTCCCGACAACTGGGCAAACCAGCTAGCCGATTCGAAGATCAGCGCACTATTCGTCGAGTCAGCCTGGGAAGGAAACGGTGGAGCATGGCGGGGGAAGGTGGGTTATTACGACGACGATTCTTTCGCGGATCTACGCAACCTGATTAAACATTGCCGTGCGAACTCAATACCAACAATTTTCTGGAATAAAGAAGATCCCATTCATTTCAACCGGTTCCAGAAAACCGCCACCTACTTTCAGCATGTCTTTACCAGTGATGATCGGTCGATCCGGCGCTATTTGGAGTCGGCGGGCGAATTCCTTGAGACTGTCGCTTCGCTACCTTTTTACGCCCAGCCAGCACTACATAATCCGCTTCCCAGCGACAGGCAGTACTCGCATACTGTCTCGTATGCTGGCTCATATTATGGGGCTCGGTACCAGAAGAGATCCGATCAGCTCCATAGCCTCCTTGCAGCCGCGCTTCCAGTTGGTCTAACCATTTATGATCGTCAGCACCTGAACAAGGAGAGCCCCTACAAGTTCCCAGCGGATCTCGCGCCCCATGTTTCCGGTGGTCTGACCTACGCAGACATGGTGGAAGCCTACAAAGCCCACCCCGTGCACGTAAACGTGAACTCCGTTGAACAATCGGGCACGATGTTTTCTCGCAGAGTGTTTGAGGTCGCCGCTTGTGGGGGAACGATTATCAGTGGACCAGGGCAGGGGATCGATCAGGTCTTCGGAAGTATCATCCCGATCGTCTCTGATCAAGCAAGCGCCCAGGCGCTGATCAACTACTGGATGGAAAATGAGGAAGCCAGAAATGAGGATGCATGGCTTGCCCTGCGTTCGGTACTCCGGAGCCACACAGCTGCTCACCGTCTGGTTTACGTCCTCAGAACGGCTGGCCTGACGGTCAAGGCGCCGATGCTGGAGAAGTATGCGCTCCGCATTCAGAAGATAACTCCAGAGATCCTGGCGGATCTCGATGCCCAGAGTGTCCGCCCTACTCTTCTGTTGACCGAGTTTGGGGCCGGAGATTCTGGACCAGTCAACGGTATCGAAGTTAGGAAGATGTCCGCGGACGATTCGCAGTCCCTTTTGTCAGCCGGAATCACCCTTATTGGAGACCTCCCGACTAGTCAGATCGACCGCACATATTACGAGGACCTTCTCACATCGAGGAAATATTCAGTTTGGGATTCGGCACTCGTCAGCCAAGTGGATCTGAAAGGATGCGGTCGTGGACTGGCTCGGCTAGAAGCTGCTGATGAACGGAAGGTGTCCGGCTTAGCAGCAGTAGTTCCCGCTGGCCATGAACGGACGCTGGTCCTGAGAAGGAAGGTTCTTCGAGATCAGCGATCAAATGCGCATCGGGGTGACAAAACTTTAAAAAAGATTCTGGTTGCCGGGCACGACCTTAAATTCGCTCGTGGCCTCATCGCACATTTAGAAGCAGTTGGACACACGGTCGAAATTGATCAATGGCTCGGACATTCGCAACACGACGAAGAGGCCAGCCGCGCCAAGCTGGCGGAGGCAGAAGTGATCTTCTGTGAGTGGACTCTTGGAAACGCCGTCTGGTTTGCGAAAAACAAGCGTGCCGACCAGCGGTTGGTCTGCCGGCTGCATCTTCAGGAGCTGACCACTGCGTACCTCCATCAGCTGAACACCGACAACGTCGATCGCTTCATATTCGTCGGCCAGCACACAGCGGACGTCGCTCAGCGGGATTTTCGGATTCCACGTTCAAAGTCAGTTGTCATCGCGAACTATGTCGACACGCGGGCGCTGAAACGCGACAAACTCCCGGGAGCCGAATGGAACCTCGGCCTGGTGGGGATCGTGCCGCAACGAAAACGGCTTGATCTAGCGCTCGATCTGCTGAGCGCCCTTAGGACTGAAGACAGTCGGTACCACCTGTTCATCAAGGGCAAACGTCCTGAAGAGTTCGCATGGATGGCTGATCGTACCGAAGAGCTTGACTACTTCCTGACCCAGTATCAGCGTATTGAGACCGACCCGACATTGACCGGAGGAGTTACCTTCGACGCGCAGGGGGACGACATGGCTGAGTGGTATAGCAAGATCGGAACGGTTTTGTCCGTCAGCGACTTCGAGTCGTTTCATCTCACGCTGCCGGACGGGGCTGCGTCTGGTGCGTTCCCTGTAACACTCGCTTGGCCTGGCGCCGATCAGATCTATCCTGTCGATTGGATCGCGCCTGACCCGGTAAGGATGGCCCAGCGCATCCGAACGGTGACAGCCGATATCGCTCGATGGGATGAGCTGAGGTTTGCCGCACAGCGGTTTGTCGTCCAACAATTTTCAAACGATAGAGTGCTGCCGCTATTGAATATGGAAGTGGTAGGTAGGCCGGTTACCAAATCTGGTACGCGACGTGGGGAGCACACATGAAAGTGACAGCCGCACTAGAGAATTTCTTCCAGCTTTCCGTTGCCGCAAGCGAGGGCGGAACACTGTTTGCATACTATCTGTTGCGCGGTGACGAGGTCGTGGAGAAAACGCCCTATGTCGTCTCCAACACCTATAAGTTTCCGTTAGACGGTCCGGGTACGTATCGCGTCAAGTGCTACACCAAATCGCCCGATAGTCCTGCGGTTTCAGCGGTATCCGACCGGGTGCGGTACGTCGGTTTTCCCGACGTACCGCGGTCGAGTCAGACAAAATCATTGTCCCTGGTGGGCTTGACCAAGACAAGTGCCGCAGTGAGTCTGATGCTCGGTGTCAACCACCAGGTAGTTTCGTTCATCGATCCTTCTGGGGAACACGTGGGGTCTCATTTCTTCGGGAAACCCGTCGTCGCTGCCGGCGGCCAGCCCCAAGGGAGTTCGGTTATCGGTCATGAAGCATATGGAGACGATTTTGGGGAGATGCAGCAGTTCTCACTGGCAAATGGATCAATAGACCTGTTATCCAAAGAGCTCCACCGATTCGGGGTGATGGACCTCTATAGACTTTCCCGCAAGGTCTACCTTGAAGGGTTGGTTGACGGCGCCTATTACATCCAGACATTCATCTTCAACAAGTTCAACTCCAGAGTGCCGTTCAAGGCCCGAATTGGAGAAGGTACCCGCCTTGGTATTGGCGGTATTGGAACTGTAATCCACCCGGACTCAATTATCGGACGAGACTGTGTCATTGCTCAGAACGTCACATTAGGCGGAAGAGTGCGGGGGAATGGAACCCCCATCGTCGGCGATAACGTGTTCATCGCGCCTGGAGCCAAGTGCTTCGGGGGACGCATCGGCAGCAACGTGGTCATCGGTGCCAACGCCGTTGTTCTTGAGGAGGTTCCAGATAATTGCGTGGTTGCCGGTGTACCTGCTCGCATTATCAGCACAGACATCAAGCGGTATACCGACTATACGGCGCGGCCTCCCCGGTAAAGGGCAATGGGGTTTCGATCCCTATTCGACATTAATCCAACGGGTTGTGAAGGCTTTGGGCTCCGTCATGCCAGGCTCGGTCCGGAAAACCCGGACCCTGTAGTTGCCCGGAGCCAGATCGTCGAATATGACAACGTCGCGCTCTGAATAGCTCCGTCGGCGAACAATTTCTGATCCGGAGAACAGTCGGTAAGAGATTTGGGTTTCCGCTGGCGCATACACCTTGATGCGAATGCTTCGCGCGCTTTCTTTGGTAGTGAGGATGTAAGCTAGCGCTTCCTCACTGGACTTTGCTACCCACTGCTCCAGGTTAGCTGCAAGGAAGAATCTAAACACTGACCCGACGTCGGCATGCGAAAGATCTGGAAGAATTGTGAGGGAGGTATCGGTAATTTCCTTAGCGGCGAGCTTCTCAGACAAGGGCAGCACATGGTGAGAGAGGTGATGATCGTTTCGGCCTACGAGAATCGAAATTGCTGTGGTTCCGTTGTTCTTGCTTATTGCGGAGTCAATCAACCCATCGAGGTACTCCACATCCGAATCGGAAGTCCCCCCAGCCATGAACTCGAGGATGTTCGGATGTGGGCGAGCAACGAACGAACCTATCCGGGTCTGAGGGGCACCAACGACTATTCGACCAACCGATAGGGCGAGGCCGTGAAGCAGAGCCGCAGTCCCACCTTTGGAGGACCCGACTGTCACAATGTCGCTTACCTCCACACCCTCCCGGTCAGCAATTGTCTTTATCAACCGTTGGACCGCTTGAAACACAGTGTCTGATCGATGGTCAGAGTGATAGTAGGAACCCTGGTCGCCAAAGTCATCCAGAATGTAAAGCGCGTTGATGTCGACAGCGTCGATTGATGCTTTGTAGTTGTAGGTGAAGTCTCCGACGCCTTGGATAGCCGAGAAAACTACCACCAAGCGATTCCGCCCGCTAGCCGTTTTTCCTGGACTGAAGAGATAGTTTAGCGGCACTTTACCGTCTTGTCGTGACCACTTTGAGTCCTGGGCTGCAAGACCCCGATCGACGTAGTTGAAATCGGACAGCCTGATGCTGGTCGTAAGGGTCGCAGACGGACCTGTGAAGGATATGGCCACAACTTTGGCCGGTTCTGCTTGACCGAATCTTGGGAAGCGCCAACCAAGTGGACGAGGCTTCATCACGCCTTCGCGAATGGTAATGATGGTTGCTACATCGGCAGACACCAGCAAATCCATGACCTTCCGATTCTTGTGGAATAGTTCAAAACCTTGGCCATGCAAAGTTATGTCTACGTCCGTCCCAAGGTTCCAAAGCAACTGATAATGATGCTTAGCAGGGCTTGTAATGGAATCGGTAACATTGATTTGCGGAAATCCATCAATCTCGTTGATGTCTATCTTCCGCTCGTGAATAACGTCCTCGTAGCGAGCATTCGTGCCAACAACGGTGAATCCATCGTCCCGCTCATCAACGGATCGCAGGTGTACATCGTTCAACTTCCCATCAGTCCGCGGAAGGCTCCTGCCGTCTACCACAAGGCTATTGTGAGCGAACTGGGAGTAGGCGTATTTAGATAAAGGATCTTTGTAGTCGTAGCTGTAGGGGCCCGATTCGCTTAGAAGGTCTACCCCCGCACTCCGTAAAAAGAAGCTCAGGTCATCCGAGTGTTTGTGGTAATCAGCGTTGTAGGCCGCTGAGAAGAACGCGAAGGTCGCATTCGGATCTCCCCATTTGCTGCGGTAAATCGCATAGCCGGAGTCCGGAAGAACCAGGGTTCGCGCGTCGGGGGCTCGACCAGTCGATCCGCCACTGCTCGCATAGGCGAATTCTTCACTGGTAAAAATCTTCTGCATTCCTGATCGAGAAATGTCGTTTTGCTGTGTATCGCTAATCGGGGGATAAGTGCGATCCGGCATAAGTGCATGAACAGCATAGATTTCGGCCCTTTTGACGAGCTCTTCATAAAACGGTGCATCGGGATGTCCGGCCGCTACCGCAATTCTCTGAACATTAGCTACATGTCTGGAAACCATCAAATGGTAAGTCGGTGTATTCTCGACATGAACCCCGTCTTTGGTGAAACATTCGCTGAAGTAATTCCTCAATCGATTCATTGCGACGTCGAAGTATGCAGCTGACCGGCGTTCCTCAGTGGGCGCAGATAAAATGCTCCAATACAGCAGAGCGAGATCCTGGAACATCCCGTGATTGTTGCCAGCAGCATGAAAGTCATCCCGGGCAAGGAGGTCGGCGGTCGTGCTAATGAGAGGCTGCAGGACCCGTTGCGACAGATCAGGATGGTAGTTCTGCACTCTCATATCCAACGACATGAGGTTCATCAGCCGTTGAGCGGTTGTCTCATCATGATAGGCCATAGGGTGGTCGGTCTGTGGATTTGGGTATCGGTCGATCCAATCCTCCACTACTTCGGTGGCAAGTCTGGCGGCTTCTGGGGCAGACTGCTCGTTCACCAGAACAGTATCGAACCAGTCGACAAGGAAAATGAATCCGTGTAGGTAGCGCTGTTGGCCTCGAGGGTAGGGTGCGGCCCACATCGCGCCGTTGTCATATTTGAGATCATCGAACTGCGCTGATGAGAGGAGCCCATCCTCGATGAAGTTCATGGCTCGGGCCCTGCTTAGATCCCCGCTAGACGAGGGGAGGAGCGAAAGGACCATTTCCCGAAGCCGATACATCTGAGCGTTTGTAACCATTATCCCTAGATCTGTTCGAGAAATGCGGACCAAGATCGAACATGAGAAGGCCGGTTGGCCGTTCGATCTATCAAGCTTAGCCGCCGCTGCGGGTAGTCCTTGTGAGGCATCGTGATCTGGCAGGGAACAATGAGCCAAGGTTCTGCGATCATCCTCGGTGATACCACAGGAGGCTGGCGTAGATACTGCGAGCAGTCCGGTAATGGACGCGATGTGAGGGCGGCCGATCCACGAGGAGAGTCACCGCCCTGCTATTGAAGGCAGATTCGAATCTTGACCCGGTCATCCCAGCGATCAGGTCCTTGATTCCATCACGCGTCGCCGGAAACTCGGCGATAAGTCGGGGGGCCATCTTCAGCTCGTTCGCTCGCAGCCGCTCCTCCACCGTTGGTTTGGGGACTTTCACAAGCCCAGCGTTCCCTGCCGGCTCGCTGACCATCCCATCAAATAATGGTCCACCTTGCTTGGAAAAATCCCTCGTGGCGGGCACTTCGCGAACTTGTGCATAAGCACCGCTGAATCTGTCTCGATCGAATGGCAGCCGCGATAGGCCGGGCGACATACGCTCGATCAGGTCCATCCCTACAATATTTGCCACACGGCTGGCACCATCGAGTCGGAGAGCGAGGGACGCTCCTGCAAGGCTGTAAAGGGGATCAAACCGCGCGGCAAAGGGTGATACCGATCTGGTGATCTCACCGACAAAAAACCTGTTACGACTACTCATGTACACATGGTCGAGAAGCGCATCTCGGCGCACTCCCTTCCCTTCACTCTTTACAATATGGTTCTGCAGCCGAGCCTGGGTGCGGTCGGCAAAGTCCCGTGAGAGCAGTCTGCGGGAAGCGTTAGTCGAGAAACCAAGTCCGCCGAATATCTTTTGGGCCACCTCCTGCGGATTCCCAACGTGGGGGATCCCCTTGTTGTGGAATGAACGAAATAGCTCGCCATAGCCGCCACTGGCAATAGCCGTCGAAGATCGAGTGTTTCCCCGATGCATCGGGCCGGATATGAGCCCGGAGGTATGTTGAAAGCGCCAAAGGAGCTGTTCTTCCTGGGTCTCAGGCGCGACAGTTGGCTCTGTCCCTTGAGCCTTCGTCATGATGAGCCCGTACTCAGTCGCCAGTTGCCGCGCAATGACCTGGTCGGGTTCGGTGGGCCCACCAGAACAGTAGAACGAGAACTGATCGCCGTTGCCCGTCGACAGGATTGCCGCCAACACAGCGCGTGAATCGATTCCCCCGGTCAAGTGCGCCACTTTACGGGAATGGTCTCCAGAGGCAAGCGCCCTCAGGTTCAGTTTGATTTCTTCCTCGGCGCGAGCGAGAGAATCGTCGTAAGACTCTTCTGTCGCGTAGAAGGACTGCTTGGCCGCATAATCTTTCACTGTGAATCCATTTGGAGTGATCTCGATATAGCTGAACTGTGGCAGCGCTTCGATGCCCTCATAACTAGAGTCGACGAGCCCGCCGCTACCGGTGGCAACATATGCAGCGACATATTCAAGTGACTTCCGCGGGCCTCGGCCGATGCTCCGGAGGAAGTCGACGAGCGCACCGAGATCCGACGATGCTGCCCAGCCATCCTCGTCGCGGTGCGTAAAGACGATGCCGCCTCCCAGCGGGTCCGGAAGTAGAGTGACTTGGTCCTTGTCGTGCTCTAGGACGTATAGAGAGATTGATCCACGAAGCTCTTGCCCAAGCGAAGGGAGATTAGAGAGCCCGGGCTGATCCAGGATTCGCGCAGCTTCTTCGTCTCCGTCTATGAACGAACCTCCCAGAGCACCTACTCCGTGGGCCCACACCGTTAGCTGGTTTTGCCTACATTCCGCACCCCTCGAACTACCAACTACGTAAGTGTTAGCGAAAACCCTAAAAGACTCCAGATCCGGAGCCTGAGGTGCTTTCGATTGAAAGATGACTGGCGTTGTTCGCAAGGGATATCTCGATTCGTTTTTCGGTTCAACTCAACACATTGGGCAGAGCCATCGCAGTCCACGGTGAGATTGCTGACAGGACCGTCCGGTTGCTGTCACAACGCGGTCAAATGGAGACGAATTAATGGGAGCCTCGATAATGGGCGCTATTTTAATAGCCTCTGGTCGCCTACCCCATATAGGCATAATCTTTGCGAAATTTGGCCCCTGCGTTCGTCAGAATAGTTTCTCCAGTACAGACTAACCCAGCAGAAGGAGCGTCCCAATAAGAGTCGGAATACTTAGCGCCACCAGGATTGTGAGGAGTAGAGCCACGAATCTTTTACGGCGGTGGGATCGTGAGGCTAAAACTGAAGTCGGCGAGTCCTTCGTTCGTTGGGACAGGGGAGGGGGCTGCCCATGACCGGATGATGGGAACGTGGACGGACTGCCACCGCTTAAACCTAGATGACGAGCGGCAGGAATGCTTTGATCTCGTGCTTCGTGCACGCCGCCCCTCCTCGCTTCGCCCATGTGATGCGAATTATTACCGTTCCACTATAGTTCCGCGGGTAAAGCTCACGAACATCTTCCTGCGCCCCGTATCGGGCTGAAGGCGTCTGTAGTCCAGGTACTTCCCACGACGAAACGACCGCCCAGCTATGCGTTGCTTTGGAATCGGTGGACGCTGTATGAGGCTTCGCTTGTACCTTAGATGTATGCCCCTCACCGTTGCCGATTTTACCGAGACAGATTTACTGGCGAGAATTTTTCCGCGACTTCTTGTCGCAGATGCCGCGGTCATTGGGCCTGGGGACGACGCTGCGCTCCTGGCTGCCCCGGATGGCCGAGTTGTGATCTCCATCGACACACTCGTCGAGAATCAGGATTTTAGACTCAATCGTAGGAATGGACACATTACGGACGGCTTCGATGTCGGATGGAAGGCGGCCGCCCAAAACCTCAGCGACATCAACGCCATGGGTGGGCGTGCCACCTCTCTGCTGGTCAGTCTTACTTTGCCTGGGGCGACGCCTATCGACTGGGTAGATAGTTTTGCGGATGGGATGGCTGCAGCCATCGTGCAGCTCGGTGCAGTCGGATGCGGTGTCATCGGTGGTGATCTGGGGCGGGGACGTGAGCTGGCAGCATCTATAGCTGTAACCGGAACTCTGGATTCGCGCGCTCCGGTTCTCCGCTCTGGTGCGGTCGCTGGCGACATTTTGGCCCTTGCCGGAACAGTGGGACGGGCAGCAGCCGGATTGGCTCTTATGGAGTCGGATCACGATGCCCGAAGCCTTGATTCCGAGATGATGAGGTTGGTGTTGAGTCAGCGCCGACCCTGGCCACCGCTTAAGGCAGGACCTGCTGCGGCTGCCGCTGGCGCACGATCGGCAATCGATGTCTCTGACGGGCTCTTACGGGATGCCGGAAGAATCGCAAAGGCAAGCGGAGTGACCATTAGATTGAACCCTGGTGCCGTGGAACTTCTCGCCGTCCCGCTAATGTCCGCTGCGTCATTGCTCAAGGTCGACCCATTCGACTGGGTACTCACAGGTGGCGAGGACTATGGGATCCTCGCAACGTTCCCGCTGGGCGCTGAGTTGCCTCAAGGATTTCAAAAAGTCGGAGACGTGTTGGATGGTGGATCCGTTGTCGAAGTTGGATCAGTTCTTCACGACGGCGGCGGTTGGGACCACTTCGGGGGCTGACACAGTTAATGTGGTGGATTTTCCGCTGGACGCCCTTTTGCCTCAGGATTCAGGCAGCGTTCGATCATGTTTAGCTAAGAAACAAGTTTCCGTCTCCGCCCACGGGTAGGTTCAAAATAACCCGGAATCTATCCAGGGCGTCGGTCGTTGGGGCTGGCTTATGCGGAGGTCAGCTTCATGTTTTTCTTCACCCATGCGCGTCGTTTAGTTGCTTCGGCAACGGCGTTGATACTCGTGATGCCTTTCCTCGCGATGGGTTCAGCTAACGCCGTCGAACCGGCGGAATACTCGACTGCTGCAGCAGCGGAATCGTTCTCCGACGTTGGCAGTGATAATCAATTCTTCAAGGAGATCAATTGGCTCGCCGGCGCGGAAATATCCACCGGGTACTCCGACGGTTCCTTCCGTCCTCTGCAACCAGTGAACCGAGACGCGATGGCGGCGTTCATGTACCGGCTCGCGGGTAGTCCCAACTACACGCCACCCGCTACGTCCCCCTTCAAAGATGTCACTACGAGGACCCAGTTCTACAAGGAGATCAGCTGGTTAGCTTCAAAGAAGATCTCGACTGGGTATCCGGACAAAACGTACCGGCCACTCGACCCCGTAAACCGGGATGCAATGGCGGCGTTCATGTACCGCCTTGCGGGAAGTCCCACCTATGCTGCTCCAGCATCGCCGAGGTTCGTCGATGTAGGCATGAATGTCCAGTTCTATAAGGAGATCAGCTGGCTGGCAGCCAAGAAGATATCTGAGGGCTGGCCTGATAAGACGTACAGGCCTGTGCAGCCCGTCAACCGAGACGCTATGGCGGCGTTCATGTACCGGTACGCAGGCAGCCCGTCGACCAGCCCAGTAACACTTTCACCTGTTGCGGGTCTGACGGTAGCCAGCACCACACCTTTTTCAGTGACGTTGAAATGGACGAATCCAAGTTCCAGCAGTTACTCGGGAGTACTTGTCCGGCGTGCCCTGGGCACGATTGCGCCCGCTTCACCCACATCTGGCACCGTCGTAACAGATGTCGCGGCACCAAAAACCAGCATTACCAACCCTGGACTCAAGCCGAAGACCACTTACTCGTACGCCCTCTTCGCACACGATGCGAACGGCAAATATGCGAACGCCGCCAACGTGACCGTGACTACGCCTATTGATCCGGCAGCTGGACCAACGCTGAGCGAACAGCGTGCGGCTCTAAGGGAGGACATTGTGGCGGCCAAAAACCTCTACGTGGATTCCAGGCCCTTCATATCAACCTTGGCCAGGGCTGACGGCCTGATTGTGAAAGATGCAGTCGCCAACGGCACCGCAAGCTTGGACAAGGCCGCCGGTCTGGTTTCCGCAGCGACCACTCAGACCGCGATGACCGCTGCGGCGCAGGCAGCCGATGCTGAGGGACTGCGAGCTGCGACTGTCAAGACCAGCTCTAGCCAGATGAATACGTTGAAAGATCTAAGGCTTGTGCAGCAGAACGTTGCCAAAGCAGCATTAGCTGACCTGAATGCTGGACAGATCTCAGTATCCGCATATCAAGCGACGAAAGTTCGTGCGGAGGCCTTTACGACAATTCTGGCAGCCGACCGTGTGGCCCAGCGGAGTGTTATCGGGGATGTGGCGGCCTCGGTCAAGCTTCAGGCGCCGACCTGGCGTGATGAACTTGAGGGCCGTAGCGGCAGCATTCCTGCCTCATCTGGTTGGGTTGGGTTTATGGGTGGATGTGCTCTTCCAGTGGCAGAGTCAAAGTTTGCTCCTAAACTGCCTGCAAGCGGACCAGGGATCATCACAACGAATAAAATGATTGCTGATGCCAACGCACGGGCACTTACAGACCCCGCTATAGCGACGATTCATGGCCAAATGATCCGAGGTGCGGCAAATCAAGCGGCACAGACACTTACGTTGCAGCAGTTGCAAAGCAACTATCCGCCGAGGGTCTCGCGGCTCGGCTACGGCTGGCTGCAGGCGGGGGACACTAAGGCACGCAGTGTTTTGCGGTCGGACACCAAACGGATCCTTGAAGCGGGGCCGGGCTCGATGAACACATTGACCTGGTCACACCTTCTGCTGGCTGCAGGAACGGCAAATGATTGGGCGCCCGTCGAAGGACTGGAAGAGACCGTCTTGGTCCAGTGGATCGGCCCGCAAACCTGCTTGCATGCTGACCGGGAGAATTTTGTTGACGCCGCTACAAATATTGCCGCAATACACAACGCCGCAACTTTCGTGGCCGCCGCAGTCTTCCTTGAGAAATCGCCAGTACAGGCAGCAGCGCTAGCGAAGGAGTCTCTTGTCTCAGTGCAACCAGCGCTGAACATGGTCGCTGCTGACGGTGGGACCCAAGAAGGACCTGGTTACTGGACATATCAAAGCCGCGCGCTATCTACTATCTATTCGACGCTGCCGAATGTGTATGCAACATCTCCAATTACCATGCCTTCACTGGTCAAGACCGCGAATTATGCAATGAATAGTACAGACCCTAATGGATCGCCGACGCCCTTTGCTGACGCCGAGCCGGATGCACTCAGTCCGCTGATGCCAGCCTGGTCTGCGTTCACTAGCAAGGACGCAGGCGCCGCGGCATGGGCATGGAAGGAACTTCAGGCCAAGCCCGACTCCCAGCTGATGTGGTGGTGGGTCAAGCCCGGCAGTCTGCCTGCGAAACGTTCCTCGGTATTCCCGCACACCGGGTTGGCTGCGTTGCACCTACCGGCAGGGAGCACACCGTCGACGGCGACTCTTAAGGGTGGTGACAATAGCGCCAACCATGCTCATCTGGACATCGGTACTGTCTCGTTCTTCAAGAAGGGTGTCGAATGGTCGATCGATCCCGGGACGGAACTTGGCAGCCCAGCAGGTTACTACGGTGATACCCAGCGGTGGAACTATTGGAAGCCGGGCACCTCAGCCCACTCAACGTTGCTTATGGGTCAGTCGAACCAGCCGCTCGGAGCAAAGGGTTCAACAAAGCTTCTTTCATCGTCAACGGCGTCTGTGGACATGACCCAGGCGCTTCCTGGATCGTCATCCGCAACTCGGACCGTCACGCACACTTCCTCAAGCATGATTGTCAACGATCTGATGAAGGCGAGCTCGGGCAAGGCAATGACGTGGCAGTGGGTTTCCGATGCGACGGTCAGTATCGACTCCAGCCTGAACCGGGCGACACTGAAGAAGGACGGACAGCAAATCACCATCACCTTCGGCGGAGTCCCTTCAGGATCAAAGCTGACTGCTGTCGCAGCACCCGGTAAGGGCTCAGATGGACAGGCGCTCACGGTAATAAAGTTGAGTATGGCCAACGTGTCCAACTTGAACCTGTCGGCGACAGTGAAGTAGAACGCAAGGTAAGTCAAACATTCTGGCCAGCCAACAGGGCGTCCCGTGCACATCGCCCAAGAAACGATGATGGTTGATGCGACAGGCGCGTCGAATCCTCCAACGCGAAAATACCCTGACTATCAGGCGTGATCTTTCAGCCATCGGGACTGCCCCGAGTTTGCTTGCCTCCTGACTTGCGAGGATTTACTCATTACAGCAAGGATGTTCACATGCCCAAGCCATTTCCCGCCGAGTTCCGACGCGACGTTGTCGCGGTGGCACGCAAGCACGAAGCGCCGATCTCCCAGATTGCCAAGGACTTCGGAATTTCCGAAGCCACCCTGCATAACTGGCTCAAGGAGGCCGACATTGAAGACGGCGCCCGTCCCGGTGTCACGCAAAAGGAAGCCGCCGAACTCCGTGTCAAGCCGCGGGGTTGGTGGAGGGTTTGTTAGACCCGCTCCATCATTTTGATGGTCGGGAGTTTTGAGTAGTAGATGGTTTCGGCTTCCACCGGTGGTCGGTAGCCGGTCTCGCTGTGAAGGCGTCGATGGTTGTACCAACCGATGTATTCCGCGACGGCGATTTCTAGGTTATTGATGCCCGTCCACGGGCCTTTGTTGCGGATTAGCTCGGCTTTGAACAGCGAGTTCAGTGCCTCGGCGATCGCGTTGTCGTAACTATCGCCCTTGGCGCAGACAGAGGCGACTGCTTCGGACTCAGCGAGTCTTTCGGTGTAGCGGATCGCACGATATTGAACTCCTCTGTCGGAGTTAAGCCGAATCCGGCTTAACTCCGATTATGCCGAGGAAAACGTTAAGCCGAGTTTGGTGCGTTTGCCCTTGTGATTCGGGGGTCTTGGTCCCGTTCCTCGGCTTAATATTGCG